>JALETK010000164.1 GCA_022781505.1 Clostridiales bacterium | reverse complement strand
ATTGATCGGAGTACTTCTGAATCAGCGCCCCAATCTGGCTGTAATACACCCCAAAATCCAGCCGCGCGTCCTGAAAATCCCAACGCAGGCCGTGGAAACCCATGAGACAGGGCACCACCGTCACCTGCTCCGGCTGAGAGGCGATTTTCAGATTGTGGAAAATTCCGCTGGGATCGTCCCCGATCTGCTCTCTGGCAAAGGCAATGGCCTTTCGGCAGGTGAGGCCCAGATCAGGCAGATGCTCCAGAAACAGACCCGTGGCCTTGCGCAGGATCACGTCCAGCTCCTCCAGATAATCGTCAATGGAATAGTACAGAGCGGTGCATATCCACTTCACATCCTCGCTGCAGCTGCTTTGCAGCAGGTACTGCATCAGCTGCTGCTGGCTTTCGATGCCTGCCATGTTTTCCACATTGATATCCATAATGCGCGCCAGAGGGGCAGCCAGGGCGCGGAGCCGCTCCGGCTCGTCCAGCGTGCCGAAGTGGACGCCGGATTTCAGGACTTGGTACAGAGGCCAGGCCAGGGAGGCAGGGCCTTTGCTGCGCATGGTGAAGAAAAACCGGAGCCGGTCTTCGCTGACGGAGAGATTGGAATTCACATAGCTCTCCACCTCCAGCAGGGGCTGCAGCAGGGGATCCAACTCAAACAGGGGGATGTCATATTTTTCAGACAGATAGGAGCGAATCTCATCAATGCTGCGGGGCGACTCGGGATCGGGCTGAAACCTGCGCTCCAGCAGAAGAATACACTCCGCCTCTGGATTGATGCGCTCAAGATATCGAACACCCATGGAATCAAACCTTCCTTCCAGCGTTTAGACAGGTATTTAATAATGCCATTGTAACTGCTATCTCAGCACTTGTCAAGAGAGGATTTATCTAAAAAATATCTAAATCCCGATATTCGTGAAACTGTGAATTGTACATAAATGTAGGATTTTCGTCCACATAGGGAGGATTATCCACAAAACAGAAAGGGTACCCCTCTGATAGATGAAATTTCGTTAAAATATATATCTAATGTGACTTAGATATATGTAAAATATACTATTGCATTTTTATTGTAGCTGTGTTAGAATACCACCAGCACGAACCGAAGCCCCAAATTCTTTAGCAAAGCAGAAAGGAAGAGCACTCATGAAAAAAAGACTTATGGCGTATCTGCTGGTTCTGTCCATGCTGCTGACCGGTCTGGGCTTTGTCCCTACGGTCTCCGCGGCGGAGGACGACGCTTTGGTTGCCCAGTGGACAACCAAAGAAGAACTGTCTCCTGCGGATCAGGAAATCCTGCTTCACGCAGAGAAAGGCTCCTTGTCCGGGGAATCCGGCGCCATGGAGCTGGCTGCGGAAAACAACCGCTACCAGGCCGGTGACATTGTTACAGTCATTGTGGAGCTGGAGGACGCCCCCCTGCTGGAGCGCGCCAACCAGAAGGCCATGGATCTGACGGCCTACGCCGCCACAGCCCAGGGCAGGAACGACGCCCAGGCTCTGGCCGACAGCCACGCCAATGTGAAGGCCCGGCTCCGCGCCCTCAGCGGCAATGTCAGCGTCCAGTCCGTCAACGGCGCCTCCGGGCTGGAGTATGACTACACCGCCGTCTTCAACGGCTTCTCCATGAACCTGCGCTACGGCGACCTGGAAAAGGCCCGGCAGGTGGAGGGGGTCAAGCGGATCTTCGTAGCCGAGCAGTACAGCCTGCCCACCATGGAGGACACGGACTACACCATCTCCATGAGCAGCTCCACCGGTATGGTGGGCGCCACCGATGCCAACGAGCTGGGCTATGACGGCACCGGCACCATCGTGGCCATTCTGGACACCGGCTACGATTCTGACCATGAAGCCTTCTCCGTGATGCCCACCGGCGGCAAGTATTCCAAGGCCGACGTGGCAGAGCTTCTGAAGAAGGGCCTGTCCTGCGGCGTTACCAATGCGGATGATGTGTACATCAGCGAAAAGGCGCCCTTCGGTTTTGACTATGCCGGCGGCGATACCAACGCAGAGGCCGTCGGTCAGTCCCACGGCGTCCATGTAGCCGGTACGGTGGCCGGCAACAACGGCGAAGACTTCTTCGGCGTTGCCCCCAACGCACAGCTCATGATTATGAAGATTTTTGCCGACAACTCCGGCTCTACCAGCGATGACATCATCCTGGCAGGCCTGGACGACGCGGTGAAGCTGGGTGCAGATGCCATCAATATGTCTCTTGGCTCTCCTGCCGGTTTTGCCAAGTATAGTGATGAAGACGAGGAAGAGACTGACGGCTACCTCACCTATTACGGCGTCTATACCCGGGCGGAGGCCTCCGGCACCAGCCTCATGATTGCCGCCGGCAATGAGACCGCCGCCAGCTATATGAATCCCTCCGGAACCGGCCTGACCCAGGCTCAGTACCCGGACAACGGCATTGTGGGTTCTCCCTCCACCCTGGAGGCTCCCATGAGCGTGGCCTCCGTGGACAACGTCGCTTACTTCCGCAACCACTTCGCCCTGGGCGAGGAGAGAATTGCCTACAACGGCGGCGTGGATTACAATGCCCAGACAGAGCTGGACATCTTAAAGACCTTCGGGGGCAAAACCCTGGAATACGTCCCTGTCTCCGGTTTGGGCGAAGAAAAGGACTTTGAAGGTCTGGACCTCACCGGCAAGATTGCTCTGGTGTCCCGCGGCTCTATCAACTTCGATGTGAAGGCCGCCAACGCGGCAGCCGTGGGGGCCGTGGCCATTATCATCTACAACAACACCGATGATGGCCTGTTCTACGCCTCCTATCAGAATTACACCATTCCCATTCTCACCATTGCCAGGCAGGATGTTCAGAAGATGCTGGACGCAGCCGTGAAGGAGATCACCTTCTCCTCCGAATACTACGGCAAGGCAGAGAACCCAACCGCTTATCAAATCAGCTCCTTCTCCTCCCTGGGCCCGGCGCCCTCTCTGGAGATTAAGCCGGAGATTTCCGCCCCCGGCGGTCAGATTTACTCCTCCGTCATCGGCGGCGGTTATGATACCATGAGCGGCACCTCCATGGCTACCCCCCATATGGCCGGTGAGGCCGCCGTCCTGCGGCAGTACCTCATGGCGACCTACCCGGAAATGAGCCGGCAGGAGATCGGTCAGCTTGCCAACAGCCTGCTCATGTCCACTGCCGTTCCCTCTGTTGATAAGAACAGTGGCACCTACTTCGCCGTTCGCCGTCAGGGCGCAGGCGTTGCCAACGTGCTGAGCGCCATCAAGTCCGAAGCCTACCTGTCCGTGGAGGGCTGCGACCGGCCCAAGGCGGAGGTCGGCTCCAGCAAGGACGGCGTGTACACCTACACCGTCACCGTTCATAACCTCTCTGACACTTCCAAGACCTACACCCTGGACACCGCTGTTCTGGCGGACACCGTGACGGAGATCGACGGCATTTCCTACATTGCCAATCTGGAAAAGCGGCTGTCTTCCTCCGAAGCTACCGTGACCTACACCGGCCTCACCGGCGGAAAGATTACCGTGGCAGCGGGCAGCACCGCCACCTTCACTGTAAAGGTAGCGCTCACCGCCTCCGGCAAGGCCTACATCAATGACAGCTTCCCCAACGGCGGCTATGTGGAGGGCTTCACCTTCCTGACCGCTGATAATGACACGGACATTGACCTGAGTGTTCCCTTCCTGGGCTTCTGCGGCGACTGGGATAGCCTGGAGGTCTTCGATTCCGACCCCTCCGGCAATCCCAACATGGTGGGTACCGCCCTGGCGGATCTGGACACCTCCGGCTACGGCTACTTCCTGGGAATGAATACCACCTCCGGCGTCTACAACGAGGACAAGGTGGCCTTTGCGCCCCAGCGGGGCAACCGGCAGCTGGTGGCCCGGGTGAGCCTCCTGAGAAATGTCACATCCTTCCGGGAGTACATTACCGATGCCCAGGGCGACATGGTCTATGACACTACCAATCTGGGCTGGGCGCGGAAAACCTACGCCGCTCTTACCACAACAGGTGTCCAATACACCGCCATCATCTACACCCCCGGTTGGAACGGCAGGATGATGAACGAGGGCGACTGGGCCGCTGACAATCAGTGGTACACCTACGCCATCGAGGTCACTCCTGAAGCCTCCGGCGTACCCCAGACCAAGGAGTTCCGGTTCTTCCTGGACAACACAAAGCCCACCGTAGAGGATGTGGAGCTCTACGAGGAGGACGGCAAGGTTTATCTCACCGGCATCGCCTCCGATAACTTCTACGTCCAGCGGCTTCGGGTTATCGACAGCACCCAGGAATACTGGTATCTGGCCGAGGCGGAAGCCTTTGACGCCACTACCGAAACCGGCGCCAAGACCCGGTTCACTTTCGACGTGACGGAGCTGGCCGCCGAGCTGGCCTCGGATGGAAAGAACCCCGGGCGGGTGGGCCTGCTCCTGGAGGACGCCGCATACAACTCCAGCCTGACTTTCGTAGACATCGGGCCCCAGAGCATGACCCTTGAAAGCTGCTCCGTGGCGGTGGGTGAGAGCAAGCAGATTGTCGCGTCCATCAAGCCTCAGCGTCTGGCGGACTCCAAGCTCACCTGGGCCTCTCAGGATGAATCCATCGCCAGCGTGGATGAAAATGGCGTGGTCACCGGCGTCTCCGACGGCGAGACAATGATTTCCGCCACCGCCGTCTCCGGTCTCACTGCCTATGCCCTGATCACCGTGGGCAAGGGTACCCCCGTGTACCTCACCTACGGCGAGGCTCCGGAACTGAACGACCGCTTCCAGACAGAGGACGGCTTCTGCTGGAAGGTCATTGGCCCGGACAGCGTCCAGTTGATTAAGGACAACAACGGCTATTCCGCTTATCCCAACCTCTCCGGCGATGTGGTTATTCCCGCCACGGTGGAATACGGCGGCAAGACCTTCCGGGTCACCTCCATCGGCTATCAGGCATTTTATCTGTGCTCGAAAATAACCTCCGTAGTGATTCCCGAAAATGTCAAGGACATCGGCTATAGCGCATTTTTCATCTGCACCTCCCTGAAAAACGTCTCCCTCCCCGATTCCCTGGAAAAGGTTGACACTTATGCATTTAACACCTTCGCCACCACCGCCTTTGATAAGATTCCCGCCAATCTGAAGTGGATTGGAGAAAGTGCTTTCCAGAGCGCTCAGATTGACAATCTGGATCTGCCTGAGGGACTGACCCACATTGGAAACAAGGCTTTCTTCAACGCCTCCATAAAGTCTGTCTCCCTGCCGGAGAGCTGCACGGAATACGGCCAGAATATCTTCTACGGCTGCTCCAAGCTCACCTATGCGGAGCTGCCCGCCAACATGGAGGAGCTTCCCTACGGTATCTTCTGGAACTGCACCTCCCTCAAGCGCATCTCCCTGCCCAGCGGTCTGACCAAAATCGGATACGCCTCCTTCTACGGCTCCGGACTGGAAAAAATCACCATTCCCGCCTCCGTCAAAACCATTGAGGACTTTGCTTTCTCCTCTTTGACCAACATGGCAGTCATTGATATTCCCGACACCGTGGAGTCCATCGGTCTGCGCGCCTACATCTACTGCAAGAATGTAAAGGCCGTCAACATTGGCTCCGGGGTCACCTTCATCGGGAAGGACGCTTTCCACACCTGGAATGTGGACTATGGCGAAGCCCCTGTGATGAACATCAAGACAGAGGAGGCCGCAACAGCCCTACGGCGCAGTGGCTACGGCCAGGAGATTCTCCTGAACGGCGTACCCTACACAGGCTACAACGGCGTCAGCTTTAACGACGGCACCTTCTCCTACATGCCCATCTCCGACACGGAGGTGCAGGTGATTGGCTTCAACTCCAGCGCAGCCGCCGGGGAGTACACCCTTCCCGCTGAGGTCTACTGTGAGGGCGACGACCGCACCTACACCGTCACCAGCATCAATGACCGCGTCTTCTTCCAGAACCAGAACATTCTGAAGCTGAACCTCCCCGACACCATTGAATACACCGGCGAGCGGGCCTTTGACCAGATGTTCAATGTCTGCGAGTTCAACATTCCCAAGAATCTGAAGACCGTGGGCTACCAGGCCTTCGGCTACCTGGGATGGGATGCCAAGTCCATCGGTCTGGAGGTCAACACCGACAAGGTTCTGGAAATCCCCGGAACCGTCGAGGTTTGGGGTGATTGCGGATTTGCCGGCAACCTCCAGAAGACCATCGTTGTGGGTGAAGGTGTGACATACATCGGAAACTACGGCCTGGCCAGCTGCAACAACGCCACATCCATTACCCTTCCGTCTACCCTGACGAAAATTAACGACTACGCCATCCAAAATTGCAGGTCCCTGACCTCCATTGAAATTCCTGCTGGGGTCACTTATATCGGTGACGGCGCTTTCACCGGCACGCCTCTGGAATCCATCTCCCTCCCCGATGGCCTCACCTACATTGGCCGTCAGGCTCTGGGTGCCTATGTCTACAACTCCGACTACACCGCCCAGTACTGGGTAGGCCCGGATTATGTGGAGCTGAACGGCGCACTCAACAACATGGGCTACAACGCCTTCCGTCCCGACGCGGAGATTGTGGCCGTCCTCAACAGCCAGCGGAACATGGTGGTGGCCTTCAACGACATGGAGAACCTGCCCACCGTCTGCTGGGACGGCAAGACCGACATTCCCTACAACGACGGCTCCTACGTCCCTGCTGACAAGGAACTGCACCTGACCGAAAATGTCACCATTGACGGCAAGCTCACCATGGACGGCAAGGTATATGTTCCCTACAACGTGTACCTGGAAATCACCGACGACGCCCTCATCGAAAACCCCGAGAACATCATCTACGAGGGCTGCCCCCACGAGAACACCACCACGGTCACAGTTCCCGCCACCTGCACGGAAACCGGCTCCGTC
>JALETK010000159.1 GCA_022781505.1 Clostridiales bacterium | reverse complement strand
CGCTGGCAACGACACTCTGGTGTATGCCACCGCCACCTTCGGCCAGAAGTTCAGCCCCTTCTTCTATGAGACGGCTTACGACGGCGAGCTGGTGGATCTGGTTCACGCCGGCCTGCTCACCTCCGACCGTGAGGGCAACATTGTCCGCAACGGTATTGAGGGCGAGACCATCCCCTACAACGGCACCGACTACTTCTACAACTCCATCGGCTCTGTCGAGGTTGTTGAGAATGCCGACGGCTCCGTTGACTACAACCTGACCATGCGTGACGACATCGTCTTCTCCGACGGCGTCCCCGCTGACATCGACGACGTGATCTTCGGTATCTACGTCCTGTGCGATCCCACCTACGACGGCTCCTCCACCCTGTACGCCATGCCCATCGAGGGCGTCGCCGAGTACTACAACTCCATGGCCTACAAGGGCGACCTGATCCTGGCCGCCGGTCGTGACGGCTCCGACTTCACCAACTTCACCGAGGAAGAGGCCGCTACTTACTGGGCTGCTTTCGACGCTGCCGGCTCCGAGTTCGTGCAGGGCATCGTTGACTACCTGGTTGAGGCTCTGGAGCTCACCGACAACGGCGACGAGACCTACACCGATGCCGAGGGCAACACCCTGAGCGTTGCCGACATCGCTCCCAACTGGGGCTTCACTCTGGACGAGGGCGCTACCATTGCCGACTGGTTCCAGGCCATTGCCGAGGCTTACGGCTACAGCGTTGCCGACATGGAGGCTGAGGCCGGCTACTCCGACAGCCTGGCCAACCTGATCGATGCTCAGCTGGGTGACGACGCCGCCAACTACCACACTCTCGTGGCCGTCAGCGATGTTCCCAACATCCCCGGTGTCATTCGGACCGGCGACTACAGCCTGACCATCCACTGCACCTCCTTCGACGCCACCTCCATCTACAACATGAGCTTCACCGTTGCTCCTCTGCACTACTACGGCGACGAGTCCCTGTACGACTACGAGAACAACTCCTTCGGCTTCCCCAAGGGCGACCTCAGCATTGTGAAGTCCAAGACCACCCAGCCTCTGGGCTGCGGTCCCTACGTCTTCCAGAGCTATGAGAACGGCGTTGCCACCCTCACCGCCAACCCCTACTACTACAAGGGCGAGCCCAAGATCAAGACCCTGCTGATGCAGGAGTCTGAGGATTCCAACTACATCCCCGGCATCAACACCGGCACCTTCGATCTGGCTGTTCCCTCCATCAGCAACGACGCCATCGCTGCTCTGCAGGACGCCAACTCCAACGGCGAAATCACCGGCGACAAGCTGACCACCATCCTGGTTGACTACCGTGGCTACGGCTACCTGGGCATCAACGCTGACCTGGTCAAGGTCGGTGACGTGGGCGGCTCTCAGGAGTCCAAGGATCTCCGTCTGGCCCTCATGACCGTTCTGTCCGTGTACCGTGACTCCGTCATCAACTCCTACTACGGCGACCGCGCCTCCGTCATCCAGTACCCCATCTCCAACACCTCCTGGGCTGCTCCCCGTCCCACCGACGAGGGCTACCAGAACTGCTACAGCACCGATGTGGACGGCAACCCCATCTATACCGATGACATGAACGAGGATCAGAAGTACGCCGCCGCCCTCGAGGCTGCCAAGGGCTTCCTGATCGCCGCCGGCTACACCTTCGACGAGGCCTCCGGCAAGTTCACCGCTGCTCCCGATGGCGCTTCCATGACCTACGAGATCATGATCCCCGGCCAGGGCACCCAGGATCACCCCGCCTACGGCATCGCCGTCAACGCCTCCGAGGCTCTGGCCACCATCGGCATCGAGCTGAAGGTTAACGACGTGGGCACCGCTGTGTGGAACGACGCTCTGAACGGCAACACCGCTGAGGTGTGGGTCGCCGCCTGGCAGTCTACCCCCGATCCCGATATGTATCAGGTTTACTTCAGCGCCAACGCCCATGGCAAGGGCACCAACTCCAACCACTATCAGATTGACGACGCTGATCTGGACGCCATGATTCTGGACGCCCGTACCAGCCCCGACAACACCTACCGTAAGTCCGTCTACAAGCAGTGCCTGGAGCAGATCCTCAGCTGGGGCTGCGAGCTGCCTCTCTATCAGAGAAAGGACGGCACCGTCGTTTCCACCGAGCGCGTCAACGTTGCTACCATGCCTCAGGATATGACTCCTTACTGGGGCTGGGCTGCCGAGATCGAGAACCTCGAGATGAACTGATTCGCGCCTGATTTCGCGCATCTGACCTGTTAACTCAAAGCCGGGGGGGCCGGATGGCCCCCCTTGTGCTTTCGCTGTAAAACAAATAACTACGAACGGTGGAATGACATATGCTTAAGTATACAATTAAACGCTTGCTTTACAGCGCCTTGATTTTGTTCTTCGTCATGTTTATCATTTACTCCCTGATGTGTGCCATGCCCAGCGGCTACATCGAGACGAAGGCAATCGAGCTCGCTTCCCGACCCGGCGCCGGTAAAAGTGCAGACGAGTGGCTTGCGGACTTGAATGCCCAATACGGCATGGACAAGGGCGTTATTGTCGGTTACTTCACCTGGCTGGGCACCTCCATCACGGGCAACTTCGGCGAGAGCTGGAAGTGGACCGTGCCTGTCACCCAAAAGTTTGCCGAAGTTATCTGGACCAGCTTCGCGCTCAGCTTTGTATCCTTCCTGATTTACGTTTCCATTGCAATCCCTCTCGGTATCAGCGCTGCCAGAAAGCAGTATGGCTTTACCGACTATTTTGCAACCGTGTTCTCCATGGTATGTATTTCCATGCCAACCTTCTTCCTGGCGACTTTGCTGCAGATGGTCTTTTCCGTAAAACTGGGCTGGTTGGACCTCACCGGTATGCAAAGTCGAAATCACGCATCCCTATCTGACTTTGGAAAATTCCTCGATGTTGCGAAGCACATGATTATGCCCTGTATCACCCTGGTGATTGTGAGCATCGGCGGCCTCATGCGCTACACCCGTACAAACATGTTGGAAGTGCTGAATGCGGATTACATCCGCACGGCACGGGCCAAGGGCGTTCCCGAGCGGAAGGTCATCAGCAGCCACGCCTTCCGGAATACCCTCATCCCCCTGGTTACCATTCTGGGCGGCTCTCTCCCCAGCCTGTTCTCCGGCGCTCTCATTACAGAGACAATCTTTGGCATCCGCGGCATCGGTTATGCTTCTTATCACTCGATGGTTCAGGGCGATATTCCCTTTACCATGTTCTATCTGGCCTTTATGGCAATTCTGACGCTCTTGGGCAATCTCATTGCCGACCTGCTTTATGCGGCGGTGGATCCCCGCGTGCGTCTGGCGTAGGAGGTGCGTATTGTGGCTTCATACAATCTGAATGAAATGCTCAAGCGCAGTGACAAGGGGAGCAACAAGCCCGGCAACAAGGACGAGATGCACCTGGACGATGCCGAGCGCGTCAAGGTTCTGTCTCCCATGCAGCAGGTGTTCAAGCGCTTCTTCCGCAACCGGCTGGCCGTGTTCGGTCTGGTGCTTCTGGGCATCATGTTTGTGTTCTCCTTCCTGGGTCCCCTGTTCTATCCCTATGGTCAGACGGAGATCTTCCGGAAATACGACGCCCAGAAGACCGATTACGCCCTGGCAAAGGAGCGCACCGAGTTCACCAGCTACGTCATTGACAACGAGCTGGAGATCGACAGCACCGTGGCCAACAAGGCCAACAGCAACATCCTCACCATGGTTTCCAAGAACGTGGATCTCATGCGCACCAACGGCAAGGATGGCTTCTATGACCTTGTGAGACTTGAGGACAATATCTATGTTCTGACCAAGCTGGAGACCCAGAAGGTTGCCAGCTTCGGCTCCACCCAGACCCATGTGGGCCTGTGCAGCGTCACCCAGCAGTCCGTTACCTTTGACGGGGAGGATCTGGGCGAGGAGTTCACCGCCACTGCCCTCAAGAGCATGAAGGGCACCAGCGGCAGCTTCGAGTTTGACGGCCTCACCTATGACTATCAGAAGACCAGCGCCCCCAAGACCTATGACATCTACCTGACCCAGGACAATGGCTTCCTGTACGAAGGCAGCAACCTGGGCGCCGAGTTCGAGTCCGCCGCTCAGTCCGCCACGGAGTCCAGCGATCAGTTCCGGTTCCAGATTGGCGGTAAGGAGTACTTTGTGGTGGAAGTCAGCGAGGGCAGCTATGAGGCATATGCCTATCTCAACGAGTCTCCCGCCATGGCCTTCACCCGCTATGCCTTCGACGCCTACGAGACCGGCGCCAGCTTCTCCGACGAGTTTAAGGTTCAGGCCCTTCTGGCCTCCTGCAACACCGGTGCATTCGAGTATGAGGGCGCCTCCTACACCATCGCCCCCGAGGAGGATACCCTTGTGGTTCGGGGCAGCGATGGAGCGGAGGTGGCCGAGCTCAGCACCTTCGTCATCCGCCGCTACAATGGCGCCGACACCATGGAGCTGGGCCTGAAGGACGCAATCCGGGAGAAGGTGGAGCTCATGACGGAGAGCGGCGAGAAGACCGCCACACTGACCTACCCCATCCCCCAGCAGAAGGAAGACGGCACCTACGACTATGACGAGGAAGGCAACCTTCTGTACAACGATTCCGAGCTCACCATCACCCGGAAGGATACGGGCGAGTACCTGGTGAACTGTGATCAGATTATTCTGCTCATTGACATCTACGCACCTCCCAGCGGCACCCACCTCCTGGGCACCGACGGCGACGGCTTTGACGTTCTGGCCCGTATGATGTACGGCGGCCGGATCTCCCTGATGGTCGGCTTCGTGGTCGTGTTCCTGGAGACCCTCCTGGGCGTCATCATGGGCGGCCTGGCCGGCTACTTTGGCGGCTGGGTGGATAACATCATCATGCGTCTGGTGGATATCTTCTACTGCCTGCCCATGATGCCCATTATGATTATCATCGGCGCCATGATGGACGCCATGCGTATGGACACCTATGTGCGACTGATGGTTATGATGGGCGCCTTGGGTGTTATGGGCTGGGCCGGCATCGCCCGTCTGGTCCGCGGCCAGATCCTGTCCCTCCGGGAGCAGGAGTTCATGGTCGCCACCGAGGCCACCGGCATCCGGGTCAAGCGCCGCATCTTCCGGCACCTGGTTCCCAACGTCATGCCTCAGCTGATTGTCTCCGCCACCATGGGCCTGGGCGGCACCATCCTCACCGAGTCCACCCTGTCCTTCCTGGGCTTGGGCGTGAAGCACCCCCTGGCCACCTGGGGCACCATGATCAACTCCGTGTCCACCGCGTCCGCTATGACGCACTACACTTATATCTGGATTCCCGTGGGTATGCTCATCTGTCTGACCGTTATCGCCTTCAACTTCGTGGGCGACGGTCTCCGGGATGCATTTGACCCCAAGGGCAAGCGCTAAGGAGGTAAGACCATGTCCAACAAAACGGAAAAGAAGAAATCCTCCTATATCTCTGCGAAAGAGTCCAGAAAGATCACCCGGTTCAACCGGAAGCTGACCCGCCGCCTGGAGAAGGAGCGCGCCAACGCCAATAAGAATCCCGATCAATATGTGACCAAGATGAAGGACCCCAACAACGTGGTGGAGTTCGACAACGTGTGCACCTACTTCTTTACGGACATCGGCACCGTGAAGGCCGTGGACGGCATCAACTTTGAGGTTCCCAAGTGCTCCACCGTGGGCATCGTGGGCGAGTCCGGCTGCGGCAAGTCCGTCACCAGCCTGTCCCTGATGCAGCTGCTGCAGCGCCCCTCCGGTCAGACTGTGGGCGGTGAAATCCGGCTGAATATGGGCGACGGCACCGCATATAATATTGTGAACACCCCCACCTCCAAGATGCAGGAGCTCCGGGGCAACAAGATCTCCATGATCTTCCAGGAGCCCATGACCAGCCTGAACCCCGTGTTCCGGATTGGCCGCCAGGTGGACGAGGTTATTGAGCTTCACAACCCCGATATGACCAAGGAGCAGGTGAAGGAGCGCACCCTGGAGATGCTGGAGCTTGTTGGCATTGCCAACAAGGAGGGCGTCTACAAGATGTACCCCCACGAGCTCTCCGGCGGTATGCGCCAGCGTGTCATGATCGCCATCGCCCTGGCCTGCAACCCCGGCCTCATCATCGCCGACGAGCCCACCACCGCTCTGGACGTGACCATTCAGGCCCAGATTCTGGATCTGCTCCAGGGTCTGAAGGACAAGATCAAGAGCTCCATCATGCTCATCACCCATGACCTGGGCGTGGTGGCCGGCATGGCCGACTATGTGGTGGTCATGTACGCCGGCCGCGTGGTGGAGAAGGGTACTGCGGACGATATCTTCCATCACCCCGCCCACCCCTACACCATTGGCCTCATGAAGTCCAAGCCCGTTGTGGGTAAGAAGGTGGACAAGCTCTACGACATCCCCGGCAGCGTCCCCAACCCTGTGGACATGCCCAACTACTGCTACTTCCGGGATCGCTGCGAAATGCGCTGCGACCAGTGCGACGGCAAGTACCCCCCCGAGATCAAGATCAGCGACACCCATGTGGTCTCCTGCTACCGGTACTTTGACCAGGGCGAGGTTCTGGGCTATCCCAAATCTGTGAATGTGGAGGAATTGTAATATGGAAGAGATTAAAACCCGTGACGATTACTCCGCAAAGCTCTTTGAGGGCGCCGAGAACGACCCGGAAAACCTCCTGGTTGTGAAGAACCTGAAGAAGTATTTCCCCATCAAGTCCAGCTTCTTTAAGATGACCATCGGCAACGTCCGGGCCGTGGACGGTGTCTCCTTCAAGATCAAGCGCGGCACCACCATGGGCCTCGTGGGCGAGTCCGGCTGCGGCAAGTCCACCGTTGGCCGCACCATCCTCCGCCTCCAGGGCAAGACCGAGGGCGAGGTGTACTTCAACGGCACGGAGATTTTCTCCCTGTCCAAGGAGGAGCTGCGCCAGATCCGGCCCAGCATCCAGATCATCTTCCAGGACCCCTACTCCAGCCTGTCTCCCCGCCTCCCCGTGGGCGAGATCATCGGCGAGGCCGTCCGGGAGCATGGCATTGTGCCCGAGGAGGAGCTGGATGATTATGTGGCCCGGGTCATGCGGGCCTGCGGCCTCCAGGAGTACCACCGGGACCGCTACCCCCACGAGTTCTCCGGCGGCCAGCGCCAGAGAATCTGCATCGCCCGCGCCCTGGCTCTGAACCCGGACTTCATCCTCTGCGACGAGCCCGTCTCCGCTCTGGACGTGTCCATTCAGGCCCAGATCATCAACCTGCTGAAGGATCTCCAGAAGCAGTTTGGCCTCACCTACCTGTTCATCTCCCATGACCTGTCCGTGGTGGAGCACATCTCCGACACCGTGGGCGTCATGTACTTGGGCAATCTGGTGGAGTTCTCCTCCACCCAGAAGGTGTTCTCGCACCCCCTGCACCCCTACACCGAGGCCCTGTTCTCCGCCATTCCCGTGCCCGATCCCGATTACAAGATGAATCGTGTGATCCTCCAGGGCAGCATTCCCTCTCCCGCCAACCCCCCCAAGGGCTGCAAGTTCCACACCCGCTGCGACAAGTGCATGGAGGTCTGCAAGTATGTGCAGCCTGACTTCACCGAGGTGGAGCCGGAGCACTACTGCGCCTGCCACCTGCACAACTCCCCCGAGCGCAACGCCGAGGTGGTCAAGGAGATGGAGGCCCTGAAGAAGGCCGAGGCCGAGGCAGACGAGGACAAGAAGTCCAAGAAGTAAGTCTTTTAAGCCACCACTGCCCCCCGGGGCGGTGGTGGACTTTTCCCTATGACCCAGGAGGATTTTCCAATGGCAAAACGAAAGCGGGAATACGACGATGACGATGGCCGGGTGATTGCCGACATGAATGTGGACGGTATGCCCTGGTACTCCCCCAAGCCGAATCTCCCCGGTGAACCCAAGGCGGAGGGCAAGGCCCCCAGGGACCAGGAGCCCCTGAAGCTCACCCGGGAGGAAAAGCGCGCCATTTACAGCGGCGCCTTGAAGGCCGGCCTGGTACTGTGCCTCATCCTGGGCGGAGCCTACGCCCTGTTCATCCTCTTCTGCCAGTTCGTCTGGTTCAAGTAAAAATGCACCGGCAAGCCCCAGGGCTTGCCGGTATTTTTAAGGAGTTTTTCGCACTTTTGGAGAGCATAAAATTCACCAGAGCATTCATGGGATTCGGAGCGACCTGTCGTAAACGCTCAACCACCGGTACCTCGCTTTTCTTCTCAAGTTGTGCGACAATAGATGTTGCTAGAAAAACTTGAATTACAGTTTTTCAAGAAATTTAAGTGGGGGAATTCCAGTGCGAGTAAGCGACGTAAAGCGTGAAT
>JALETK010000136.1 GCA_022781505.1 Clostridiales bacterium | reverse complement strand
CTCCTTTGTGAACGCTTCCCGGATGGCCGCCTCCTCTTCCTGGGTATGTCTGGCTGGATGGGAATGAGGCCTGTGAGATTTTTCCCGCAGAGACTGCCATGTGCCGTCATAGCGCTTTGCCCACCGTTTCACGCTGGACAGACTGACACCATACTTTTCTGACGCAAATTTTTTCCCTTTTCGCAACGCAAGCTTAACTACCGATTGACGTTTCCGTGCCTCTTGTGTTAGAATGTTCATAGGGAACCCCCTGTGTGGTTTGTTTGTTGTGGTAAACTTACTATATCACACTTTGGGGGTTCCTGTTTCTTTTTTTATGAGGGTCACATCATTTTAGCACATACACAACTGAAAAATAAGTGTGCAATTCCTCCGGTTTTGGAATAAGCGAAAAAAGCAGTGCCTGAAAGACGGCAAAACCGTCTCAGGCACTGCAGGTTTCAGTTGTTCCGTCCGTCCAGATACGCCTGAAGCTCCGGCGTTCTGGCCCAGTATCTCCTGCCCCAGGCATCAAAGCTCCACTGCTCCATGTACCCGTTGCACTCAAAATCCACATAGTACAAAACACCGGACTGCACCACAAAGTTGGTGGGGAAATAGTCGATGTTCAGCCCGGCGTCAGCGAGAATCCGGGCCATTTTGTATATCTGCTGCCAGTGCTCCGGCTCCAGCTTGTCCGCAAGAACCAGCTCCAGAACCGTGGGGCCCTCAATATAGGTCTTGAGAATCCGCTCCCCCTCCCGGTCCACATCCAGAAGGGCCGGCATGGGAATGCCCAGGGCCCGCAGACGCTCATAGTCCCGGAGCTCCGAGGCCAGCTTGTCCCCGAACTGGTAGTAGGCGCAGGGCTCGTGGTGGATTTGCTTCAGGGTGTATTGCCCGGCGCCGTCCTCCACCAGGTAGGAGTAGCCGCCCTTCCCCTTTCCCAGCCGTCGGAGGCAGCGGTAGGGCCGTCCGTTTACGGTAAAGACCTGCTCCACAGGCTCAGTCGCACACATACATCCCGAAGAAGGCCAGAAGCCCCGGCCCGCAGTCATACTCGATGCCGCACTGCTCCGTGAGCTCCCGGACGAAGATGCAGTAGGCGGACATGCAGGAATACTGCTGCTCCGGGAAGCGGCAGGGCTCCCCCTTCACAAGGGCGCAGGGATTGCACAGGGCGCAGCCGCTGGCTCCCACCACAAAGCCCGGGCAGTTCTCCCCCCGCAGGCGCTTTGCCAGACGGAGAGCGGCGGCGTTGTGGGAGGCCTTGGCCTCCTTGATGGCTTTGTTGTCCGTATAGTCGGAAATCTCCCAGATGGTCTGGAGCACCAGAGCCCGCTTCCGGGCTGTAATCCGGCGGCGCATCTCCTCCGGGGAGCCACAGCCCGGCGGGCAGGAGTAATTCACCCCATACTTCCCGCACAAATTCTCCTGGCAGTACACCCGGAAGGAATCGTCAAAGGGAATCTTCGCCGTGTCCACCACAGCCGCCGCGGCAAAGCCCTCCTCCACGGCGTATTGCACAAGCTGATCTTCCGTCATTGGTGATATTACCTCTTTTCAAACATTCATTCCAGCCCGGCAAGCTCCGTCTGGCCCAGAATCTGCCGCTCCCAACGGAGCGCCTGCTCCTGAAGCGTCCGGGTCTCCCTGTCCAGCGCTTCCACAAAGGCGGCGTCGTGGATGGAGCCCAGATTCACCCGCACGTTGAACAGGGCGCCCAGCACGGCGGACCTTGCCAGCATGGTGCCCACCATGCCATCGGTGACCGCGTTGGAATTGCCCCGGGTCACCACCAGCTCCAGGGCCGGGAACAGACTCACCGCAGCCCTGGCCACCTCCAGGGGCACCTGGGCCGCCTCCTTCAGGCCCTCCTGCATGGCGTTCTTCCGGGCCTCCTTCTCCTCGGAGGTTCCCTTGGGCAGGGTCAGGGCCGCCATGTAGCGGTCAAAGGCCCGGCTGTCCCGGTCAATGGCCTCCAGAAGCCGCTGGCGCACAGGAGGAAGCTCCTCCAAAAGCAGCTCCATCTCCGGCTGCACCTGGGCATACTTCTCCTTGCCCACAGTGAGCCGGGCCACCATCTCTCCCAGGGCCGCCGCCAGAGTCCCTGCCAGGGCGGACACGCTGCCGCCGCCTGGGGCCGGGGCGTCGGAGGCGGTGATATCACAAAAGCCGGTTACGGTCAAATCCTTCAGTTCCATAGCAGCCCTCACAGTCTGTTTTCCAGCACCTGGTCGCCGTTGAAGTTCTCCAGCTGCAGGTAGTAGGCGGCGCAATCCAGCAGGGCCTGCTGGGGCACCAGGCCCACAATCTCGCTGCCCAGGACGTTGACGCCGTAGCGCTTGGCCTCCATCTTCACCGTCTCAAAGACCCGGTACACGGCGGTCTGGGTGAAGTCCGTCAGATTCATGGACACCTGGGCCAGATTCCGATCCTCCAGCTTCACGCCCATGGCCTTGCAGTAGCGGAAGCCGCCGTTCATGTGGCGAATCTGCTTGGCAATGGCGGAGGCGATCTCCACATTGGGGGTGTCCAGGTTGATGTTGTAGGCGATGAGGGGCATCCGGGCGCCGATGGCGGTGACGCCGCCGGTGGGGTGGATGGTATGGGGGCCGAAGTCCGGCGTCCACATGGGGTCCTTCATCTTCTCCGCCATGCCCTCAAACTGGCCCTTGCGAACCTCCGCCAGGTTCACCCGATGGGGGGCCGTGGCGGACTTCTCATAGAGGAAGAAGGGCTGGCCATACTTCTGGGCGGCAAGGCGGGCGGTCTCCTTGGCAATCCGATCCGCATCCCCCACGGTGGTGTTGCGGATGGGAATGAAGGGCACCACGTCGGCGCAGCCCATTCTGGGGTGCTGGCCCTGATGCTTGGTCATGTCAATGAGCTCCACGGCCCTGCCGATGGACTCCACCACCGCGTCCCGGAGAGGCTCCGGCTCGCCGATGACCGTGAGCACGCACCGGTTGTGATCATGATCCCAGGTGTAGTCCAGAAGCCGCACCCCGGGCTTGCCCCGGAAGCAGTCGCACAGCTTCTCAATAACCTCCAGATTTCTGCCCTCACTGAAATTGGGGACACATTCCAAAATTTGGTTCATGTTAATGACCTCCCATGCTTATGTTCGTTTTATTTCTCTGATACCGGCATTCCGGCCTTGATAACGGTCTTCACCAGGTTTTCGCCGAAGCGGTAGAAAATGTAGTCCAGATTGGGGGCGTCCCAGATCACCAGGTCCGCCTGCTTCCCCGGCTCCAGAGAGCCCAGCCGGTCCGCCCGGCACACCGCAGCAGCGGCGTTGAGGGTCACCGCCGTGAGAACCTCCTCCGGGGACATTTTGTAATTCCAGCAGGCCAGATTCATCACCAGCTGCAGGTTCAGGCTGGGGCAGGAGCCGGGATTGTAGTCCGAGGCCGCCGCCACGGGGACCCCGGCGGCAATCATGTTCCTGGCTCTGGCGTAGGGCTTTCCCAGGTAGAAGGAGGTGGCCGGAAGCAGCACCGCCACGGTGCCCCCCCGGGCCAGGGCGTCAATGCCCCGGTCTGTGGCGGCAATGAGATGCTCCGCAGAGACCGCCTGGAGCCATCCCGCCAGCTCCGTGCCGCCGATGGCGTCGATCTCGTCCGTGTGGATTTTCGCCTTGAGGCCGTGGGCCTGGGCCGCTCTCAGAATCTCCTCCGCCTCCGCCGCCGTGAACACCCCGGTCTCGCAGAACACGTCGCAGAACTCTGCCAGCCCCTCCCGGGAGACCATGGGAATCATCTCCCGGGTCATGAGCCGGAGATAGCCCTCCCTGTCATCTTTGTACTCCGGAGGCAGAGCGTGTGCCCCCAGGTAGGTGGACACCAGCTCCACCGGCTGCCGGGCAGCCAGAGTCCTTACCGCGGCAAGCTGCTTCAGCTCCGTGGCCTGATCCAGGCCATAGCCGCTCTTGGCCTCGCAGGTGGTGACACCCAGGCAGAGCATCCGGGCCAGGGCCTGGGCCGCCTTTTCCGTCAGAGCCTCCTGAGATGCCTCCCGGGTCTGACGGACGGTGGAGAGAATGCCGCCCCCCTGGGCCAGAATGTCCAGATAGGACACCCCCCGGCGCTTCAGGGCCAGCTCATGCTCCCGCCAGCCCCCGAAGACCAGGTGGGTGTGGGCATCCACCAGGCCGGGCGTCACCAGGCGGCCTCCGGCGTCGATATGCCGGGCGCCCTCCAGCAGTTCCCTGGGTGGGATGCCATTTCCCAGGGCGGTGATCACTCCATCCTCCGCCGCCAGATAAGCCCCAGTTCTCAGGGAAATTCTCCCCTGATCCGCCCCGGCGCGGGCGGTTTTTCCCAGAGGGGTGGCCAAAAGGCCAATGTTGGAAATCACCAGACGGTTCGCCATGGTCAATCCCCCAGCACTTCCCGGATCATATCCCGATCCGCCACCTGGGGAACGGTGATATGGTCGGTCTCCTTGAACTGCTCGTTATAGGCCTCCACCGTCTCCAGGGCGTTTTCATTTCTGGCCCAGGCCCGGCGGGAGACGCCCACCATGGTGTCCCAGGGCATGGCCATACGCAAAATGGTATCCACCCGCTCCGAGCCGTCCAGCACCATGCCAAAGCCGCCGTTGACGGCCTTGCCGATGCCCACGCCGCCGCCGTTGTGCAGCGCCACCAGGCTCATGCCCCGGGCGCAGTTGCCCGCGTAGCACTGAACCGCCATGTCTGCCATGATGTTGGAGCCGTCCTTGATGTTGGAGGTCTCCCGGAAGGGGGAGTCGGTGCCGCCGGTATCGTGGTGATCCCGGCCCAGCATAATGGGGCCCACCTCTCCGTTCCGAACCATTTCATTGAATTTCAGGGCAATCTTCATCCGGCCCAGGGCGTCCTGGTACAGAATCCGGCACTGAGTGCCTACCACCAGCTTGTTTTTCTTGGCATCCCGCACCCAGACATAGTTGTCTCTGTCCTGATACCGCCGGTTGGGGTCAATGCAGCTCATGGCGGCGGCGTCGGTCTTGTCCAGATCCTCAGGCTTGCCGGACAGGCAGCACCAGCGGAAGGGGCCATAGCCGTAGTCGAAGAGCTGGGGGCCCAGAATATCCTCCACATAGGAGGGGAACACAAAGCCGTCCAGGTCATTTTTCCCGTTGCGGCACACGGACTTCACCCCGGCGTCGCAGACGGCCTTCAGGAAGCTGTTGCCATAGTCAAAGAAATAGGTGCCCCGGTCGTGGAATTTGCAGATCATCTCATAGTGATGGGCCAGGGACTTATCCACCAGCTTCCGGAAGCCGGGCCGGTCCTCCGCCAGCATCCGGGTACGCTCCTGGAAGGTGAGGCCCTGGGGGCAGTAGCCTCCGTCGTAGGGCACATGGCAGGAGGTCTGGTCGGAGAGAAGATCAATGTGGACATTCTGCTCGTAGAGGTACTCCAGGAGATCCACAACGTTTCCGTTGTAGGCAATGGCGCAGGGTTCCTTGGCTGCCTGCTTCTCCCGGGCCCAGGTCAGGGCCTCCTCCAGGCTGTCTGTCACCTTGCTGACCCAGCCCTGGTCGTACCGGGTCTGAATCCGGGACATGTCCACCTCGGCAACGATGGCCACGGCCCCGGCGATCTCCGCCGCCTTGCCCTGGGCGCCGCTCATGCCGCCCAGGCCGGAGGTGACATACAGCCGCCCGGCCAGATCCTGATCCTTGGGAATGCCCAGCACCAGACGGCCCGCGTTCAGCAGGGTGTTGAAGGTGCCGTGGACAATGCCCTGGGGGCCGATGTACATCCAGCCGCCGGCGGTCATCTGGCCGTAGTTGGCCACGCCCATGGCGGCGGCCCGGTTGAAGCCCGCCAGGTTGTCAAACTCGCCCACCATGAGGCCGTTGGTGATAATCACCCGGGGCGCCATTTTGTGGGAGCGGAACAGGCCCAGGGGGTGGCCGGACATGACCACCAGGGTCTGCTCGTCCGTGAGGGCCTCCAGATACTTTTTCAGCAGGCGGTACTGCATCCAGTTCTGGCAGACCTGACCGGTCTCACCGTAGGTCACCAGCTCGTAGGGGTACAGGGCCACGTCAAAATCCAGGTTGTTGTCAATCATCACCTGGAAGGCCCGGCCCTCCACACAGTTGCCCTTGTACGCGTCAATGGGCTTGCCGTGGATGGCGCCCGCAGGGCGGAAGCGATAGCCGTAAATCCGGCCACGCTCCTCCAGCTCTTTGGCGAATTCCTCCGCCATCTGGCGGTGATGCTCCTTGGGGATGTACCGGAGGGCGTTGGCAATGGCCAGCTCCCGGTCAGTCTTGCTCAGCTCAGACTCCCGCCGGGGCGCCCGCCGGATGCCGGGCACGAACTCCGGATACTCCGGCAGCGCCCCGTCCAGCTGAAACTGCTTTGCGTTCAAATCCATGATTATACCTCCTGTGCAATTCTTTCGGCATACGCAATGAATTGGGAATTTTAAAATAAAAAGGAGAAGGCCTGGCACCGGTGGGGGCTCTTCCGCTCGGAGGAGCGGCGCTCATCAGGTGGAAGACCTTCTCCTGAACTGATTATATCGGAAGGCAGAGGAGAAAGTCAAGGGACTGGGCGAAACTTGCGCACAATTGAACCTTCTCAGCTTACAGCTGAATCTCTCCCACTGCGGCCTCCACGGCCCGAACCAGAGAGCCGTCTTTCAAAATGGCCTCGCAGTTGTTGATATCCTCATACAAGGGCCGGTCGTCCACCAGGGTCTCGCAGACGGCGCGAATGGCCTCATAGGCAGGCTTGGTTCCCACGCCCAGGCGCTCCTGTCCCTCCAGAAGATCCACTGCCTGGCAGGCGCACATCAGCTCCATGGCAAGAACCCGGCGGACATTCCCCAGAATCTCCGCAGCCTTCCGGGCGGCGATGGTGCCCATGCTCACATGGTCCTCCTGCCCGGCGGAGGAGGGAATGCTGTCCACACTGGCAGGATGGGCCAGAACCTTGTTCTCCGACACCAGTGCGGCGGCGGAATACTGGACGATCATAAATCCGGAGTTGAGGCCGCCGTGCTTCACCAGGAAAGCGGGGAAGCCGCCGATGTTGGGGTTCACCAGCCGCTCCAGCCGGCGCTCGGAGATATTGGCCAGCTCCGACAGGGCGATGCCCAGGAAGTCGAAGGCCAGGGCCATGGGCTGGCCGTGGAAGTTGCCGCCGGAGATGCCCTCCATAGTCTCCTTGAAGATAATGGGGTTGTCCGTCACGGCGTTCATCTCAATTTCCACCTTGGACTTCACATAATTGATGGCGTCGTGGCTGGCCCCGTGAACCTGGGGCACACAGCGCAGGGAGTAGCCGTCCTGCACCCGCACCTCCCCCTGGCAGGTGACATTGCCGCTCTCCATCAGCAGCCGGCGCAAAATGGCGGCAGTCTTCACCTGGCCGTCGTGAGGGCGGACGGCGTGAACTCTGGGGTCGAGGGCATCCTCCACGCCCCGGTTGGCCTCAAAGCTCATGGCAGCGGCGATGTCCGCCGTCTTCATGAGGGTAATGGCGTCGTAAACTGCCAGGGCGCCCACGGCCGTCATGGCCTGGGTGCCGTTGATGAGGGCCAGACCCTCCTTGGCCACCAGCTCCACAGTCTCAATGCCCGCCCGGGCCATAGCCTCGGCGCCGGGAAGAACCTCGCCCCTGTACTCCGCCTGGCCCAGGCCCAGCATGGGAAGAACCATGTGAGACAAAGGCGCCAGGTCGCCGCTGGCGCCCAGAGAGCCCTTCTGGGGAATCACCGGGGTGACGCCCTTGTTGAGCATCTCCACCAGGGTCTCCACCAGGCTCAGCCGGGTGCCGGAAAAGCCCTTGGCCAGATTATTCACCCGCAGGAGCATGATGCCCCGGGCCACGTCCCTGGGAAAGGGCTCCCCTGCCCCCACCGCATGGGTCACAATCAGATTCCGCTGGAGCAGCTTGCACTCCTCCTGGGTGATGGTGACGTCGCTGAACTTGCCAAAGCCCGTGGTGATGCCATACACCGTGGCTGCCTCGTCCACCAGCATATCCACCACCTGCCGGGACCCCTGAATGTTCTGCCTGGCCTCAAAGGACAGGGCAACGGGAACATTCTCCCGGCAGACAGCCGCCAGCTCCTCCAGTGTCAGTGTGTGGCCTGTGATCAGAATCTTTTCCATAATACAGCCTCCCATAAAACGGCCCATACCATAGGCCATTTGTCTGTTTGCCCTCCCACCGGGGGAAAGCATTCCACAGCCCTCATGCTTCATCTCTGCCATTGTATACGATTCCAAAGAAAAAAACAATTCCTTTTTTTGATTTTTCTCAAAAAAATGGCTCCAGATTCTATTTTTCGCTTTTAATTATTCGCTTAGCACTTTAATTTAACATTCTGCTTATGCTCTTTCATACAGAAATATTCGCATATATGCATTCCGGTGCTTTAAAGCTTTTTATCACGGAAGACTGGCAAACTGCCGGAGCTTACCTGGAAGAATTCTTGCTTTTTGTTCATATTGGCAGTATACTGGTTACATACATATGGGAGGTTTTTTGCATGAAATTTTATTTTGCCCCCCTGGAGGGGTTGACCGACAGCATCTTCCGGCAGCTGCACCACCGCTTCTTCCCCGGGGTAGATGGCTACTACATGCCCTTCCTCTCCCCCACCCTGCACCACAGCCTCAGCGCCCGGGAGCGGCGGGAGCTTCCCCCGGCGGAGCGTCTGGATGCGCCATGTGTGCCCCAGATTCTCACCAAGTCCCCGGAGGATTTTCTCTGGGCGGCTGGCCTTTGCCGGGATTTGGGGTATGAAGAAGTAAATCTGAACCTGGGCTGCCCCTCGGGTACGGTGGTAGCCAAGGGGAAGGGCGCCGGTATGCTGGAGAGCCCGGCAGCGTTGGATGCTTTCCTGGAGATAATTTTTTCCGGAACCCCTGTGAAAATCTCCGTGAAGACCCGCCTGGGGCTCACGGGCGCCGGGGAGTTTCCCGCCATTTTGGAGGTTCTGAACCGGTATCCCCTGGCAGGTCTCATCCTCCACCCCCGGGTTCAGAAGGCCTTTTACAAGGGCCCGGTGGATTTGGAGGCCTTCGGCCTGGCCCTGGAGGCAAGCAAGTGTCCCGTCTGCTACAACGGAGATATTTGCACGCCGGAGGATATGGCGGGGCTGCGCCGCCGGTTTCCTCGCCTGGAGGCCATGATGATTGGCCGGGGCCTCATCGGCTGCCCCGGTCTGCTCAGCCCCGGAGGAACCACCCGGGAGGGGCTCATTGCCTTTCACGGGGCCCTTCTTGAGGCATACTGCGATGCCTTCGGCAACCGCCGGAACGCCATGTTCCGGCTGAAGGAGAACTGGCAGTATCTTCTTTGCCTCTTTGAGGGGGCGGAAAAGCTGGGAAAGCGCCTGCGGAAAACCACGGATTTCGGAGAATTCTGCGCCATCACCGGGGAAATTCTGGAGAATCTTCCCATGCGGCCCGCCCTGTGCCCCGATTGGCGGGAGAAATGGGACTTGCAATTGCAGGTATCTTCTGATATAATATAATTTAATGCAACTCTGTCAGGAGAGGAGTGTCCCGCCAAATGAAAATTCAGGAGTCTGCGGAAAATTATCTGGAAACCATCTACATGCTGCAAAAGCGGAAGGGGCAGGTTCGCTCCATTGACATTGCCAATGAGCTCTCCTTCTCCAAGCCCAGCATCAGCGTGGCCATTAAAAATCTGAAAGCCGGGGGCTATGTGGCCGTGGACGGAAACGGCTTTATCACCCTCTGTCCTCCGGGTCTGGAGATTGCGCAGAAGATTTATGAGCGGCACACCCTCCTGTCCGACTGGCTCACCGCCCTGGGCGTAGACCCCAAGACCGCGGCAGAGGACGCCTGCCGGGTGGAGCATGTGATCAGCGCGGAGACCTTTGAGGCCATCAAGCGCCATGTGGCCGGGAGCAAAGCCTCCCTGTAATACAAGATAAAAACCTCTGAGAAGCAAGGCCGATTCGGCCTTCTCTCAGAGGTTTTCTTGATTTTGACACATCGCCGGGATGCTTGCAGCGCAGCTTTGCTGCTTCTGTTTTTAAAAAGCTCCTTTCGCGTTCGTAGGGGCGGACCCATGTGTCCGCCCGCAGGGAAAGACATCGTTTCGCAAAAATCTAATGCGAATTCGCACAAAATTCCAAGAAAATACGAATTTGCACAACATTTTCGCAAATTCACCTCCTTACCGCGGGCGAACAGTCAAGAAGCTTTTCGCTTCAGTTCGTGACATTGGGTCTAGCCCCCGCCCGACTATGCGTTCTCAAGTTTGTGAGAGCGCAGGGTTTCACCGCCCGGCACGGGTGGCGTTAAGGATTGCCAGAACTGCTACGCCCACATCGGCAAACACGGCCAGCCACATGGACGCCAGGCCCACAACGCTGAGCACCAGGACGGCGAACTTCACCGCCAGGGCGAAGGCAATGTTCTGCCGGGCCGCCTTCATGGTCTTCCGGGCAATGGCAATGGCCCGGGGGAGGCCCCGGAGGTCATCCTTCAGGAGCACCAGATCCGCAGCCTCCACGGCGGCGTCGGAGCCGATGCCGCCCATGGCCACACCGGCGTCTGCCAGCGCCAGAACCGGGGCGTCATTGACGCCGTCGCCCACAAAAATCAGGGTGTCATTCTCCCCCTTGAGGCCCCGCACCTTCTCCACCTTGTCCTGGGGCAGGAGCCCCGCGAACCAGTGGGTGAGCCCCAGCTCCCCGGCCACGGCGGCAGCCGCCTGCTCCCGGTCGCCGGTGAGCATCACGGTCTTCTGAACCCCCTGGCGCTTCAGCTCTGCCAATGCCTCCGCCGCCCCGGGTTTTACCGTGTCAGAAAGGGCAATGGCACCGGCATAGGCACCGTTCACAGCGGCGTACACCACGGTACCGCCCTGGGGAGGCTCCTCCGGAGAAAAACCATTCTCCTCCATCAAAAGGCGGTTTCCGGCGTAAACCTCACATCCATCCACCACCGCATAGATTCCACGACCTGGAATCTCCCGTAGTCCCTCCACTTTTCTGTTCTCCCCCGGAGCCGCCGCCACAATGGCCCGGGCGATGGGATGGTTGGAGGCCTCCTCGGCTCCCGCCACCAGCCACAAAAGCCGCTCCCCGGCCATCCCCAGAGGACTGACCTCCGTAACCCGGAAGCTACCTGTGGTAAGGGTGCCGGTCTTGTCAAACACGGCCACGTTGGCTCTGGCCAGATTCTCCAGGGCAATGCCTCCCTTGGCAATCATGCCCGCCCGGGACACGGCCCCCATGCCACCGAAGAAGCTGAGGGGCACGGAAATCACCAGGGCACAGGGACAGGACACCACCAGGAAGTTGAGCGCCCGGGTAATCCATTTGGCAAACTGCCAGCCGTCAAAGAAGGGAGGCAGCAGGGCCAGCGCCACGGCGGCAATCACCACACAGGGGGTGTAATACCGGGCAAAGCGGGTGATCAAACTCTCGGTTTTGGACTTTCCTTCCGTGGCGGACTCCATCAGCTCCAGAATCCGGGCCACGGTGGAGGACGCATATTCGCTCTCGGCCCGGATGGTCAGGATGCCGGAGATGTTGATGCAGCCGGAGAGAACCTTGTCCCCCGCCGCCACATCCGCCGGGACGGACTCTCCGGTGATTTTCGCCGTGTCCACAGAGGAGGCTCCCTCCACCACCACCCCGTCCACGGGGATTCTCTGGCCGGGGAGCACCTGGAGCAGGTCTCCCACCTCCACCTCCTCGGGGTCACACTCCTCCGGCTCCCCGTCCCGGAGAATGAGCGCCACATCCGGGCGCAGATCCATGAGAGAGGCAACGGACCGGCGGGAGCGCTCCACGGCGATGCTCTGGAACAGCTCCCCCACCTGGAAAAACAGCATCACCGCCGCGCCCTCGCTGAAGTCCCCCAGGGCAAAGGCGCCCAGGGTGGCCAGGGTCATGAGGAAATTCTCGTCAAACACCTGGCCATGGCCAATGTTCCGGATGGCCTTCCAGGCAATCTCCAGGCCGCACAGCAGCCAGGAGATCAGGAGGAGTCCCACCCCCACCCAGTGGGCCCAGGGGGCCAGGTTCAGATGCTCCAGGGTAAAGCCCACCCCAAAGGCGGCCAGGCCCAGGAGAATCCGGGTCAGAAGTCGCTTTTGTTTTTTGGTCATCTCACAACAACGCGGCAGTCCGGCTCCACCTTGCTGATCTCCTTCTGAATCTTCTCCAGAAGGGCCGTCATGTCCGTGCCCTCGGGCACCACCAGAGACATGCGGGAGGTCATAAAGCTCACAGTTGCTTTTTCCACTTCCGGCAGCTTGTTAATGGCCGCCTCCATTTTTGCCGCGCAGTTGGCGCAGTCCAGATCTTCCAGTGCATAGGATTTTCTCATAATTCATTCCTCCAAATGTTCTTTTGCCATTCCCAGAATGGTCTTCACATGCTCATCTGCCAGGCTGTAGCCCACCAGCTTGCCCTGGCGGCGGCTTTTTACCAGCTTGGCCTGCTTCAAAAGCCGAAGCTGATGGGAGATGGCCGACTGACTGGCCCCCACCCGCTCCGCAAGCTCCTGCACATACAGCTCTCCGTCAAAGAGGCAGCACAGGATTTTGATCCTGGTGGAGTCTCCAAACACCTTGAACAGCTCCGCCATATCAATGAGATTGTCCTCGTTCCGCAGGAATTGCTCCATGCCATCACCTCGATTTTATTTTTGCTCAAATTCACATATGAACAACCTTTCATATGTAGTATACACAAAGACCCGCTCTCTGTCAAGACCCAATAGATGGTTTTCCTGAAAAAGCGCGGGTACCTTCCCCATGCCGGTTCCATTATTCCCTGCGCCGTATCCTGTGCAGCAGGCCCGCCACCCGGAAACAGGCGGGCCGCACCGGCAGGAGCCAGCTCCACACCGCAGCCATCACTCGCTTGTCCATGCGCCGGAGGCTCACAGGCTCTCCCCCGTCCCGGCTGACCCGCGCTGCCACGGCCAGGGCCTGACCGGGCTCCACACGCTCCGTCCAGGTCTGGGCATCACCGTTTACCACATAGCTGCCGTCGGAATTGATGCTCCGAATCCGGTGGAGAATTGGCGTCACCCCGTCCCGGCGCAAAAAATACAGAATGTCCCCCACCCTGGGCTCCTGAAACCGAATCCCCCGGAGAAAGACCGTGTCCCGCCCATCCCGGAGGAAGGGGGTCATACTGCTCCCCGTGACCACCAGGGGCACCTCTGTGTCCTCCTGCAGCAGGGCAGGCAGCATCACTGCCGCCTTCTCCAAGCTCATCACCCGGTTCTGCGCCACGCTCTCTCCCCCTTTCGGCTGCTTCTCTTGTTTGGCTACATTGTAACACATCCGTTTCCATTTGTACAGAACAGGAGAAGGGATACTTTTTTCGATTTTTTCCGAATTTTTCATTGACAATCCCATGATGCCGGAGTACAATGTCCATGCTAGCCATGGCTGAGGTTGCGAAGGCGCATGAGTACCCCCTCATAGGACGGCTGACAGGCCGGAGGGAGAAAAGGGCGCTTCGCCGAAGTGTGCAGTGCCCTGTCAGGCGCTGTATGCTGGGCCGGTACAGAATATGTGCCGGACTGTCATCCTTCTTTGGATGGAGCGCTTCCATGGGGTCAAGATGTATGTTTTGAGCCCTGTACGTTCGCCTTTTTTGGTGCGTGCAGGGCTTTTTATGCGGAAGGAGCATATAAAATGAGAAAAATCCCGTTCATCACCCTGGACAAGGCCAGAGAAATCGCCGCCGAAATCCCCACCCCCTATCACGTCTATGACGAGGCGGGCATCCGCAAAAACGCCCGGGCTCTGAAGGAGGCCTTCTCCTGGAATCCCGGCTTCAAGGAATACTTTGCGGTAAAGGCCACTCCCAATCCCCACATTCTGAAGCTCCTCCACGAGGAGGGCTGCGGCTGTGACTGCGCCACCTACACCGAGCTGCTTCTGGCCGAGGCCGCCGGAATCACCGGGCACGACATCATGTTCTCCTCCAACGTCACCCCGGAGCTGGACATGCACAAGGCCTGGGAGATGGGCGCTTACATCAATCTGGACGACGTGACCCATGTGGACTTTCTGGAGCGGGTGGCCGGAATTCCGGAGACCGTGTGCTGCCGGTACAATCCCGGCGGCAGCTTCAGCCTGGGCAACACCATCATGGACATGCCCCGGGACGCCAAATATGGCATGACCGAGGATCAGATGGCCGGGGCCTTTCTCCGGCTCTCCCAGAAGGGTGTGAAGCACTTCGGCATTCACGCTCTCCTGGCCAGCAACGCCGTGAGCAACGAGTATTACCCGGAGCTGGCCGCCCAGCTGTTCCGCCTGGCGGTTCGCCTCCAGCGGGCCACCGGGGTACACATCGCCTTTGTAAACCTGTCCGGCGGCGTGGGTGTGGACTACCGCCCTGAGCAGCCCCGGTGCGACATTGCCGCCATCGGCGAGGGCGTCCGGCGGCAGTATCAGTCCATTCTGGTGCCCGCCGGCATGGGCGACGTGGCCATCTTTACGGAGCTGGGCCGGTTCATGCTGGCCCCCTACGGTCACCTTGTCTCCACCGTGCTCCATCAGAAGCACATCTACAAGGAATATGTGGGTCTGGACGCCTGCGCCGCCAACCTCATGCGCCCGGCTATGTACGGTGCCTACCACCATCTCACCGTCCTGGGCAAGGAGGACGCACTGCTGGATCATGTGTATGACGTCACCGGCGGCCTTTGCGAGAACAACGACAAGTTTGCCATTGACCGGTCCCTGCCCGCCATTGAAGTGGGAGACCTGGTGGTCATACACGACACCGGTGCCCACGGCTTCTCCATGGGCTACAACTACAACGGCAAACTGAGAAACGCCGAGGTTCTCCTCCACCCCCACGGCTCCATCACCAAAAACCGCCGGGCCCAAACCCCCCCAGACTACTTTGCAACCTTCGACTGCACCCCCTTCCGGTTTGGGGAATGAATTGCAGCACAATTCTCGTATGCACAGGGATCTTCCCGCAGCACACAGGCGCCCGGAACCAAAAAGGTTCCGGGCGCCTGTGTGTCAATCTGTTATCGCACCAGGGTCATCTCCGCCACGCACTGGTGGTTTCCGTCGAAGGGCTTATCCCTGGTGCAGCCCAAAAAGTCCTTGCCCAGGATGTCAAAGAGGCTTCCCCGGATGCTGAACTCCGGGAGGCGGCCCAGGAGGCGGCCATTCTGATAGAGGTACGCCACCTGAACCGGGGAGGCAAAGCTGCCGTCGGGGGTCACGTCGCCGCCGTCGGCCATGACATAGAGGGCGGGCCGCCCGTCCAGCAGCTCCTCCAGAGTTCTCTCCGAGGGCTTTGCCAGAAGCGGCGGCATGGAAAGGCCGGGCACGCCGTCATAGGCTCCCTCTCCGGCGGAAGTGGAAGCAACCCCGTACTCCCCGGCGCACTTCTTGTCTGCATACCCCTGAACCAGGACGCCGTTTTCAATCAGGGGGCACACGTCCCCGGGGAGAACCGTTCCCTCCGCGTCAAAGAAGGGGGTACCCAGATTGTCCCGGGAGCGATCCACCCGGAGGGTGAAGTCCCGGCTGAAGATCTGCTTTCCCTCCATGCCGCACAGCGGGGAGGCCTTTCTCGCCAGCTTCCGGGCACTGAGGCCCTCGCTCCAGGCTCTGGCAAAGAGGCCGGGGGTAAACAGCACCGGCAGCTTCTCCCCCTCCGGCATGGGCAGCAGCTTTTCGTGGGCCGTGAGGAGCTCCCGAAGCTGGGTTAAAATCCGCTCCGTGTCAAAGTCCCGCTCCATGCTCTCCAGAACCGTGTCAAAAATGCTGACGGAGTCCTCCGCCCGAACCAGGAGCGACACCACCCCCGCGGCATCCTGCCAGATATAGTCCAGCCCCCCGTCGTTGGTGAGGCGCACCTCCTCCTCCGTCCAGGAGAGCTTGTTGCTGAAGACAAACCGGGGGAACTCCCGGCGCAAGGTCTCCATGAGCCCTTCCGCCCGGGCGATAAACGCCTCCGGTGAGAGGGCCTTTCCATAGTGCTCCCGCCGGACCTTTCCTGTCTCCGGCCCCCAGGGGCAGGGAATCTCCCGGGAGAGATTGGCCTCCGCCTGGGCCCAGGTCTCCTCCGTGGGAGCACCCAGGGTTCCGGCCACGCCTACAAGGCCCCGGTCATAGACCCGGCAGCCGGATTTTACAATGTTCTTTTTCCGCAGGGCGTCAATCTCTCCGCTGGTCACATTCAGGGAGGTCTCCTGCAAAACGGTCTGATACAGCTCTCTAATCACAGCATTCTCCTCCTTTACTGGACGTTGATGTTCCGCACCCGGACATAGGGCCCGCCAAAGGCCACCCGCAGGGGCCACTGCTCCATCTTCCCGCAGCCGCCGGTGGACATGCTGCAGATCTTGGCGTCCCCGGTCAGGCCGTCGATCTCATGGAGGGTGTGCATTACGTTGCCCGTGATCACCGACACCCGCACAGGCTCGGCCAGCTTGCCGTTCCGGATCATATAGGCCCGGCTGGGGGCGATGGTGAAGGTGGACATGCCGGAGCCGTGGTACACATCCTCAATGAACACACCCTTTTCAATGGGGGCCAGCAGCTCCTCCAGGGTCTGCTCCCCGCCGCCGATGTAGGTGGAGGTCATGCGGACAATGGGCTCATAGGAGAAATCCATGGCCCGGGCGTTGCCGGTGACCCCCTCTCCCAGCGTCCGGGCCGTGGCGGCGCTATGCAGCCGCCCGGCCAGAATGCCGTTTTTGATGAGGTAGGTGGCCCTGGCCCTGGTGCCCTCGTCGTCATAGGGCACATAGCCGGAGCCCTCGGGAACGCCTGTGTCCACAATGTTCAGAATGTCCGCGCCCACCTTGGCGCCCAGGGCCCACTCCCGGAGCATGGTCTCGGAGCCCAGCATCAGATCCGCCTCGCTCTTGTGGCCGAAGCTCTCGTGGGCAAAGATCCCCGCCGCCATGGGAGACAGAACGCAGGTGTAGAGCCCCGGCTCCACCGGCACGGCGCTTTTGGCGTACTCCAAATCCTTCTGAATGTCCCGGGCCAGCTCCTCCTGGCGGCCGGCCAGGTGCTCCAGATCCTGCTGATAGGTGTGGGCGCTGCCCGGCTGGGGGACGGGCCCAGTGGTAATGGTGTATCGCAGCACAATGCTGGCCCTCTGATAGTCAAAGTGCAGGTTCGCGCCCAGGCTGGACCAGAACCACTTCTCCGTGTGGGTGTCCAGGTAGCTCCCCTGCCAGCTGCCCATCTCCACGGACTGCTGCACCAGGGGCAGATAGGTCTGGAGCACGGCCTTTTTCTCCCCGTTGGAGCGCTTCCGCAGGTCATTCTCTCCGTAACGGATGCAATCGTCCCGGTTCACCTCAAACAGCTTCACCACAGGGTCCTCCAGGATGTCCGGATTGGGCGAGGCCAGGTCGGCCAGGCTGTTCAGCTCCTCCTGAAGGTGCTCCAAATCCGTGGTGGCGCTGTAATACCACCGCTTTCCGTCCCAGACCCGGAGAAAGGCTCCCTTCTCCCGGGAGCTTCTGTCCTGGGTCAGAGCGCCGTTTTCATAAGAGATCTCCGTCTTGCTCACATCCTCCACCCGGATGTCCGCATATAAGTCCCTGGGAAATTGATACATGTTCCCTGCCTCCTTCACGGCAAAATTTCAGATTTTTCCACCCGGCGGCGTTCTTTGCACCGCCGGTGCATGTTTCTATTCATACCCGGATTCATTATAAGGGCACTCCATCCGGTTTGTCAACGAAACCGCAAATCTTTTTTGTCCGACGTACACGCTACCTTGATATGCGCTCATTCGTCCTCAACATGCGGACATATTTCATCTTTTTTGAAAGAAACTTTCAAAATGCTTTTTGTTTGGTGTTGCAAATCCCCGGCCTTGTGTTATAATAATCGTGAAAGATTACCAAAAAAATCTTACATCAGGAGGCATAATTATGGCAGAAATTAAAACCATCCCTCAGCGCTGCGAGATCGACCCCGCCGACAAGTGGGCCATTGAGGATCTTTACGCCACGGATGAGGCATGGTATGAGGATCTGAAAAAATTTCAGGCGGCAACCGGCGCCCTCTCCGCATTTGCCGGTCACCTGGGCGACAGCCCCGCATCCCTTCTGGACTTTTTGACCAAAACCGAGGAGACTCTGGTTCTGGCCCACCGGCTGGGCAACTACTGCCAGCGGAAGTCTGACGAGGATACCAGAGTCCCCAAGTATCAGGCCATGGAGGGCCAGTTCATGAGCGCCTATGTGGCCCTGGAGGCTGCCACCAGCTTTGAGACGCCGGAGCTCCTGTCCATCTCCGACGAGGCCCTGGACGGCTTCTACGCCGCCGAGCCTAAGCTGGAGCGGTACCGCCGCTATCTCTGGAACATTCGCCGCCGCAAGGAGCACGTCCTCTCCCCTGCCGAGGAGAAGCTCCTGGCTGCCGCCGGTGAGATGGCCAACGCCCCCAGCACGATTTACGGTCTGTTTGCCAACGCGGACATGCACTTTGAAGATGCCGTGGACGCAGAGGGCAACAAGCACCCCATCAGCCAGGGCACCTTCGTAGCCTGCGAGGAGAGCAGCGACCGGGTGCTGCGGAAGAGCGCCTTTGAGAGCCTGTACCACGGCTTCGGCGGCTTTAAGAACACCGCAGCCGCCGTCCTGGCCTCCCAGGTCAAGCAGCTTCAGTTCTTCTCCGAGGCTCGGAAGTACGGCAGCTCCATGGAGGCCTCTCTGGACGCCACCAATGTTCCTACCTCCGTATACCTGAACCTCATTGAGGCTGTACATCAGAACATGGACAAAATGCACCGCTACGTCCGTCTGCGGAAGAAGCTCCTGGGGGTGGATGAGCTCCACTTCTATGACGTCTATGCCCCCCTGGTCTCCGGCGTGGATCGGAAGATTCCCTTTGCCGAGGCCAAGCAGACGGTTTACGACGCTCTGGCTCCCATGGGCGAGGACTATCGGAAGATTCTCAAGGAGGGCTTTGAAAACCGGTGGATTGACGTCTACCAGAACGAGGGCAAGCGCTCCGGCGCCTACTCCGCCGGGGCCATGGTTCATCCCTTCGTCCTGCTGAACTACTCTGGCACCCTGGACAGCCAGTTCACCCTGGCCCACGAGATGGGCCATGCCATCCACTCCTACCTGTCCTGCAGAACCCAGACCCCTGTGGATGCGGACTATGTGATTTTCGTGGCTGAGGTGGCCTCCACCTGCAACGAGGCCCTGCTCATGGAGTACCTCCTGGGCAAGACCACCGATAAGAAGGAGCGGGCCTACCTCATCAACCACTTCCTGGAGCAGTTCAAGAGCACCCTGTACCGCCAGACCATGTTCGCCGAGTTTGAGCTGAACATCGGCCGTATGGCCAAGGAGGGCAAGACCCTCACCGCCGACACCCTCTGCGCCGAGTACCGCCGCCTGAACGAGCTGTACTTTGGCCCGGACATGGTGATTGACGATGAGATTGCTCTGGAGTGGGCCCGGATTCCCCACTTCTATTACAATTATTATGTGTTCCAGTATGCCACCGGCTACTCCGCCGCCATCGCCCTGTCCCGCCGGATTCTCAAGGAGGGCGAGCCTGCGGTGAAGGATTACATCGGCTTCCTCTCCGGCGGCTGCTCCAAGAGCCCCATCGACCTTCTGAAGGGCGCCGGTGTGGACATGACCTCCCCCGAGCCTGTGAACCAGGCCCTGCAGCTCTTCGGCGAGCTTCTGGATGAGATGGAGGCCCTGACCCAGGAATAAGCCTATGGCAGACATTTTCATCCCTACCCTGCACACCTTCGCCATGAACAATATTTTCACCGGCTCCCTTGGCCCCCTCCGGTTCCGCATTGTCCCGACCATTGTCATGCTGAATCAGAAGGAGGTCAATATGGAGGAGAGCTCCATGACGGCGGAATACTGGCATGGCCCACTGTGCTATGAAAAAAGTCAAATGGAGGATACCCGGGTCTTTCCCATGTCCCAGGAGGGCCGGGCCGAGATGAAGGCCTGGCTGGAAGCCCAGGCGGAGTAAACCCATTTGTCTCTATAATGCTGGCCGCCACAGACATTTGCATCTGTGGCGGCCTTTTGCTATTGTCCCGTCTTTACCGGTTCTCCTCTCCGGGCAGCCGGGAGAACTCCTGGTTCAGGGTATACCCCTCTCCCTCCGTCCAGAACCACAGGAAACTGGCCTCCGTGCCGTCGGGCAGGGTATAGTTCGCAGTCAGCTCGCTGTAGCCGTCCTGGTCAATATCCTCAAATTCACAGGCGGTGAGGGCCTGCTCCCCATGCTCCAGAAGGATTGGATATCCGGCCTGGGCCAGCATCTCCTGCTCCGGCGCATCCCGGTAGATCAGGATTTCCGTATCCCCCACGCAGACGCACACATCCACCGGCTCTCCCCCGTACAGCATGGTGCTGCGGAGTGTGATCCCGGCGCCCTCCCGCCAGTCCTGGGCAGCCAGGGTCGTTTCCCCCGGCTGAAGCGTTGGTTCCTCAGGCTGCGTCGGCGTTCTGACCGACTGACGGCAGGCGGGAAGAATAAAAACCAATGCCAATACTGCCACAATCCATAACTTTTTCATAATATGATCTCCTTTTTTGAATATTTTTTGCCCTGCGAATTTCTCTGCGAAGCAAGTTCCTCCACGGGCCCTTTCGCCGTTTGCTTTTTTTCAGTGGGTTTACAGGATTTTTCGCATAAAAATTGCCTTTCTGTGAGAGCCATCCTTCAGAATGAAGGCATCCGGGTGCTCCGCCATGACGGAAAAACCCATCTTGCGGTAGAGGGACATGGCGCGCTCATTGCCCTCTATCACCTCCAGCTCAAGCTGATGAATCCCACGGCTGCGGGCCGCTTGTTCCAGCTCCCACAACATAGCGCTGCCGATGCCCAGGCCCCAGTATTCCTTCAGCAGCCCAATCATGACCGCAGCCCGGTGTCTCGTTTTCGCGGAGTTCATGAATACAATCTGACAGTTTCCCGCGATTTTTCCATCTACGGTGCAGACAATCATCATAGCGTCCCTGGACTGGACGATTTCCCCCAAATACGCCCTTTCGCGCTCCTCCGTGTAGGCCATCTCCTCCGGGTAACGGGCAAGGAAGTCCGTCTCTCCACAGGCTTTTTGAAGAAAGGCTATCGTTTCCGCCGCATCCTCCGGTCTTGGCCCCCGAAAAACCCCCATGATTCCGTTCTTAAGCGGAACTGTCTTTTCCTGATACAGCATGTTATCCACCTCCCTGTTTCACTCTGTCCGGCAATGCCGGAAACATCTTTTCGCTCAGGAGCTCGCTGGTTACACAGGCGCCGTTGGAGAACTGATTTTCTTCCATTCGGACGGCGGCTTATGCCTCCGGATCCGGAACCACCCTCACCTGGAAATGGGCCAGGTTTATCAGGTACTCCCGCTTGCATTTGGGACAGAACACCGGCTGATGGTGCAGCACCGTGTCCGCCCTGACCTTTGTGCGGGTGTGTCCGCCGCATTCCGGACAGGGAACCCATCTCGTCTCCACAGATTTCATCCTTTCTGATTCTTCTCCAGGGCCGGCAGGCAGGCGGGGGCCGTCCCCAGAAGCCTCTGGCAGGGGTAATCAAACACCGTCAGCAGCTGGCCCTCCCGGAACCCGAAGCGCTCATAAAGCCGGCGGGCCCCCACCCCCAGGGGGTTGCCCTCCCGGTACGTCACCACGGACAGCTCCGACTCCGCCGGAAGCTCCGACATGGCTGTGATCAGCAGCCGGGAGGCCACGCCCCGCTTCCGCCAGGCAGGTGCGACAGCCAGAAAATCGATCTCCTTTCGCTGGCGGGAGAAGGCAATGCACCCGGCAAGGCTCCCCCGGCAGCGGATGACCAGGACTTCCCGCCGCCCAATTGCCTCCTCCAGCGCTGCCTCAAAATCCTCCAGGACAAAGCCCGGGAACTGCTCGGGCATCTCCCCTGCCAAATCCGCAATCCGGGGAATGTCATCCTGCCCCGCGTCCTCCGGAAACATGAGGCTGGCCTGATCCGGGTCAAGGCCCATGAGCACATTGCTGGCCTTCCTGGCGTCCCTGGCGCGGCGCTTCATCCAGTCGCTGTCCTCGTGCAGGATGGTGCTGCCCACGCCGTGGGCCAGCACGATGGCGGTGACGTCCAGCTCCAGAGGCGGCCTGGCCCCAAGACACACCAGCGCCTCCAGAATCTGCCGGATATAGGGCACAATGAGGGTCAAGGTATGCTCCCGGATTGCCCAGCGGACGGTGCGGTGGAGCTTTTCTCCATAGGTCTCCCGAAAGCGCTCCGTCTCTGCAATCATATACCAGAAAAAGCGGGTCAGAGCGCGGAAGGGGTCCCGGTACACACTTCCGGCAATCCGGGCTGCTTCCTTCTCATAGCCGGCAAAAAAGCGATCCAGCACTCTGTCAAACACTTCATCCTTGCTGTCGAAATAATAATAGAACAGGCCGATTTCTCCCCCGGCCTTTTTCATAATGGAACGAACCGTCGTTCCGTCATAGCCTTTCTCAAAAAAGCACTCCATGGCCGCGGCAATGATCTCATCCCGCTTGCCCCCATCCGTAACCGCCTTCCTGGCCACCGGCACATCCCTCCTTTGCTGAATATTGCTCAAATAATCATAGCGCAGAATCGACCCTATGTCAATATGTATGCTGAATATTGCTCAAAAATTTATGGTAGAAAAATTTCAGGCCTCCACTTCCGGGAAGCATCTGCGAAGAAACAGGGGTTACCTCAAAGGGAGCTTTGAGATAACCCCTGTTTCGCAGTCTGAGGAAGCCGGGTGCGCCTGTCAGAACAGGCTCACCTGGCTGGTATCCGGCAGGTCGCCAAAGGCGCCTGCGGCCTTGAGATTTTCGATGTGGGTCTTGGAAACCTTGGGACAGGCGGCGGAGAACTCCTCGATGGAGATGAACTGCTTTCCCTTCCGCCCCTCCAGAATGTCCCAGGCGGCGGTCTCTCCCAGGCCGGACACGGAGACGAAGGGGGGCAGGAGCTTGCCGTCCTGAATCAGGAATTTGGTGGCATGGGATTCGTACAAGTCCATGGGGGCGAATTCAAAGCCCCGGAGATAGAACTCGTAGACCACCTCCAGGGTGGTGAGCATATCTCCGTCCTTGTCCGTGGCGTCGTCGTTTCCGTCAATGGCGGCGATGTGGGCCTTGACCTCCTCCATGCCCCGGGTCATCATGGCGGCGTCAAAGCCGCCCTTCTGGCTCCGGCGGTAGAAGTACGCAGCGTAGAACGCCAGGGGGTGATGCACCTTGAACCAGGCAATCCGGAAAGCCATCATAACATAGGCCACGGCGTGGGCCTTGGGGAACAGATACTTGATCTTCTTACAGGACCCGATGTACCAGTCCGGTACCCCCGCCGCCACCATCTCCTCCTCGGCCCCCTCAGGGAGGCCTCTTCCCTTCCGGACGGCCTCCATAATCTTGAAGGAGCGCTTCTCCGGCATACCACAGGAGATCAGATACAGCATAATGTCGTCCCGGCAGCCAATGGCCTGGTCAACGGTGGCCGTCTTGGAGGTGATGAGATCCTTGGCGTTGCCCAGCCACACGTCCGTGCCGTGGGAGAAGCCGGACAGCCGCAGCAGAGTGTCAAACCGGGTGGGCATGGTGTCCATGAGCATTCCCCGGGTGAACCGGGTGTTGAACTCCGGGATGGCCACGGCTCCCGTGGGGCCCAGAATGGGGTCATCCTCATAGCCCAGCACCTTGGAGGAGGTGAAGATGGACATGGTATCCTTGTCGTCCAGGGGGATTTTCTGAGCATCCACCCCGGTCATGTCCTCCATCATGCGAATCATGGTGGGGTCATCGTGGCCCAGCATGTCCAGTTTCAGAAGGTTCTCCTCCATGGAGTGATATTCAAAATGGGTTGTGATGGTATCCGCCGAGGGGTCATCCGCCGGGTGTTGCACCGGGCAGAAGTCCCAGATTTCATTCTCCTGGGGGATAACCACCAGGCCGCCGGGGTGCTGGCCGGTGGTGCGGCGGACGCCCACGCAGCCGGCGGACAGCCGGTTCTCCTCCGCCTTGGAGACGGTCATGTTTCGCTCGGAGAGGTACTTTTTCACATAGCCGAAGGCGGTCTTCTCCGCCACGGTGCCGATGGTGCCCGCCCGGAAGACGTGGGATTTTCCGAACATCTCCACACAGTAGGCGTGGGCCTTGGCCTGGTATTCGCCGGAGAAGTTCAGGTCGATGTCCGGCACCTTGTCGCCGCCGAAGCCCAGGAAGGTCTCGAAGGGGATGTTGAAGCCGTCCTTCTCAAACTTGGCGCCGCACTTGGGACACACCGCGTCCGGCAAATCCGCGCCGCAGCCGTAGCCCTTGGGCACGTCAAAGGTGGTGTATTTGCACTCCGGATTGGGGCAGCGGTAGTGGGGCGGGAAAGAGTTCACCTCCGTGATGCCCGCCATGTATGCCACAATGGAGGAGCCCACGGAGCCACGGGAGCCCACCAGGTACCCGTGCTCCAGGGAGTTCTGCACCAGCTTCTGGGCGGACATGTAAATCACATCATAATGGCAGCGGATGATGTCGCCCAGCTCCGTCTCCACCCGCTTGGTGATGAGCTCCGGGGGATTCTCCCCATAGAGCCGGTGGAGCTTGCCGTAGACCAGGCTTTTGAGGTCCTCCACGGAATTCTCAATGGAGGGAGCAAAGAGGTTGTGGGGCACCGGACGCAGGCTCTCGCACATATCCGCAATGAGGTTGGTGTTCTTCACCACCACCTCATAGGCCTTCTCCTCTCCCAGATAGGAGAACTCCTTCAGCATCTCGTCGGTGGTGCGGAAGTACAGGGGGTTGGGCTTGTCGCAGTCGTCAAAGCCCTTGGTGGCCAGGAGGATGTGGCGGTAAATCTCATCCTCCGGATTGAGGAAGTGGACGTCGCCTGTAGCGCACACAGGCTTGCCCAGAGTCTCCCCCAGGCGAACCACCGTCCGGTTGAACTCCCGCAACTCCTCCTCGCTCTCCGCAATTCCCTTCTCCAGCATAAACCGGTTGTTGGACAGGGGCTGAATCTCCAGGAAGTCATAGAAGGAGGCAATGCGCAGCAGCTCCTCCTCGCTCTTGTGGCTGGTGATGGCCTGGAACAGCTCTCCTGCCTCGCAGGCAGAGCCGATGATCAGACCCTCCCGGTAGGTGATGAGCTCCGACTTGGGAATCCGGGGATTCCGCTTGAAATACTCCAGATTGCTGAGAGAAATCAGGTGATACAGGTTCCGCAGGCCCGTCTGGTTCTTGGCAAAGAGGATGATGTGCCGGGCGTGGCGGTCGCCGATTTTGTTCTTGGCCCGGAGGGCGGGCATGGCGGGATTCACCGTCTGGAGGCTGTGGATGTCCATCTCCTCCAGGGTGTGGCTCAGCCGGTCAAAGATCAGGCCGCAGGTGAGGGCGTCGTCCGCAGCCCGGTGGTGGTTGAACTCCGGCAGGCTCAGGGCGTTTGCTACAATGTCCAGCTTGAACTTGCCCAGCTGGGGCAGAAGATTTTGAGACAGAATCAGGGTGTCCAGATAGGTGGGCCCATAGGGAATCTCCAGACGGCGGCAGGCGGCGGCAATAAAGCCCACATCGAAATCCGCATTGTGGGCAACCAAAGGCCGGTCTCCGCAGAAGTCCAGAAACTGGGGAAGAATTTCCTCAATCTTTGGGGCGCCCTTCAGCATATCGTCGGTGATGCCTGTGAGATCCACAATCTTCTGGGTCAGGCTCCTGCCGGGGTCCACAAAGCTCTGGAACCGGTTCAGCTCCTTGCCCTCCTTCAGAATCACCGCGCCGATCTCAATGATCTCATCGTGGATGGAGGACAGGCCCGTGGTCTCCAGATCAAAGGCCACATATTCATCCCGGAAGGAGAAGTCACCCTTGCCGTGAACCACAATCCGGTCGTCCACATCGTTGACATAGTATCCCTCACAGCCGTAGAGAATTTTAATGTTCCGCTCCGTCCCCGCCACCTTGGCCTTGGAGGCTGCCTTCATGGCCTCGGGGAAGGACTGGGCGCAGCCGTGATCCGTGATGGCAATGGCCTGATGGCCCCAGGCCGCCGCCTGCTTCACCGCCGCCGTGGCCTCCGTGAGGGCGTCCATGTTGGACATGTTGGTATGCAGGTGAAGCTCCACCCGCTTGTCCACAGCGGTGTCCAGCCGCTTGGGGGCCTTGTAAGGAAGAATGGCAATGGGCTCCAGAACCAGCTCATTGTCAAACCGGTTGATCACCGGCTTACCCAAAACTTTCACCCAGGTTCCGATTCCCGCGGCCTCCACAATGGCCTGGCCCTTGGCCAGATCCCGCTCCCGGAAATACCGGTTGATCCGGATGGAGCTGGTGTAGTCCGTAATATCCAGGTTGATGACAATGGCGTTGTTCCGGGTCAGCTCCTTGTGGTCCGTGGCAAAGACACGGCCTGCCACGCACACCGTCCGCATGTCCAGAGTCACCTTGGCAATGGGGGTCACCGGGTCCACAAAGGGCTTTCCGAAAATGGTATCTCCCCCGGCTGCCGCCGGGGCAGGCTTGGCGCCTCCCCCACCGCCGCCGGACTTAACCGGGGCAGGCTCCGGCTTGGGCAGCCGGCTCACCATGTCCTGGCGCATGTGCTCCATCTCCTGGAACAGGGCCTCTCCGGCCAGCTCCCGGTTCGCCTGAATCTCCAGGGTCACCTGCCGCCCGAAGCGGTCCGCCAGATACCGGCGAACCCCGGGGACGCAGGCCTCCAGCTCTTTTTTGCCATTGGCCCGGAGGCTCACGGTCAGCTTGTCCCCCTCCCATTCCCACCGGCTCCCGGCCAGAGAACCCCGGGATCGGGAATCCTGCTCCACAAACAGCTGCATCAACTCCTCCGGCTCCACTTGGGTCAGCTGCTCCGGGGGGAAATGGGGAAGGAGCTCCACCCGGCGCACATCGTACACCTGGCGCAGCTCCCGGCAGACGCCCTCCAGCAGCCGCAGGGGGATGTACCGGGGGCAGTCCAGCTCCAGCAGAATCGCCCTGGCCTCCATGTCCAGCTCCGCATTCCGGATCACCGCCTGGGAAAGGAGCCCTGCCAAAGGCTCCTGGGGGGAATATTGAGAAAACATTTGTAAAAACGGAATGTATGAAGCCATAGGTCTCCTTTTAATGTCCAGATTGATGGGGATAAAGCGCATTGGAGGGCGGGGGACTTGCCTCCGCCCTGCCGTGCAGGCGCTTAAAGCCTCTCAATGTACGAAAGCAGGGTGGGCAGGAGCCGGTCATAAGGGACCTTTTCCTTCAGCTCGCCCTTGAGGAAAATCACGCCGCAGCCCTCCCCTCCGGCAATGCCCACGTCGGCCTCCCGGGCCTCCCCGGGGCCGTTGACCACGCAGCCCATGACGGCCACGGTGATGTTCTTGGGGCAGTCCTTCAGCGCCCTGTCCACCTGCTCCACCAGACCGATGAGGTCAATGGCGGTTCTGCCGCAGGTGGGGCAGGAGACGATATTGACCCCCTCCTTCCGCAGCCCGGCGGCCCGAAGGATCTCCTTTGCGGCATGGACCTCCTCCACCGGGTCGCCGGTGAGGGACACCCGGAGGGTGTCGCCAATGCCGTCCAGCAGCAGCGCCCCAATGCCCATGGCGGACTTAATGAGGCCCATGCGCACAGGGCCCGTCTCCGTCACACCGATGTGCAGGGGATAGTCGCACCGGGCCCGGAACAGGCGGCTGGCCTCCACCATGGTGGGAACCGTAGAGGACTTCATGGATACGCAGGCGTCGTAAAAGCCCTGCTTCTCCAGAAGCTCCAGGTGGGAAAAGGCGCTCTCCACCAGGGCCTCCGCCGTGGGGTGGCCGTACTTCTCCAGGAGCTTCTTGTCCAGGCTCCCGCCGTTGACGCCAATGCGGATGGGGATGTGGCGATCCTTGCACACATCCACCACAGCCTTCACCCGATCCTCTCCCCCGATGTTCCCGGGGTTGATGCGAATCTTGGCGGCGCCCCCTTCGGCGGCGGCAATGGCCAGCTTGTAGTCAAAATGGATGTCCGCCACCAGAGGCAAGGGAGACTGAGCGGCAATTTCCGCAAACCCCCGGGCCGCCGCCTCGTTGGGCACGGCCAGCCGGGCGATCTGACACCCGGCCTCCTTCAGCGCCCGGAGCTGGCTGAGGCTCCCCTCCACATCCGTGGTCTTTGTGTTGAGCATGGACTGGATGGACACCGGCGCGCCGCCGCCAATGGCCACATCCCCCACGCGAATCTGTCTTGTCATATCAGGCACCTCAGAAGATGATTTGGAACACGTCCTTGAACAAAATCACAACCATGAGAATCATGAGCACCACCATGCCCCCGGCATGGATATAGCCCTCGATCTTGGGGTTCAGCTTCTTTTTGGTGACGCCCTCCACCGCCGTGGTCAGGAGCACACCCACAATCCGGCCGCCGTCCAGGGCGGGGATGGGCAGCAGGTTCATAATGCCCAAGTTCACCGCGATAAAGGCCCCCAGGGAAATCACGTTCCAAACACCGGCGGAAGTGGAGCCGGAGCTGGTACCCACGTCGGCAATGGTTTTTACAATACCAACCGGCCCGGAGACCTCTTTCACGCTCACATCCCCCCGGAAGAGCATCTGAAGGGACAGGCGTACATTTCTGGCGTAGTTCACAGCCCCATACCAGGACTGGGTGAGGATATTCCCCACATTTCGCTCCAGGAGGGTGAGGTTCATTCCGTACCGCAGACGGGTTCCGCCCTCGCCGTCGGGAAGCTCCCGGGGCTCCATGTTCAGATCGTTCAGGGCCATCTTTACGCCGTCCCGGACAATCACCACATCGTGCTCATACCCGCCGCCGTTGAGGCCCAGGCTCAAAATGGCGGACACGTCGCTGCCGGTGTAAATCCGCTCGCCGTCAATGGAGTAGATTCTGTCCCCGGTTTCCAGGTAGCCCACCAGGCTACTGCCCTCCTCCACACTCTCCAGCACCGGGCTGCTGAGCTCCATGCCACCGGCGAAGCCGAACATGAGAATCAGCATCACGAGGCCTGTGAGGAAATTCATGCCTGCGCCAGCGGCCAGGACAATGATCTTTTTCCACCAGCTGACGTTGCCGAAGGAGCGGGGATCGTCGCTGTCCCCGTCTTCGCCCTCCATGGCGCAATAGCCGCCGATGGGGACGCAGCGCAGGGAATACAGGGTTTCCCCCTTCTGCTTTTTCCAGATGGCGGGGCCCATGAAGATGGAGAACTCATTGACCTTCACCTTGAACAGCTTGGCCGTGAGAAAGTGGCCCAGCTCGTGAACCATAATGAGGATTCCGAAAATCAGAATTGCGAATAGAATATAGAGAAAATACAAGATATCAGCCTCCAGCGTTTTGACACACGGATTCGCGGGCCAGACGGTCCGCCTCCAAAATCTGCCCCAGATCGGGCCCGGCCACAAAGGGCACCTTGTCCATGGCCCTGCGAACCAGAGCCGGAATATCGTAGAACCCGATCTGATCCAGCAGATACAGGCCCACGGCCACCTCGTTTGCCCCGCTCAGCACCGCGCCGGCGGTACCTCCCGCCCTGGCCGCCTCCATGGCAAGGCTCAGGCAAGGGAAGGTCTCCACATCGGGCTTGTCAAAGGAGAGGGGCCCGCAGGTGAGAAGATCCAGTTCCGGAGCGGGGCAAGCCGTCCGGTCCGGCCAGGTGAGAGCCAGCTGGATGGGCAGACGCATATCGGGAGAGCCCAGCTGGGCCAGCACTGCCCCGTCGGTGTACTCCACCAGAGAGTGCACCACACTCTGGCGGTGAATCACCACGGACACCTGCTCCAGAGGAAGCCCATAGAGCCGCATGGCCTCAATGACCTCCAGGCCCTTGTTCATGAGGGTGGCGCAGTCGATGGTGATTTTCGCTCCCATCTTCCAGTTGGGGTGGCGCAGGGCGTCCGCCCGGGTCACATACTTAAGCTCCTCCCGGGTCTTTCCAAAGAAGGGGCCGCCGGAGCAGGTGAGAATCAGCCGCCGAACCTGGGCCATATCCCGGCAGCCTGCCAGGCACTGGAAGATGGCGGAGTGCTCCGAATCCACAGGGATGATCTCCGCCCCCCATCGGGCGGCCTCGGCCATGACCAGCTCTCCGGCGCACACCAGCGTCTCCTTGTTGGCAAGGCCAATGCGTTTTTTTGCCCGGATGGCGGCCAGGGTGGGCTCCAGTCCCACCATGCCCACCACGGCGGTGATCACCGTGTCCGCCTCCTCCATGGTGGCGGCGGCCAGAAGGCCCTCCTTTCCGGAGAGCACCTGAATGGGCAGGTCTTCCAATCGATCTGCCAGGGCCTGGGCCAGCTCCTCCGTGGCCATGACCGCCAGCCTGGGAAGAAAGGCCCGGCACTGCTCCTCCATCCGTTCCACATTGGACCCGGCGGTGAGGGCGCATACGGGAATGCCCAGCCGCTGGGCCACATCCAGGGTCTGCCGGCCGATGGAGCCGGTGGAGCCCAGTACAGAAATACAGTTTACCATATCAGCCCGCTCCCGCCACCGGCACGGCAAAGGTCAGCATCCGAAGGAGAATCTCCACCAGAGGCGCCACCAGCATCATGCTGTCAAACCGGTCCAGGATGCCGCCGTGGCCGGGAATCAGGTTGCCGTAATCCTTGATGCCCATCTGCCGCTTGATGACGGAGAAGCTCAGGTCTCCCAAAATGGAGGCCAGGGCACCGAAGAGGCCATAGAGGATCCCGTACCAGTAGATTACGTCAAAGCCAAAGGCCTTATCCAGAATCAGGCCGTACAGCTCCATAAACCCGATGGCGCACAGGATACCGCCCACGGCGCCCTCCACAGTCTTGTTGGGGCTGATCACAGGAGCCAGCTTGTGCTTGCCCAGGGCTCTTCCCACAAAATAGGCTCCGGAGTCCGCCGTAAAGGCGATGACAAAGGCGATGAGAATATAATACTTCCCCAGGTCGTTCTGGGCAGGGTCCGCCCCGGTGTACATGGCCCGGATGCGGACCAGAGCCGTCAGCAGGTAAGGAAGCAGCAGCCCGGCGGCCAGGCACAGGCAGATTTTCTCAAAGCGCAGCTTGGTGTGGGCCAGAAGCATCTCCCCAAAGAGAAGCATCAGGTAGAGGAGAACGCCCAGGGCTGCCAGATTCCGGTCCTGACGGAGGCTCCAGAAGGAGACCAGCACCGCCATCACCATGGCATAGGCCACCAGCCGGAGATTCTTCACCAGACCCGTCCGGTAAAGCAGCTCATAGGCGGCAACGGCAGCCGCCGCGCCGAACAACGCAGCCGTGGCCCAGGCGGGAAGCACCAGGACAATCACCAGCAGCAGGGGCAGCAGAGCCACTGCGGAAAGCACTCTTGTTTTCATGTTTATTTAGCACCTCCGAACCGGCGGTTGCGCCGGTGGAATTGGGAAATTGCCTCGTCCAGATCCCTGGGGCCGAAGTCCGGCCACAGGACGTCCATAAATACATACTCCGAATAGGCCGACTGCCATAGGAGGAAGTTGCTGATCCGCTGCTCGCCGGAGGGGCGAATGATCAACTCCGGGTCAGGCACGCCCGCGGAGTACAGGTACTGGGAAAAGAGGTTCTCGTCCAGCTCCTCCGGGGTTCGCTCCCCCCGGGCCACCTCCCGGGCAAACCGGCGGACTCCATGAACAATCTCATCCCGGCCTCCATAGTTCAGGCAGAAGTTCACCTGAACCTCGTGGTACTGGCGGGAGCGCTCCTCCGCATCCCGGCACAGCTCCTGGAGCTCCGGGGAGAGTTTGGTGAGGTCTCCGAAGAAGACGAAGTGTACCTTGTTCTTCTCCATGTCCCGCAGAGCCTCCTCCAGGTACCGCTGCAGGAGGGTCATAATGCCGCCCACTTCCTCCTGGGAACGCTTCCAGTTCTCCGTGGAAAAGGCGTATACGGTGAGATACCGGACCCCCAGGGTCCGGCAGTAGTTGGCAATGCGGCGGAAGCTCTCCGCCCCGGCTGCGTGACCGGCGGTGCGGGGCAGGCCCCGCTTTTTGGCCCAGCGGCCGTTGCCGTCCATGATGATGGCAATGTGCTGGGGGGGCGGAAGCTGCTCTGCCGCCCTGTCTTTTTTGGAAAACAGTCCCATAGTTACTCCTGCACAGATCTGTAGGGCGGGGTGAGCCGGAGCCTTGGTTTTTCCCTGTTTCATGGGGTCCGGCAGGGATTACCCTACAGTGATGATGAATCGGCCAATGGACGGCGGGGGCCAAGCCCCCGCCGGAAGCATACAGGGCTCAGATGGCCATGAGCTCCTTCTCCTTGGCGGCACAGGCAGTGTCCACCTTCTTGATATACTTGTCGGTGAGCTCCTGGAGATCCTTCTCCGCCTTCTTCTGGTCGTCCTCGGTGATCTCACTCTTCTTCTTCAGGGCCTTCACATAGTCCATGGCGTCCCGGCGGATGTTCCGCAGAGCCACCTTGGCCTCCTCGGCGTACTTGCGAACCTGCTTGGTGAGCTCTTTCCGGCGCTCCTCCGTGAGCTGAGGGAACACCAGGCGGATCACCCGGCCGTCATTCTGGGGGTTGATGCCCAGGTCGGAGGTCTGGATGGCCTTCTGAATGTCCTTCAGCAGCTTGCTGTCCCAGGGCTGAATCACCAGGGTGCGGGGGTCAGGGGAGGAGATGTTGGCCACGGCGGCCAGCTGGGACTCCGCTCCATAATATTCCACGGTAATCCGGTCCAGAACCTTGGCATTGGCCCGGCCGGCCCGGACCGCGCCGAAGTTATCCTGCAGCACGTCCAGGGTCTTTTCCATTTTACGGGTGAATTCCTTAAAATCTACGCTCATTTGTTAGTCCTCCTTCACAATTGTGCCGATTTTCTCTCCCTGAATGACCCGGAGGATGTTTCCGGGGTCCTTCAGCTCAAAGACGATGATGGGCATATGGTTGTCCATTGCCAGGGTCATTGCGGTGGTATCGGTGGCCTTCAGATGGCGGGCCAGCACCTCGTCATAGGTGAGGCTGTGAAACCGGACGGCAGTGGGGTCCTTGGCCGGGTCGGCGGAGTACACCCCGTCCACATTCTTGGCCAGAAGAATGGCATCCGCCTCGATCTCCACCCCCCGGAGCACCGCGCCGGTGTCCGTGGAGAAATATGGATTGCCGGTGCCGCAGGCAAAGAACACCACCGTCCCCTGCCGGAGATACCGGTCCGCCGTATCCCGGGTGAAATACTCGGCAAATTTGGGCATCTCCACCGCGGAGAGCACCCGGCTGGGAACCCCCAGCTTCTCCAGGGCGTCCGCCACCGCCAGGCAGTTCATCACCGTGGCAAGCATCCCCATGGAGTCCGCGTGGGACCGCTGCATCTTGTCCGCGCCGTCCTTCACGCCCCGCCAGAAATTGCCGCCGCCGATGACGACGCCAACCTCCACGCCTTCCTCCACACAGGTCTTGATCACCCGGCACACGTCGTTAATCACATCAAAATCCAGCCCCCGGTGCTGACCACCGGCCAGGGCCTCTCCGCTGAGTTTCAACAGAATCCTTTTGTACCGAATCTGGGACATTGGAATCCGCTCCTTTCTTCGCTTACACTTCGCCATGGTATATCCTCCCTATATTCTATAATAAGTCCGCCGGAATGACAACTGAAATTTTTCAGTTTCGGAAAATGTTTTCGATTTTTTCACATTCCCCGGCAGAAGGTATCCCCCGGAGAGCGGGCACAGCAGCCTTTGGGTCCGCCGGATATTTCAAAATTCGTCAATCGTGACACACAATGCCCCGGATTTTTGGAAAAATCCGGCGGCATGGGTGGTTGATAAATTGGGAAGAATGGATTATAATGCATCTATTGAAACCGACACCGAGAGAGGATGTTTACTTATGGCTGAGATCCTGGAAAGCAAAAACTTCATCCACGCTTTTATCGAGGAGGACATTGCTGAGGGCGGGCAGTTTGCCGGTCAGACTGTGCACACCCGGTTCCCGCCGGAGCCCAACGGCTACCTGCACATCGGCCACTGCAAGGCCCTGACCATTGACTTTGGCACCGCCCTGAAATTCGGCGGCATCTGCAACCTCCGCATGGACGATACCAATCCCGCCAAGGAGGACACGGAGTATGTGGAGGCCATCCAGGAGGATATCCACTGGCTGGGCTTCGACTGGGGCGACCGGTTCTTCTATGGCTCTGATTATTTTGAAAAGACCTACGAGTACGCCGAGGAGCTGATTCAGAAGGGTCTGGCCTATGTCTGTGAGCTGACCCCGGAGCAGTTTAAGGAATACCGGGGCGACCTCACCCACCCCGCCGTCTCCCCTTACCGGAACCGGCCCATGGAGGAATCCCTGGATCTGTTCCGCCGGATGCGGGCCGGGGAGTTTCCGGACAACAAGTACACCCTCCGGGCCAAGATTGACCTGACCTCCGGCAACTTCAACATGCGCGATCCGGTTCTGTACCGCATCCGCCATGTGGAGCATCACCGCCAGGGCACCAAGTGGTGCATCTACCCCATGTACGACTTTGCCCACCCCATCCAGGACGCCCTGGAGGGCATCACCCACAGCCTGTGCTCTCTGGAGTTTGAGAACCACCGGCCCCTGTACAACTGGGTGGTAGAGCATGTCTCCGTCCCCCACCACCCCCCGCAGATTGAGTTCGCCCGGCTGGGCATCGACCACACGGTGCTGTCCAAGCGGAAGCTCCGCCAGCTGGTGGAGGAGGGCCGGGTCTCCGGCTGGGACGACCCCAGAATGCCCACCCTCTGCGGCCTGCGCCGCCGGGGCTACACCCCCGCCTCCATCCGGAATTTCTGCGAGCGCATCGGCGTGGCCAAAACTCCCAATACCGTGGAGTACGCCTTCCTGGAGCACTGCCTCCGGGACGATCTGAACGAAACCGCCACCCGGGTCATGGCCGTCATCGACCCTGTGAAGCTCACGGTCACCAACTACCCCGAGGGGCAGACGGAGACCTTCCAGGTGGAGAATAACCCTGTGAACCCCGATGCCGGCACCCGGCCCGTCACCTTCTCCCGGGAGCTGTGGATAGAGCGCCAGGACTTCATGGAGGAGAAGGTCGGGAAGTTCTTCCGCCTGTTCCCCGGCAATGAGGTTCGCCTGAAGGGGGCCTATGTGGTAAAGTGCACCGGCTGCGTCAAGGACGAGGCCGGCAACGTTGTGGAAGTGCTGTGCACCTACGACCCCGACTCCCGGGGCGGCGACCCTGCCGACGGCCGGAAGGTCAAGAGCACCATCCACTGGGTGGACGCAGAAAATTGCCGGGACGCAGAGGTTCGGCTCTATGACAACCTCTTCGACGATCCCGACCCCGACGCCGCCGGCAAGGATTTCCTGGCCTGCCTGAATCCCAACTCTCTGGAGATTCGCCAGGGCTGCAAGGTGGAGGCCTCCCTGGCTCACACCCAGCCCGCAGACCGGTTCCAGTTCCTCCGCCAGGGCTACTTCTGCGCCGACTCCAAAGACTCCTCCCCCGACCATCTGGTCTTCAACCGCGCCGTCAGCCTGAAGGACAGCTACAAGCCCGGAAAATAACCGTCATAACCCCCGGAGGGTAATCCCTCCGGGGGCTGATGCATTCAGGCTCCTTTTTCCATCGCAGGGAAGGGTTTTGACCAGGGGTGTTGATTAGGGTTACAGATTGTCATACTTTGCGGAAAGCGCAATGTAGGGCGGGGGCAGACGTAAACCAGGCACCCACCAGAACCCGGGGCGCTCCCGATTCTGCCCGTAGGGGAGGGTCATGACCCTCCCCTACAGACACATTACCAAGCCTGCCCTCCCCTGCCCGCTTATGTTCGTGACACTGGGCAAGGCCCCCGCCCTACGGTACTGCAAATCAGAGTGTAGCCATTGCAAGCTTTTGTAACCGCAATCAACACCCCAGGTCTTGACCGTTCTCTACGGCGTATATATAAAAGTTATGTCTCAGCTCTCCACAAATCCGCTCCATGCACCTGGCAATCTGTTCTGCCGGGACAAACAACCGGCAGCCGGTTTCCCTCTCGGGTCCGGCCGCCGGTTGTTTTGTATCTTCTCATAAGACCGGGAAATCAATCCCGGCGCAGGGCCTCGATGGGATTCAGGTTCGCTGCCTTCACTGCGGGCAGCAGGCCGAAAATCACGCCGATGAGGGTGGAGAACACCACTGCCACAATAATGGCAGGGATGCTCACCGCCACCGGGATCTGATTGAACCTGGAAATCAGCTCCGCCATACCGATGCCGGCCAGGACGCCAATGAGGCCGCCCAGGCAGGTGAGCACCGCCGCCTCCGTCAGGAACTGCCAGAGGATTCTCCGGCGCTTGGCGCCCAGGGCCTTTTTCAGG
>JALETK010000134.1 GCA_022781505.1 Clostridiales bacterium | reverse complement strand
ATGCCCAGGGTATTGCAGACCATTTTCTCAAAGTCGAAGTAATCCACCGTGTCCCTGGTTCCCACATGGAAGATGCCTGTGAGGTCATTGTCCAGAACGTATTTTGCGTACATGCCAATCTGATTTGCCGGAGAGAGATTCACCCAGATGCCCCGGCAGGTGTGCACAGGCTCTCCCCTCCGGCTGCACGCCTCCAGCCTGCGCAGGCGGGGACATTCCGGAGCCCAGACGGCGGACAGGCGAAAAATAATCCACTGTCCCGGCAGCTTTTCCCGCAGCAGGTTTTCACAGTCCCGCTTGAATCTGCCATAGTCGGATTCCGGCGCCGGAGGGTCAGCCTCCGTCCAGGGCCGGGACAGGTCGCCGTCAAACACATTGGCCGTGGAGATGTACAGCAGCCGCTTCTCCTTTACGGCCATCCAGTCCGCCAGCGCATGGTGGAACCGCAGCTGCGCCGGAAATTCCCCCCGGATGGAGGAAATCACAATGTCCGGCTCCTCCCGGTTCAAAATTTCCAGCAGGCGCTCCGGCTCCTCCGCCGTCAGCCGCCCGCCACATCCTGATGTCCGGCGGTGACCACCACCTGATACCCCTCTTCCAGGGCCCGGCCTATGGCACCGCCCACCAGGCCGGTGCCGCCCAATATAAGTACCTTCTTCAACCTTCCTCACACCTTTCTCAATCTGGGCTATCGCAGATTGATTGTATCATACAGGGCGGCGGCAGACATAAAGAAATTGTGAACAAAGCCTTTCCCGGTTCGGTATATACGGGGCGGCTGCCGCTGGGTGCGGCAGCCGCCTGTTTTGATGGGTTATTCTGCTGTGCAGTAGCGCATGAGGATGGTGGCCGTCTGGGCGCGGGTGGCGGTGCCCGCAGGCTGCAGGCTGCCGGTCTCATCGCCGATGAGGAGCCCCCGGCTCACGGCCCAGGCCATGGCAGACCGGGCGTAGGCGGAGACCTCTGCTCCGTCGGGAAACTGCTCCAGCACCCCGGGGTCCACTTCCCCGGCTGCGTCATAGCGGTACAGGAACACGGCCAGCTGCTCCCGGGTTACGGGGGCGTTGGGCTGGAAGCGGGTATCGGTGACACCCCGGGCAATGCCCTCCTGCCAGGCCCAGACAATGGCGTTGTAATAGAATCTTCCCTGGGCCACATCCAGGAAGGGCATGTCGCCCTCCACCTGGGGCGCGCCCGCCATGCGGTAGAGGATGGTGACCAGCTGGCCCCGGGTGAGCTGGTGATGGACGCCGAACAGGGTGTCGCTCTCTCCCAGCATCAGCCCGGTCTCCACCGCGTAGTCAATGCCCTGATGATACCACCGCCGGCTGTCCACATCGGCAAAGCCCTTGGAGGGGCAGTTTTCCACACCGGCGGGGATGGCTCTGGTCTCCGTCTCGCCGCAGCGGGTGCAGCTCCGGGTCTCCAGGCCCTCCCGGAAGCAGCCTGCAGGCAGGGTCACGGCCCAGTCTCCGAAGTCATGGCCCAGGGCCTCCAGGGTCTCGGTGTAGCTGCTGCCGCACTTGGGGCAGGTGTAGGTCCGGCTGCCCGCCTCGGTACAGGTGGGCGCGGTCTCGGATGTCACCTCATAGGCGTGGCCGCCGTCCTCCTGCTCCAGCTTCACCGTTACAGGCTCCTCCGGGGAGAAGTCCTCGTTTCTCTGAAGGGTCTCCACCTGAAGCTCCGTGCGCACATATTCCCCCTCATAGGTAAAGCGCAGCTCTGCCAGGGCGGCTCCCGCCGGGGCGGCGGATGCCGTGGCGTAGGCAAAGACGATTTCGCCGGTGGCCTCATGTACCGCGAAGCACTCAAAATCCGTGGCAAGGCTCTCGTAGTGCAGAACCTCCGGGTCGAAGCGGACGCGGATGAGGCCGTTGGTCACCGTCTGGTCCTCCGTCAGCGTCAGAGTCGCCACACCTGCCTCCGCCGCCGTATCCGTGCCCTGGGGACGGATGAGGCCCTGCTCCCCGGCGCCGTGGATAGCCTGAAGCGTGCCGCCGGCTTCGCCGGTGTCAGAGACGGTTGTCCCGGAGGCGGTGTCTGCCAGGGGCGCCTCCACCCCGTCCGCCTGGGCGTAGGGAACGGCTGTGGAGCAGACCTCGGCCGTGCCCTCCCGGACTGAGAAGATGATGGAGCTCTCCGGCGGGTTGGTGGTCACATAGGGAACGGCAATGGCCGTGGCCGTCCCCACATTGCCCAGCTTTCCGATGGACAGGGTCTCCGCCGTCAGGTCAATGTAGTACAGCTCCGCGCCGCCGTCGGAGTAGGCCACTACCAGGCCCTCGTTGGTGCCGTCGTTCACATAGGTCATGGCAAGGCCGTGGTCATTGGCAAACTTCTTGCCCACGTTCCCCACCACCTTCTGCCGCAGGGTGTAACCCACCCGGGACTCGGAGCTCACATAGGTGGCATAGATCTCCAGCATGGCCAGATTGCCGTCGGCGCAGAGAATCATGTAATCCTGGGCCGGCCACTTGTCCCGGTACAGGGTGGTTCCCAGGAAGGCCACCGCCGCCACGTCGGGATATTTGCTGGCAATGTTAAAGGAGGGGACGGTGATGGTTCCGGAGGAATAGTCGTTCAGGAAGACAATGGACCGGGCGTTGGAGATGAACATGGGGCCGCCGAAGGCGGTGACCGTAATGGGATTCTTGTCACTGTCCGTGCCCTCCAGGTCCATGGGAGGCGCGGCGGTGAGGTCCAGGAAGGTGTAGCCAGCGGAGCACTGGGCGCCCATGGTGGAGCGGAAGCCGTTGGCGGGGTCAATCTCATAGATGTTGCACATCTGGACATAGTCCCCGTCCACACCGTAGAGCTTGCCCTCGTGGTAGCCGCCGGCGGTCAGCTGCAGCTCCGTGTCGGCGTTCACCGTGTAGTGCTCCGTGTCCGCCGTGTCCAGCGTGATCCAGTGGGAGCCGGTTCCGTCGGTGATCTGGGCGCTGACGGTGGTGCTGACATTCAGCAGGGGCTTCACCGTCACGGTGGCGGAGGCGGAGGCTGTATCTCCCCCTTCATTTTTCGCAAGGGAGGTGGCCGTAATGACGGCGGTGCCCTCCCTGACGCCGGTCACCAGGCCCTTTTCGTCCACGGTGGCCACGGTGGGATCGCTGGAGGTCCACACGACCCCGTCCTCATAGGTATCGGGCAGCACCCGGGCCTGCAGGGAAACCGTGTCCTTCTCATAAATGGCCGCGTGGGTGGGTTTCATACGGACGGTGAGCTCCGTGACCCGGCTGTAGCGGTACAGGCTGACCACAGGCCAGTTCTCCTCGCCGAACTCACCCAGCTGGGTGACCACGAACTTCACCGGATCGATGGCATAGAGCTTCGCCGTCATCCCCTCCATGTAGGAGGTGAGCAGCAGATACCCGCTGTCGTTGTCATAGAGCATGGAGGCCCAAGCCCCGCCGGTGACGTCGGATACGTTCCCCAGCTCCAGGTCCACCCGGCCCAGCTCCGTTCTCTCCAGGGTGTAGCTCTTGCCCTCATCCTTGGTGTAGATCTCAAACTGCCACAGGCCGCCGTTTTCCGTCAGGACGAAGTAGGAGGCTGCGGGATATTTTTCATCCTTCAGGCCGCTGCCGGTGTAGGCGATGGCCGCCATGGGATCGGTCTGATAATCGGCGCTGAGCGACCAGTAGCTGAGGGTTCCCTCCTCCGGGGCCAGCATCTCCAGCTTGGTGCCGCTGTCGCAGGGGGCGATGAGCCGCCCGAAATAACCACCCTCCATGGCGGGAGCCGGAGCGGCGTCGGACCAGATCCAGCTGTCCGAAATGGGGCCCAGATCCTTCACCCCGAAGGTGTCCGGGTCGATGCCGTATACGTTGCTTCCGTCGTGGACATATACCAGCTCCTCCAGCAGGGCGCCGCCATAGTAGCTGCCCTGGCCGTCGCTGACCGGCTGCCAGGCCTCCGGGGCATCGGTGGAGAATTCCGCCCAGTGGGTCTTGCCGTCCTTGTCATAGATCAGGCCGCTGAGCTGCAGCTCCGGGAGCTTTTGTACCGTCACGGTGCAGGAGGCGGAGAGCTTCGGCTCCGCGTTGGTGGTGGCGGTGATCACCGCCTGGCCCTCGGCCACCGCAAACAGCACGCCCTCTTCCACGGTGACCACCTGCCCGTCGGTGGTGGCCCAGGTCACGGACTTGTCCTTCAGAGTCCAGGGATACACCGCCGAGGAGAGGGTGAATTCCGAGCCGGGCAAAAGGGTCAGCTCCGTCTCGCTGAGGGTGATCCGGGTGGCCTCCTCCGAAGGACGGATGTAGCTGGCGCCGGAGGGCACGATATACAGGCCCGTGGTCTGCACATACAGCCGGGAGGCCGCCGCAGGATACTTCCCCAGGTAGTAATCCGGGTTGGTCTTCTGGGCCTTGCCGGTCTCCAGATCAAAGTACAGCAGGTTGTTGGACTGGGAGTTGGCGGAGTAGACATTGGCCCAGTACAGAATATCCTTGTCATGGTCCCAGGCCAGGGTGCCAAACTTGTTGGTATAGCCTGCGGAGCCCGTCTTGGCATTGACCAGGGGCGCCAGATCCGTCACCGCCCCCTCCTGCACATCCGCCAGAGACCAGCGGTACAGGAAGGTATAGGAGGCGGAGGTGGAGTAGTTCACGGCGTAGAAATTTCCCTCGTCGTCTATGGCCAGATTCTTGAGCGCCTTGTAGGTGGCGGAGGTAGAGGCCGGGTTGGTGACGGAGACGGTGAATGCCTCCGTCAGCTCCCCCGTGACCAGATCCACGGTGTACACCTGGTTCCCCTCTCCCAGGGCGTAGAGGGTTCTGCCGGCATAGCTGAAGGCCATATCCAAAATGGCCGCCCCCAGCTGTCCCACTTCCACATAATCATCCCATTCACCCTGGGGCGCGGCGTACAGGAAGCCGTCGTCTGCCGCCATGTACACATACCCGTCCACATACTCCGCCGCCGTGACGGTGATGTCCATGGCCGCCAGGTTGGTGGTGCCGTCATACTCGGTCTCGCTCTGATAGCAGACCTTCTCCGGCTCAATCTCCATCCAGCGGACGCCGCCGCCCCGGTACTTCTCCGTGGCGGTGAAGCCGTACATCTTCCCGGTGTAATCCTCCGGCTCTCCCCCATATTCCACGGTGTAGAGGGACTCGTTTCCCGCATAGTCCGCCACCCGAACCATGCAGGTGGGGCCCAGCTTAACCTGGGAGAGGTCGATGGTCACGGAGGATTCCTCACCGGCGGCCTCCTGGGTCACCCCGCCGGAGGCCAGAATCTTGGAGCCAGCCGCATTCAGAACCTGAACCGCGGCGATGTATTGGTTGTCCCTGGCCGTCACCGTGAGATCGCCGGTGGTGAGGTTCTTGGAAACCTCCGTCATCTCCGGGGCGGTGTCGTCCACGGTCAGGGTGGTGGTGAGGTAGGCACCCTCACCCAGAGCGCCGGAGGACATTAGCTCCTTCACATCCGAGGCGGTGAGCTTTCCGTCCGTCTCATAGTACTCCGGAATGGCCACCACACTGACCTGGAGCACATCTCCCTCCCGGACTCCCAGGGAGGAGACTCTGCGGTTCATGGTGTAGGTGCCCACCGTATCCATCCAGGTGCCCCGGTTGGTGTAATAATAGGCGCTGCCCGCCTGCTCGAAGACATTTCCCAGATAGAGAACGTCCCCCTCCTGATTCGTCACGGCCACCGTCAGGGCGGCGGCGTTCCGGATCAGAGACAGCCGGTACTGATACAGGGTGTCGCTGGAGCGGATGGCCGCCTTCCCTTCCGGGTAGGTCTCCTCCAGCATATAGGGGTTGCCCACCTGATAATAGGCGCCGGCATCTCCCTTGTGCTTGATAATCAGATTGTTGGTCTGGGCGTAGCCCAGGTACGGGGCGGTCTCGTCGCCGTAGAGGTAGCCCGTATAGGTGATCCGGTCAAACATGGAGGGCTGAGACCAGTTGCCGTAGAAGCCCAGCACCGGGATGGAGTGGGTGGAGGCAATCTCTCCCTCCTCCGTGGACACGGGCCGGGCATAGAGGTACCCTTCCAGGTAGGCGCCCTTTTCATAGTCCGCGTTCAGCCGGGCCTTCACATCCTCCGGCAGGACAATGTTCACCTGAATCTCCACGCTGCCCCCTGCGGGCACCGTGATTTGCGCGGTCTCCAGGGAGGCCAGGATGCAGTAGGCGTCCCGGGTGGTAACCACTCCGTCCCCGTCCACATCCGCAGGCTCCGGAATCTCCGTCCGGAGGCCCGCCGCGTAGTCCAGAATCACCTGGGCATCCAGGGCATCCGTATCCCCGTCGCCGTCCAGGTCGCAATCCAGCTTCGCCGTGGGGACGAAAACCACACCGTCTGCCAGATAGGTGACCTCCGCAGACAGAGGGGTAGTCCAGGTGTCCAGATAGGTGACGCCCTCGTATTCAAACAGATCCTGGGTGAAGAAGTCGGAGGCCAGGGTATAGCCCTGATCCGCATCCGTCAGATTGTTCAGGGTAAAGGCCACGCTGTACACGCCGGTGCGCTCCGGATCGTCTCCCAGCTCCGCCTTCACCTTATAGTCCCCGGCAGAGGCCGAGGCGCTCTCATCCATTTTCACATACACACCGGCGGAAATGGCCGCGCCCACGTTGGCAAGGCCCGCGCCCTGTCGCAAAACGGACCAGTAATTGCCGCCGCTGGCCTCCTCCCGGAGGGGCTCCGCCGTGGACATGAGCAGGCTCTGGGCCAGCTGCCGGGCCGTGAGGCCCGTTTGCCCGGTCAAGTCATTTTCCCGGATGTACTCCGCCAGCAGGGCCACCATACCGGCCACCTGGGGCGCGGCCATGGAGGTGCCGGACATATTCTCATAAGCCTGACCGCCGGGCTCCTGGCCGTTGACGGAATAAATGTTTCCGCCGGGGGCCGTAATCTCCGGCTTCAGCTGCAGGCTGCCGGGAACGCCCCAGGAGCTGAAGCTGCTCATGGTGTCATACTCCGGCTGGCCGTCCGCCGTGGCCATCTGGTCTCCCACAGTGAGGGTTCCCTCGTAATAGAGAATCTCCCCGTCCTCACCGGTGACCGCCGTGGCATGGTCCTTCAAAATGGCCCCGTCCCCCTGGGTGACGGAGACCAGGGGCGCCGTCGCCTTGTAATCCGTGAGATCCATGTTGATGGAGCCCGCCTGGTTGTTGTACACAATTGTGCCAACCGCACCGGCTGCCACGGCGTTTTCGCCCTTCAGATAGAAGGAGATTCCGCCCCGGGAGCAGACGGCGATCTTACCGGCGAGGACGTCCCCCAGGGCCGCAAAGTCCTCCTCCGTGCCGAAGCCGTCGATGTAAATATACGCCCGCTCCCCGGCCAGGGTCGCCAGGGGCTCGTTGCCGTACTGGGTCTCGGTGTAGAAGATCAGGCTGCCGCCCACCTCCACATACATACCGGTGAAGCCCCGGTTGTCCACGGAGGCCACAGACAGGGCGTTGGCAAAAGTGCCGGGGGTTCCTGTGGTGGTCATGCTCACGTCATCGCCGTAAAGATATCCCGTGGGGTTGTAGCTGTTCTCCGTCCAGCTCCCGGCGTTTCCGGCGGACATGGTGGCCACGATGCCGCTTTCCGCCAGGCCGTCCAGGATTTCCTGGTAGGTGTCATCGCTGTTCCGGCTGTAGCCGGGGCTTCCGGAGCCCAGGGACAGGTTGACGGCATCGCAGCCCAGAACAATGGCGTCCTCAATGGCCACCATATAATCGGAATCATAGGCGCCGCCGGTTTTGCCGAAGACCTTCATGGTGATGATCTGGGCATCGGGCGCCACGCCCTGGGTTTTGACCGTGTCCAGGGCGTTGGCATAGCCCCCGTTTCCGTCGGGGACATAAGCGTTGGCCGCCGCAATTCCCGCTACATGGGAGCCGTGCTCGGTCTGGGTGTCATGGTCATGGGTGATGTCCAGATCCCGGTCCACATAGTTGAAGCCGAAGGGAATCTTGGCGCTCACATACAGATCCTGGGCCGTGAAATTCTTGGCCGAGAGGGTCTGGGCGATGTTCAGCTGCTCCAGAACCTGAGACAGCTCCGCCTCATCCAGCAGGTTCAGCTCCTGAAGGTAGTCCTCCACGGCCTTTCCCTCCAGCCCCGCCCGCCAGGCCAGGGAATAGCGGAAGGCGGAGGCGTCAAAGGACCGGTGGTCCGTGTCGATGCCCGTGTCAATGATGGCAATCCGGGAGCCTGCGCCGGTGTAGCCCGCAGCCCAGGCGGCGGCGGAGCCGATCATCTTACCGGAGGTGGACATATCCGGGTCCGCCTCCCCGGAGGAAACCACATCCGGGCTGTAGCGGGTCTCCAGAATTACTTTTTTTACCCCGGGAACGGATTCAATCTGCTCAATCTGCCCGTAGGCCACATTGGCGGAAATGATATTGGCCGCCAGGGTCAGATTCCAGACCACATCCAAAGGCTCGCCGGTGGCCGCCTGGATCTGGGCAGTCACTGCCGCCTGCCGCTCCCGCAGGCTCTGCCGGTAGGCGGCGGCCCGGGTGTTACCGGCAATGCCCTGGACGGAGAAGCCCGCGTCCAGTGTGCCGGGCGTCTCCAGCACCACGGAGACACGAACCACGTCCGTATCCGCCGGCTCTGACGCTTCCTCTTCCCCGGCGGTGCACGCTGCCAGAGTGCCCGCCTGGGCAGAGGCCTCCGTCTGCCGGAACCGCAGAGATTCGCTGTCCTTGCCCGCCGCCTCCACCGGCACCGCGAAGCTTAAAAGCATCGCCGCAGCCAGCAGCCAGGAGAGCAAGCGTGTCCTCAGATGGATGTTCTTCATATGCCTTCTCCTTTGCATTTTTTCTTTTCTGATTTACATTACGCGTATGAGTAATATAAATCAGTTATACATTTAGTATATTGAGAGAAGGGCATTTTGTCAAGATGGGATTGCCCCAATTCCGGAGTGGGCGAAAAAATTCCGCAGGCGGAGCCTTCTCTGGGGCGGCTCCGCCTGCGGAATCTTTGCTTTGGTTTGGAATATAACCCGGCGCTCTCTGGTCAGGTCTGGAGCAGCATCTGGCAGACGGTGTCGCACAGGTCGGTGACGGCCTCCCGGTTCAGGTCATAATAGATTCGCTTCTCGCCCCGCCGGGCATGAACCAGACCGGCGTCCAGAAGCAGGCTCATATGCCGGGAGATGGTGGCGGTAGTCAGGTTCATCTCTCTGGACAGGGCCTGACAATAGGAGCTGTCCCGAGAGATCCGGCGCAGAATCTCAAACTTGCTCCGGTCACTGATGATTTTCAGAAGGTTGCACACCGCCTCATCGGTCATCTCCACCCGGTCCACCCGCAGGCTGCCGTTGAGGAGGGCACCGATATACACCTGCCGGAAGTCCTTTCCCTCCAGGGTGCCATAGGTATAGATCATGTCATTCCCCGCCAGGAGGCTGATGTTCACATAGGTATCCAGGGAATCCTGGGGCTGGGTCTGATTGGTCAGCCGCTCCAGAAGCTCCGGAAAATCATGCGCCCGGAAGTAGTCCTCCCAGTGGTCGCAGGCCTCGTCCACCGCCGGCTGCACCGAGGCCAGGGCGGCGGCCATCTGCCCGGCCACCGGGGTCAGCAAGGACTCCAGCTCCCGGAAGGTCTGGGGGAAACGCATCAGCATTTTATAGATCTTCCAGCGGTACTGCTCTTCAATGTTCAGCTGGTCCAGCTGATCCATCAGCTCCCCGGGCCGCTCCCCCGGCCGGACCTGCCGGAAGCTGATGCCGCCGCTGTTCACATCCTCCAGCACATAGGGCGCGGCCAGGATTTTCTCCGCCGCGGCCAGGGTCCGCTCCATAGACTCCCGGTAGTCGGTGGTTCGGATGTCCAGGAAGCTGAAAATCATCAGCTTGGCCAGGCACAGATTCTGCCACTTGCTCTCCGTGTCCCACTTCTGGAAGTAGTAGCTCAGGGCGGGCGTCTCCTCCAGTCCGTCGCAGACCTTCTCCTGAAGGGCGGACAGGCAGCCGTTCAGCCGCTCGATGCGCTCCCGCTCTTCCTTATTCAGCTTCTGACCGAACTTCTGAACAAAGTCGTTCTTCTTTTTCGTGAAGCTGATACCGTTCACATGCTGATAAATCGCCTCCACCGTCTCATACAAGACCACAGGCCGCCTGAGCACAAACTGTCCCATCTGCATCCTCCATCCGTGTTGTCCGCCCCCGCAGTCCGCCGGGATGCGGTTCAGGGCTTCGTTCCGGGCTTTTGGTTTCATTCTAGCATCCCCCCGGAAATTTTTCAATGCATTTTCACAGGAAACCGCCACCGCGTTCCCCGGAGCCCACAAAGCCGGGCCCCAAAGCTGGGGCCCGGCCGGGTGTGGGTTGGTTTTTCGGAAGCGCTTGTTAAAGCACCGGGGTGCTCATTCGGGCTTGTACCAGCTGACGAAGCCGGAATTGGCGGATTGGGTCTCAACCTCCGTCAGGCCATCCACGCCGCCGGTGACGGTGGCCTTATGGATGGTAGCCGAGACGTTGTAATCATCAGTCTCTCCCAAGTAGTAGAGCCGATCCTGGGTACGGATGGTATACATTTTCCAGCCTGGTGATGAAGGTTCCATCCAGATCCACCCGGTCTTCCAGGAAGTCTGCATAGGGAATGCCGTAGAGAGAGCCATCCTTGGTCTGGGCGAAAACATAGCCTCCAACATACTCAGCGCAGACAAAATCCGCGTCCGCAGTAAAGATGTGGTTTTCTGTGTTGCTGACATTTGGATCAAAGGATACCCAAGTGTTGACGCCGCCGCCAAACGGGGACTTAGGCGCATACTGATAAGCCAGCAGGCTGCCATAGCTGTTGCCGGATCCGTTCAGATTGATGGCATAGTAGGCCTCATTGCCAGCGTAATCGCAAACAGCAACAACAGCCTTATTGCCAAACTCCTCCCGGTAGTCGGTGAGATTCAAAGCGCCGGAGAACGCCTGGCCCTTCTGCTCCACAGGCATATCGGGATAACTGTAGTATATGGCCTTTGTGGCGGAGCCGTTCAGCAGAATTACAGCAGCAATGTAGTTTTCATCCTGAGCTGTATAGTACAGGGTGTTTCCATCAGCGCTAAGGGTCAACGGACACTCGCCTACCAGCTTGGGGGCGGTGTTGTCCACGGTGAACTCCATAGACATGGATACACCATCACCCAGTTCATCCCAGATGACGCTCCCGTCTTTGTTCACACAGTATTCCGGAGCGCACAGGGCGGTAAAGCGCAGCCGGTTTCCCTCGGGCACCTTTTCACCCGTCTCAGGATCAGTGAAGTCCCAGTCGAAGCCTAAGACACCAGTTGCATCGTACCAGCGACCCGCATTTGTGTAGAAAAAGCTGCCAATGATGCTGTCATGCCACGTCATAGGTAGTACCCTCCCCCTCAGGATCCAGGGAATCCCAATCCTTGGCGATACCATTGGTGGTCTGCTCCACAGTGGGCTCATAGGTACCGTCGAAGATTGTCTCATGATTCAGAACGGCACCGATGTTGTTGACACTGGCTACGGCCAGGGAATTTGCATAGGTGGCAGGGCTGGAAATCATGTAGGTACCAGCTTCATCGGTGTACATATAACCGAACGCAGCGTCCTGGTCAGCCCAGTTACCTGAGTTACCAGCAGCCACACACATGACGATTCCGGTATCGGTGAGTTTTTCCATCACGCTGTCAATGAATTCGGTATCGGCTGGATTACTCTCATGGGCACTGCGGAAGCCGGGGTAGGGTGCGCCCAGGGAAAGGTTCACAGCAGTACAGCCCAGAATAACAGCATCCTCCACTGCAGCCATATAGTCGCTGGAGTAGGCTCCGCCAAGGATACCAAAGACCTTCATAGTAAGGAGCTGGGCATCTGGAGCCACGCCGGTGACGCCCACGGCATCCTCGGCGGAGACGTAAGCCGTACCGTCTGCCACCATGTTCAGCAGCAGGTGGGCGTCATAGGAGGTGACGGTGCCGTTGCCGCTGATGTCCGCCTGCTCCTCCCGGGCGATGGCCTTGCCTGTGAGGATGTAGTCCAAAAGGGCCTGGGCGTCGTCCGCGTCCAGATTGCCGTCCCCGTCAAAGTCGTAGACGGCGCCGTCCGTGGGAATGTACTCGTTGGCGGTGGCGATGCCGGCCACATGGGAGCCGTGCTCGCCCTGGGTGTCGTTGTCGTGGGTCACATCCAGATTGCGATCCACATAGTTGAAGTTAAAGGGCAGCTTCTCGTTCAGGTACAGATCCTGGGCGGTGATGCCCTCATACCGCTGGGACACATGGAGCTGATCCAGAACGGCGGCAATCTCCTCCTCATCCAGGAGGTTCAGGGAATCCACATAGTCTTCCACGCTCATTCCCTTGGCCTCGGCGTTCCGGGTCAGGGAGTAGAGATAACCGCCCTCGTCAAAGGACTGGTGATTTGTGTCCGTGCCAGTGTCAATCACGGCGATGCGGATGCCCGCGCCGGTGTAGCCGGAGCCGGACTGGATGGCGTTGGCGCCGGTCATGTCCTGGGCCACAACGTTGCTCACGTCGGCGGTCATGGGCTCGTACCGGGTCTCCAGATACACGGCCTTGACGCCGGAAAGGTCACGGATTTCCTCCAGCTTGCCGTAGGCCACGTTGGCGGAGATGGCGTTTTCCGCCAGGGTCAGATTCCACACCACGTCCAGCTTCTCTCCATCCAGCACCTGGCTGGAGATCCGGGCGGCCAGCTGATCCTGCGTGGCCTTCAGCATGGTGCGGTAGGCAAAGGCGGAGGCAGCCTCCAGGCCGCAGGTGGAGATGGCGGGCTCGTCCTCCAGGACGATGGTAACCCGGACCACATCCGTATCCGCATAATATGTGAGCTGGGACTCATCCACGGTTTCCTGCTCCGTGGAAATGAGGTCGGCGGTGACCTGCTCCGGATCCAGCTCCTGGAAGGTAACAGGGCTGCTGTTGTCGGTTCCGGCGGCGTAGACAGGACTGATGCCCAGAATCATGGCACAGACCAGAACTGCCGCCAGGGTACGCTTCAGACGGGAAGTCTTCATATACTGCACATCCTTTCTGAGGTTAGTCCTCCCGGAGGGCAAAGTTCATGAGAACCTGAGCCCCCTGGGCGCGGGTGGCCTGGCCCTTGGGCTCCAGGCCCACGCCGGTGCCGTTTACAATTCCTTCTTCTACAGCCCAGGCCATGGAGCTCCGGGCCCAGCCGCTGACGGTACCCCAGTCGGCAAAGTCCTCCAGGGCAGCGGTATCAGCAGTGGTGTCCTCTCCCAGGTACTTGGCATAGCGGCAGAGCATGGTGACCATCTGCTCTCTGGTGATCTCTGCGGCAGGAGAGAAGGTGGTGGCGGAGGTGCCCTTCACAATCCCGGCCTCCACGGCCCAGGCTACGGCACCCTCGTAATAGCTGCCCTCCCGCACGTCGGCAAAGGCGGTGTGGGCCTCCGGGTCCAGCTCCGCCCCGTCCATCCGGGCCAGGGTGGTGACAAACATGGCCCGGGTCATGGAGCCGGCCGGCTGGAAGAGGGTCTCGGTGACACCCTGGAACAGGCCCTCGTTGTAGCCGAACTTCACGGCCTCGTAGAACCAGCTGTCCGCGGGCACATCGGTGAAGGGCAGGCCGGTGTTCAGATACACCGTGGGCAGAGCCAGATGCAGCCCCCTCCTGACTGTTGAGATCCTCCAGGGTCACATCAATCTCCGTGTCCAGCACAGGCTTCACCCGGTCAAACACCACGGTGATCACGGCCTGGCCGGGGGCCACAGCCTTGCTGCTCTCCGAGGCGAAGAGCACGGAAACGCTCCCCTCCCCGGCGCTGAGGGCGGAGACGGTGCCGCCTCCCTGGGCAACCACATAGGTGAGGGCGCCGGTGTCATACTCCACGGTGAAGCTGCCGCTGAAGACCTCCTGAACGGCAATCACCTCCAGGGCAACCTGCTTTTCCGTGACGGTGGCTGTGACTGCCAGGCCCGTGCCGTCCTCCGCCGCCTGGGCAGGGAGAACCAGCAGGGAAACCAGCATCGCCAGAGCCAGAAGGCTGGTCAGAAGCTTTCTCATGTTTTGTTCATCCTTTCCTTCGACCCGGTATGGCCGGATCTTTTGTATTTTGGTTTTTCGTACATTTACAGCGAATCCGGCGCTCCCCATCTTCTCCCGGAATTGTCTTGAAACAGGTCGTCTCCTTGCAACTCTGAAAATGTTATCTTTATCCTACAGCAAAACTTGCATAATTGCAAGCACATTCTTACTGACTTTCAAAAATTCAGCTTAAATATTCATCACATAAAAGCAATAACGTCTTTTCCCGGCAGAACACTGTCAGCTGCCCGTCTGCCCAGAAGTAGTCTGTCCCCCTGTGCGATAGTACGCCAGCATTTTCCGGAGGAGCGACTGGATGTAGGGATAATTGGCCCGGTAATAGTATCGGGAGCCTCTGGTCTCCGTGGTCAGCAGACCGGTGTTGGTCAGGCTGTTCAGATTCCGGAAGACCGTGCCCGGGTTAATGCGCAGTTGGGTAGCCAACTCCTGCATGGACATGGAGCGGCCCATGAGCGCCCGGACCATCTCAGACCGGCCCTTGTCCCCCAGCAGACGCAGGGCCTCCAAATCCCGCTCGTTGGGAGCACCGTCTCCGGAGACCTGTTGGGGGTCCGGAATCATCCTTACGCCCAAATGCATCCAAAAGGTATTGCGCTCCGGGTCCACCTGAATCGGCGCATATTGCGGGCGAAAATAGCGCAGGCAAATTCCCGCCCGTTCAAAGGGCCTGGGCGGAATGATTCCGGTTCGCTGTGCAGAGAAATCCTCCAGATCGGTTTTCTCCAAAAATTGGCTCCATGCCTCCCACAGGGGCTTTGCCCTGGTAACAAAAGGCTCCAGAAGTTGCTCCAGGCGCATCGCCACCGGCTCAATCAGCTCCTGCAGCCGGGTCATGTGATAGGTATAGTCGGAAAAAGTCTCCAGCAGGCTCAGGAAAAAGTCCTCCTCCACCGGCAGCTTTTTCATTTCCGCCGCCAAAGAGGTAACCGGGCCCGTTGGTAGCGCCTCTACATCCAGGGTAAACCAGTTGATGGCCCGAATGGTAAAGGGGCGGCGCCGAATCTGCTCCCAGGTTCTGCACATGCTGTCTATCTGATCGGATATCCCGCTCTGATCCAGATTCATAAAGCAGTAAACCATACAGGAAGCCAGGCAGGTAAACTGGTTGGATTCATCCAGAATCGCATGCCGGCCAAAATACTGCCGCAAAAGAAAATCCTTCGGGTCAAGCTCCTGGCAGGCGCTGCTCATGGTTTCAAGCGCCTCCTGGGGCGTCAGGCAATAAAACCCCTCCGCAGTCAAGTCTTCCGGCGGAAGGCCATTGACAAATGCATAAAGCAGTTCCACCGTCTCAAAGAGAATACATGGCTTTTGTTGAAATATCGCACTCATATCCAGCGCCCTCTCATCGTTTGTATCGTTGCAAGTCATTTTCCGTTTTAATTTTTGCAATATTGCAAATATAATTATATCAGATTTTCGCAAAGTGTCAACCTGAGATTTTCCCCTTCCGGCCAATCGCCCCATAACAACACTGCCGGGAGAGGCGCGGAAAACCGCGCCCTCCCGGCAGTGTTACACAATCTTATTTCGGCTCTGTAGCTCAGCCGATTTTCTCAAAGTCCTCGGGGCCGTGCTTGCACAGGGGGCAGACGTAGTCCGCGGGAAGCTCCTCGCCCTCGTAGACATAGCCGCAGATCTTGCAGACCCAGCCCTTCTTCTGCTGGAGCTGGGGGGCGGGCTTCGGCTTAATGTGCTCGAAGTAATAGGCATAGGTCACGGAGGGCACCTGGGAGAGAATCTTCGCCTCTGTCACCTCAGCCACGAAGAGGGTGTGGGTGCCCCAGTCCTGGGTGGAGACCACCTTGCCGGAAATGACGGCGTTGGCAAACTTCGTCAGGTACACGGTGCCGTTTTCACTGCGGTCTGCGAAGGCCCAGCCGTCGAACTTGTCCACCGTCCGGCCGCTCTGGAAGCCGAAGTGCTGGAAAATCTCAAAGGGCACGTCCTGGGACAGAACGGAGACGCTGAACCGCCCGTCCTTCATCAGCATATCGTGGGTCAGGTTTGCCTTGTTCACGGCGAAGGCCAGGCGCTTGGGGGTGTCCGTCAGCTGAATCACCGTGTTGACAATGCAGCCGTTGTCCTTCTCCCCTTCCTTGGCGGACAGGACGAACAGGCCGTAGGACAGCTTGAACATGGCGTTGGGGTCCAGGGCCTTGACGTTCTGGGGCACAGGCTCGGGCTTGGGCATGGTGTCCCCAATGGCCTGGGCCAGAATCTCCAGCTGCTCCGTCTCCTTGAGGGAGGAGCGGATGGTCACGGTCTGATCCAGAATGGTCACATTCTTCAGAGGCGTCAGCAGCTGCCGCATGAGCTTGCAGCTGGTGGGGGCCCAGGAGCCGTTCTCCACCAGGGCCACGGTGCGGTTCTGGAGGTTGTGGGCAACCAGATCGTGGAGCAGGTCCTCCATTTTCACGAAGATTCCCGCATTGTATGTAGTGGCGGCAAAGACCAGGTGGCTGTACCGGAAGGCGGCGGCCACCACATAGGAGGCAGGGGTCACGGACACGTCGAACATGCAGGTCTTGATGCCCATCTCCCGCAGACGGCAGGAGAGAATCTCGGCGGCGTTGGCGGTGTTGCCGTAGACAGAGGCATAGGCGATGACCACGCCGGTCTCCTCCGGGGTGTAGGTGGCCCACTTCAGATACTTCTCAATAAAGTCCCCGATGTCCTTCCGCCACACAAAGCCGTGGAGGGGGCAGACCATCTTGATCTCCAGGCCGGCGGCCTTGGTGAGAAGGGCCGTGACCTGGGTGCCGTACTTGCCCACGATGTTGCAGTAATACCGCCGGGCCTCGTCCAGGTAATCCCGGAAGAAATCCACCTCGTCGGCAAAGAGGGCGCCGTCAATGGCTCCGAAGGTGCCGAAGGCGTCGGCAGAGAACAGAATCTTCTCCGTGAGGTCGTAGGTCACCATGACCTCGGGCCAGTGAACCATGGGCGCCATGACGAAGGTCAGGCTGTGGTGGCCGGTCTCCAGCACGTCCCCCTCCTTCACCAGCTGCACCGTGGCGGGCACGTCGAAGGTGAAATACTGGGCCATCATGGCGGCGGTCTTCTGATTGCACACCACCCGAACCCCGGGATACCGGCGGACAACCTCCTGGATGGTGGCGGCGTGATCCGGCTCCATGTGCTGGACAATCAGGATATCCAGCTTCCGGCCGGCCAGAACATGGTCGATATTTTCAAAGAACACCTTGTCCACCGAATGGTCAACGGTGTCAAACAGGACGGTCTTCTCATCCATCAGCAGATAAGAATTGTAGGACACACCCTTGGGCACGTCATACACGCCCTCAAACAGGGACAGACGGCGGTCGTTTCCCCCCACCCAGGTGAGATCCCCAGTCACTTTTCTTACACAGTACATGGTGTAAAAACTCCTTTCAAAGTGGTAGATTCGTCTCCGGATTTATTATACCGGAGGTTCTCTGAAAAATCAATATAATGAGAATGATTTTCAAAATTATTTCAGTCAATCAGCCCGCACCGCTCCAGGCCCCGCTGGATGCCGCCGTTCAGCACCTCCGAGGTCTCAAAGGCGGCCTCCCGCAGGAGGACCTCCGGGCTGCCTCCCATGGCAATGGGCGTTCCCACGCACCGGAACATGGGCAGGTCGTTGGTGCTGTCCCCGAAGGCATAGGCGTCCTCCCGGGAGAGGCCGAAGTGCTTCAGGAGAATCCCGATGCCGGTAGACTTGCTGTTTCCCTTCAGCACCGCCTCGGTCATCCCCTGCCCCCGGTCAATGAGGGTGAAATCCCGGGAGGCCTCCCGGGTAAACCGCTCCATGTCTCCACCTCCCAGGTCAAAGGTGATGAACTTTTCAAAGTGAAAGTCCGGCCTGTCCGGGTCCAGGGCGATGGTCAGCCCCCGCTTTCCCAGACTGTCGGCCTCATGGGCGACCTGCGGCCCCCAGGGCCGGGTGCCGTCCAGAATGAGCCCGTCCTCATACTCAAAAAACACGTCCAGGCCGCACTGCCGTACCAGATCCCGCATCCGGCGGCACTGCTCCGGGGTGGGCAGGGCCCTGTGGAGCACCCGCCCCTCCCCGTGGACCTGCATTCCGCAGCCGGAAACACAGCCGTCCCAGGTTATGTCCAGAATCCGGCGGTCAATGTGGGTATAGGGCCGTCCGGTGTTCAGCACCGCCAGGTGCCCCGCCTCCCGCAGCCTTCCAATGGCCTTTACGGCGCTGTCCGGCACAATCTGGGTGGGGCTGTCCACCAGGGTGCCGTCAATGTCAAAAAATACGATTTTTCTCATGTCTATCCCTATTTATTCAGCATTTTTGCAATTTTTGTTCTGTGTACCTTCATGGCGCCCACAGGGCAGAACTCCTGGCAGCAGAAGCAGCGGATGCATTTGCTTCTGTCGATTCTGGGCCGCTTCTCCTCCATGGCGATGGCCTTGGCCGGGCACAGCCCGGCGCACTTTCCGCAGCCGATGCACGCCTCCCCGTCCGGCTGGGGCCGGGCGCTGAGGAGCTTCTGCACCGCCGCCCCCCGGAGCCGCTCCCAGGCCGTCCGGTTCTTCCCCCGGAACAAAAGACTGCTGGGGGCCTCCAGCTTCTGAAAGTCCGCCACCCGGAAGGGGGCCAGGTCTCCCGCCACCCGCAGCTCCTCCACCCGCTCCGGAATCAGGCCCCGCTCCAGGGCCGCCTCCAGGGTGGGAACCCTGGCCCGCTCCAGACCAATGAGCCAGGCGCAGGCCAGGTCCAGCTTGTGGGGACTCCTGGCCGCCAGCAGGGCGCCCATGGGCCGGGGCGTTCCCTGGGTGGGGCCGTTTCCCTCCATGGCAATCACCGCGTCGGCCAGGGTGAGAACCGGCTTGAAATACACATTCAAATCCACCAGCATCCGGGCAAAGTCCCTGGGATCGGGGAAGCGGAAATGGTATTCCGGCTTCAGGGTGCCGGGAATGACGCCGAACAGATTCTTCGCTCCTGCGGACATGCCCATCATACCGTGGCTTTTCAGCTTGCAGAAATCGATCACCGCGTCCGCGTCGTCCAGATACCGGGTGTACTGGAAGTGCTTCGCCGCAACCGCCTCAGGGAAGCTGGCCTGGGCCTGGGAAAAATCCCGGTTCAGGGAGATTCCGGGCCGCTCCAGCGCCTCCAGCCCCGTGAGCTTGTAAATCTTCTCCACAAAGGCCCCGGTGTACAGGCCCCCGGGGCTGTCGCCGATGACAACGGTGGCTCCCTTCTCCACCAGGAGCTCCGACAGGGCCAGGAGCAGGGCCGGGTGGGTGGTGGCCGCCCGGTCCGGGGCCATGGGGGCCACCAGGTTGGCCTTGATGGCCACCTTCATCCCGGGGCGCACCCAAGCAAGGCCGCCCAGGGGCTCCAGCACCTGAGCCATGGCCCTGCGGCAGGTGTCCGGCTGGTAGTCCTCACAGGGGACGATGGAAATATCGTAGGGTTCCGGCATCTTTCTCTTCCTCCAGGTAAATATCTTCTCGTTTCGATATTATACCACAGCCCACCCCAGCGCGCAAGCCGTCAGCCCTGGGGCAGCATTCCGATGGTGAGGATTCCCAGATTGTCGCTGTAGATTTTGGGGAACTGCTGCAGAGGCAGGGGGTTGATTCCCTCCCCCACTTCAATTGTATAGCCCGGGCGGCGGAATTCCTGGATGAACCAATCCTTGAATCCGGCAAAGGCGGAGTTATAGGGCGTCTCCTCCAGACTGTAGCCGCTGACCTGGGCAAAGCGCTCCCCCAGATCCCGGGCACCGGGGACGTAGATATCCTGAAACTGCCAGTAAATCACCTGCCCCTGGCTGTGATAGGCCAGAACCAGGGCGGGATTCAGCCGCCGGGTGAGCCTGGCCAGGGCCTGGGTCTCCCGCTGATTTAAAGGGGCGTCCCCCACAAAGTCTCTGGGGCCGGGTCGGGTGTAGCCCTGGCTAAACTTGATCTCCCGGGCGGTGTCCCAGCCGGCAGGGTAATTGAGGTTCAGATCCGTGCCCAGGAGGTTGGCCTTCCAGCCCAGGGGGAAGGGAATCTCCGGAAAATAACCCGCAAGACTTTTGGCGTAGGCGTACTCCTCCCCCTCCGGGTCCAGCGCCCCGGTGACGAGATCCACCCCATCCGGATCCACCATAGGAACCAGATAGACCGTGGCCCCCCGGTCCAGCTCCCCGCCTGTAAAGCCGCCCAGGGTTCCGCCTGTGGCAATGGCCTTGGCCAGCTCCTCGGCAAAGGCCAGGAGGAGGGTGGCGGTGATCCACTCGTTGGCATGGTGGGCCGCCGTGTACAGCACCCGGCGGGCGCCGCTGCCGATGGCGATGGTGTCCATGGGCCGGCCGAAGGCCGTGGTGGTCAGCCGCTCCGTGCGGCAGAAGGGGTACCTGGCCGCAATGCCCCGGATACACACGCTGCACAGCCGGGAGGTCATGGGCACATCCGTGGGCACCACGGGAAAGCCCAGGGGCACCAGCACCGTAGTCCCCACGGGAAGACGCTGGGGATTTAAGGCCGGGTTGGCCGTCTCGATGGCCTGGACGGTGGTTCCGTATGTTCCTGCCAAATCCCAGAAGGTATCCCCGGGCTTCAGCTGAACGGAGCGATAGCCCAGAAGGTAAGGCTCCAGGGCACGGGTGGTCTGTTCGTTCTCCTGCCCGGTGACGGGCAGGCCATTTCCCGCCTGAAAACGCTCCAGGTTGGGGTATCCGCTGCGGCGCAGCGCCAGTGCGGTTAAATCATTCATAATATCGCCTCCCACTATCCTATGCGCTCCCCCTGCCGCCGGTGCCTCCAATGTGTCCAACATTTTTTTCCGCAAACGGCGGATTTTGTTTAAAACAGGGGCTTTACAGTTGGTTCGGAATATTGTATAATAACATCGTCTGGGGATTCGCCCCATACCATGTGAAATGCGCCGTTTCTGCGGCGAGATTGAAATGGAGGAAATTATCAATGTCTATCAAAGTTGGTATCAATGGTTTTGGCCGTATCGGCCGTATGGTCTTCCGCGCCAGTCTGAACCACCCCGAGATCGAGATCGTGGGTATCAACGACCTGTGCCCCGCTGACTACCTGGCTTACATGTTGAAGTACGACACCATGCATGGCCAGTTCAACGGCACTGTTGAGGCCACCGAGAACGCCATCGTCGTCAACGGCAAGGAGATCCCCATCTCCGCTGAGCGCAATCCCGCTGATCTGCCCTGGGGCAAGCTGGGCGCTGAGTACGTCGTGGAGTCCACCGGCCTGTTCCTGACCCAGGAGAAGGCTGCCGGCCACCTGACCGCTGGCGCCAAGAAGGTTGTCATGTCCGCTCCCTCCAAGGACGGCACCCCCATGTTCGTCTGCGGCGTGAACCTGGACAAGTACACCCCCGACATGAACTTCGTGTCCAACGCTTCCTGCACCACCAACTGCCTGGCTCCCATCGCCAAGGTTCTGAACGACAACTGGGGCATCACCGATGGCCTGATGACCACCGTGCACTCCACCACCGCCACCCAGAAGACCGTTGACGGTCCCTCCCTGAAGGACTGGAGAGGCGGCCGCGCCGCTTCCGGCAACATCATCCCCTCCTCCACCGGCGCCGCCAAGGCCGTGGGCAAGGTTATCCCCGAGCTGAATGGCAAGCTGACCGGTATGTCCATGCGTGTTCCCACTCTGGACGTGTCCGTGGTTGACCTGACCGTGAACCTGGCCAAGCCCGCCAAGTATGAGGAAATCTGCGCCGCCATGAAGGCCGCCGCTGAGGGCGAGCTGAAGGGCGTTCTGGGCTACACCGACGAGGCCGTTGTCTCCTCCGACTTCCTGGGCGACACCCGCACCTCCATCTTCGACGCCAAGGCCGGCATCGCTCTCACCGACACCTTCGTGAAGGTCGTCTCCTGGTACGACAACGAGATCGGCTACTCCAACAAGGTTCTGGACCTGATCGAGCATATGTACAGCGTTGACCACGCCGAGTAATTTTCTTCCGCACTTCCGTGCAGCCCCGGGTTCGCCCGGGGCTGCTTTTTTGCCTATCCAGGAAATCGCTCTGGATAATCCCGTCCAAATATGATATAGTGTGGAAAAACCCTTGAACACCCGGGAGGAGCGCCATGTCTCACTATGTCATCTCCGACCTTCACGGAGAATCGGATCGTTTTCACGCCATGCTGGAGAAAATCCACTTTTCCGGCAGGGATATTCTGTATGTTCTGGGGGACGTGGTGGACCGGGGGCCCGATGGGGTACCCCTGCTGCAGGAGATCCTGGGCGCCCCCAATATGGTCATGCTCCTGGGAAACCACGAATACATGTGCCTGCAATACCACAGCCCCCATGCCACCGAGGTGGAGATTCGCCGCTGGGCCCGGAACGGAAACGGCCCCACCCTTTTGGGGCTGGAGCGCCTGCGGGCCAAAGCCCTGGAGCGGCTCCTGTGGGACCTGGAGGCCCTCCCCACCCACCTGGAAGTCACCGTTGCGGGACGGCGCTTCTATCTGGTTCACGGATTTCCCGGAGCAAACACCCACGATGAGGTCTGGGGCCGTCCCAGGCTGGACACCCCCAACCCCATTCCGGACACAACCCTCATCATCGGCCACACCCCCATTGTGTTTCTGGACAAAACCCCGGAGGAGCAGGAGGCCTACAGCCAGGCCTTAACCGCCCGGGGCGACCATATGCGCATCCTCCACGCCCCCGGCTTTCTGGACATCGACTGCGGCTGCGGCCACCAGCTCCCCATCAAGGCCCTGGCCTGCCTCCGCCTGGAGGATCTGGCGGAGTTCTATGTCTGA
>JALETK010000156.1 GCA_022781505.1 Clostridiales bacterium | reverse complement strand
CTCAGGATGACAAGGCGGGGGTGCGGCAAAAAAATTCCCCGTTCATAAAAAATTCATGCATTTGCCTCTTGCATTTTCAGAGACGATGCGCTATTATAGAGCCGCTAGCACTCGAGAGCCTTGAGTGCTAAACAGACAAACTTCGTAGATTGCAGCGGCCAACTACCGCGATTCTAAATATTGTTTTTTGGAGGTAATCAATTATGAAACTCATTCCTATGGCAGACCGGGTTTTGCTGAAGCCCACGGAGGCGGAGGAGACCACCGCGTCCGGTATCATCATCTCCACTGCCAATAAGGAAAAGCCCGTTGTTTCCGAAGTGGTGGCCGTTGGCCCCGGGGACAAGGACACCGAAATGGTGGTCAAGCCCGGCGACAAGGTTGTTGTGGCCAAGTACACCGGCACCGAAATCAAGCTGGATGGCAAGGACTACACCATCGTGAAGCAGTCCGACATCCTGGCCATCGTGGAATAATTGGGAGGTTTTGAATTATGGCTAAAATGATTGTTTACGGCGAGGAAGCTCGCAAGAGTCTGCAGAAGGGCATCGACCAGCTGGCCGATACCGTGAAGGTCACCCTGGGCCCCAAGGGCCGGAACGTGGTGCTGGGCAAGAAGTACGGCGCCCCCATGATCACCAACGACGGCGTGACCATCGCCAAGGACGTGGAGCTGGAGGACGCCTTTGAGAACATGGGCGCTCAGCTGGTCCGGGAGGTTGCCACCAAGACCAACGACGTGGCCGGCGACGGCACCACCACCGCCACCGTCCTGGCCCAGGCCATCGTCCATGAGGGCCTGAAGAACGTCACCGCCGGCGCAAACCCCATGGTCATGCGCAAGGGCATTGAGAAGGGCGTGGCCGCCGCCGTGGAGGCCATCAAGGCTCACTCCCAGAGTGTCAACGGCTCCGACGACATTGCGAGAGTCGGCACCGTGTCCTCCGGCGACGAGGCCGTGGGCAAGCTCATTGCCGAGGCCATGGAGAAGGTTGGCACCGACGGCGTCATCACCATCGAGGAGTCCAAGACCGCCGAGACCGGCCTGGACGTGGTGGAAGGTATGCAGTTCGACCGGGGCTACATCTCCCCCTATATGGTCACGGATACCGACAAGATGGAGGCCGTGCTGGACGATCCCTATATCCTCATTACCGATAAGAAGATCTCCTCCATCCAGGAGATTCTCCCTGTGCTGGAGAAGGTTGTGAAGTCCGGCCGGAAGATGATCATCATCGCCGAGGACGTGGAGGGCGACGCCCTGGCCACCCTGCTGGTGAACCGCCTCCGCGGCAACTTCAACTGCGTCTGCGTCAAGGCCCCCGGCTTTGGCGACCGCCGGAAGGAAATGCTCCAGGATATCGCCATTCTCACCGGCGGTACCGTCATCTCCAGCGAGCTGAACATGGAGCTCACCGAGGCCGACATCATGGATCTGGGCACCGCCCGCCAGGTGAAGGTCACCAAGGACAACACCACCATCGTGGACGGCAACGGCGACCCCGCCGCCATCAAGAACCGTGCCAATGAGATCCGCGCCGCCATCGGCGTGACCACCTCCGACTATGACCGGGAGAAGCTCCAGGAGCGCCTGGCCAAGCTGTCCGGCGGCGTGGCCGTAATCCGGGTGGGCGCTCAGACCGAGGTCGCCATGAAGGAGCAGAAGCTCCGGGTTGAGGACGCCCTCAACGCCACCCGTGCAGCCGTGGAAGAGGGCATCGTGGCCGGCGGCGGCACCGCCTATGTGAACGCCATCGGCGCCGTGGAGGAGCTGGTCGCCACCCTCACCGGCGACGAGAAGACCGGCGCTCAGATCATCGCCAAGGTTCTCCAGGCCCCCATCCGTCAGATCGCCCAGAACGCCGGCGTGGACGGCTCCGTGGTCTTCGAGAAGATCCGCACCTCCGGCAAGGTGGGCTATGGCTACAACGCCTACACCGAGGAGTATGTGGACATGATTCCCGCCGGCATCGTGGACCCCACCAAGGTGACCCGCTCCGCTCTGGAGAACGCTGCCTCCATTGGCGCCTGCGTCCTCACCACCGAGTCCCTGGTTGTGGATAAGCCCGACCCCGCCGCTGACGCCGCCGCCAACGCGGCCGCCGCAGCCCAGGGCGGCATGTACTAAGCCGAATCCTCATTTTTCCTCTCTCGTTTCTAAAAAGGGCCGCCCGGCACTGCCGGGCGGCCTCACTTTATAAACGAACGCCCGGCGAAGAAATCGCCGGGCTGCGCATTCCCGTCCGGGGCATTACACCTGCACGGACTGGGCGTATTTCAGGATGGTCTCCTCCAGGCTCTCATACTTGCTCTTCTGGCAGGCAAACTGCACCACCCAGAAGGCGTCGTCCCCCTCGTAGGCGGCGGTGAAATAGCGGTACTCCTCCCCGCCGGTGGCGTAATCGTAGGTGAAGTATGTAAGGCCGTCCCGGTGCTCAGGCTGGCCCTCCTGGCCGTTGGCGTCCATCATCAGCTGGGTGTAGCCGTCCAGATCCACCTCCATGCCCCGCTCCGCGAACAGGGACTTCTCCTCCTTCAGCGCCAGCACCAGAACCTGAGTGGACTTAAAATAGGCGGTATAGCCCTCCCGCTCCCCCTCCTGGAACCGGTTGGTCAGGGTGATGGTGAGGCCGTCCCTGGTAAAGGTCTGCTCCTTGGCGGGAAGCAGCCCGCAGCCCACCGACAGGAGCATCACCAACACCAGCGCCAGAGCCAGACAGGCACGCTTTTTCATGTTGCATCTCTCCTCGTTCTTGTTCGGATAGGGGTATGGTACCACGGAGCCTTGCCTATGTCAAGAAAAACAGAATCGCCCCGCCCCACAGGTACACGGCCAGGGCCGGGTGCCTTGGGACGGGGCTGCCGGGCAGATTTGCGAGTGCCCGGCGGGGGCGAGCCCCCGCCCTACAGGTGCGTAGCCGGGGCCGGGTGTGTTGGGACGGGTGCGCTACCGGTCCTGCACCGTAGGGCGGGGGTCTTGCCCCCGCCGTCCGCCTCCCGGAACCTCCGCACTCCATCCAAACCCACCGCGCCCCCAAGTCTGTCATTGCGAACCAGCGCCTGCGCTGGTGTGGCAATCCGTTCCCCCGCAAGCCCCAAGGCTTGCGCGCCCCGTCAGAGGCGCCATACAGGCCCGGGCGCATGACCGGCCTCACGGCCGGTGCAATACGTTCGCATTGCTTAGGAAACGGATTGCCACGTCGCTGCGCTCCTCGCAATGACAGGGTTGGGAGCCTGGTGGGTTTGGATGAACCTGCCGGATAGATTTGCAACTACCCGGCGGGGGCGAGCCCGGGGGCCGGGTGTGTTGGGACGGAGCTGCCGGGCAGATTTGCAACTGCCCTACGGGTGCACTGTCGAAACCCTCCTGCGCGAGATCCTTCGCCTTTGGCTCAGTATGACATGTGGGGGGCGCTCAGAAGAATTTTTTGTCCAGGCCCCGGGCGGTGAGGGCGTAGTACAGGATGGTGCCCAGCACCAGGAGCACAATGGCCTCCCCCAGGAACACATACAGGGCGTTGAGCCAGAACACGGGCCAGGTGAAGCCACCCTCGCCCAGGTACACCGTCAGCTCCCAGCCCACCAGCGGGGCGTTCCACAGGGCGGGCATGAGGAGAGCGGGGAAGGGGCACTTGGCGATTTTCACCTTCCGCAGCAGCCACATGCACACCGTGGCGAAGAGGGTGGCAAGGCTCCCCACCAGCCAGTCCAGGGGCAGGCTCTGGGCCCAGCTCACATTGTAGAGCAGGCACCCGATGGTGAGGCCGGGGATGGCCGCCGGGGTGAAGCAGGCGAAGACGCACAGGGCCTCGGAAACCCGCATCTGAATGGCCATGGTGGTGGAGCCGGGCCACAGCAGATTCTGGGCGTAGGTGAGCACCACATAGAGGGCCGCCTGGACGCCGCCGTACACCAGGAATTTTGTCTTTTTCATGTCACTACCTCCAAAAAAATCGGGATGGGTACAGCTCCCCCATCCCGAAAAAAATGGGCGCAATGCGCCCATCCAAAGCACCCGCCCTGGCGGGAGCAAATCCATAGTTTTGTTTACAGACAGGATGGTTTCGAACTGTCCTTTTATGAACTTCCCGGGCATTATACCGCATTTCCCCCCGCCTGTCAAGGGCCAGGGATGGTGTGTCTGTAGGGGAGGGTCATGACCCTCCCCTACGGGCAAAATTGGGGGCGCCCGGTTTATGCCTGACCCCGCCCTACAGGTGCGGCCCCGGGGCCGTTACTCTTTTACGGCGATCTGGCACATTTTCATGGCGGCCAGGGCGTTTTTATGGCTCTCGGGGGTGACACCGGCGCAGCAGGCGGCGTCCACGGAGATGGGAAGCTCCGGAAGGGTGGCCTTTAGGAGCAGGGCGTTGGAAATCACGCAGATGTCCGTGCACAGGCCCACCAGCTCGATGGCCTCCAGGCCCTCCAGCCGGGCCACCCGGTGGGCCAGGGACACGGAGCCGAAGGTGGGCTTGTCCACCACGGCGCTGTCCCCCACGGGAAGCTCCGCCGCGATCCCCCAGCCGGGGGTGCCCTTGACGCAGTGCACCACAGGCAGGTTCCGGCCCTCCTGGGTGGTCAGGTAATTTTCCCCGTGGGTGTCCCGGGTGAAGATCACCATGTCCCCGGCGGCCCGGTAGGCCTCGATCTTCTCCCGAACCTTGGGCACAATGGCCACGGCCTGGGAGGTGCCCAGGGCGCCGTCAATAAAGTCCTTTTGCATGTCCACAACAATGAGCAGTTTCATAATATGTTCCTCCTGTATTTGTTTACGGTTCAACGGGGCCGGCGCCCTCCTGATTCTGCGGTGCCAGGGGCTTTGGCCGGGGCTTCAGGCTCCTGCGCTTGCACCAGTAGATGATCATGCCCAGGGGAATCACGGCGATAAACTGCTGGACGCCGCCGTCATAGATGAGGTGCTGCCAGAAGTTCACGCTGAGGCCCACCGTGAAGCCAATCTGGATGCCGCTCTGGATGGTGAAATAGGGGCGCACCGCCAGGAAGGCAATGAGGAGCCAGAGGCCGTACTGCCGGGGCTTCCGCCGGAAAATGTCCACCACGGTGTAAACCAGCAGCCCCAGCTGCACCAGGCTCACCGCCAGCAGGAACCACTGGAAGGGGGTCTTGATTCTGGTGAGACTGCCGGACTGGGGGCCAACGACCTCCTCCAGGGCGCCGGGGGTGAACTGGACGGCCTGGAGACCGTTGCCGCTGGCGTCCTCGATGTACACCAGGGTCATGACGCAGACCCACTGGGGGAAGGTGATTTCATAGGTGGCGGTGTAGGTGCTCCCCTGGGAGGTGGAGCTGGCATGATAGGAGGCGGTGCGGGTGGTGTATTCTCCCGAACCCTCCCAGGCCTCGGCCATGGAGGCGTAATCCCGGTCAAATTCCGCCCTTCCCGTGGGCATTTCGTAGAACAGGTCGTACAGGGCATTGGGATCGTCCCGGTTCATGGCGGTGATCACCTTGTCCAGCTGCTCCTCCAGAATTTCCTTGTGCCGGAGCTGCCGGCAGCCCGTGAGCAGCATAGCCAGAACCGCAACCAGGGCCAGGGATAAAAACATCCGTTTTCTCATGGCATTCCTCTCCGTTTCGTTTGTGATGAGGAAATGGTATCACATCCCAAGCCCTTTGTCAAATCAGGCCGCTGGAGCTGCAGCAAATTACAATGTATCCATTCAGCGGCCCTGCTTTCCCCGGTATACGCCGCAGGGAACAGCGAACGGGGGCGCCTTAAAGGCGCCCCCGGGGGTTACGGATTTACTTTTTGGCGTTGGCGGCCAGTTCCTTCAGGGCGTCCTTGCGGCTGAAGTTGGCGCGGCCCTTCTCGTCGAAGCCCATGAACTTCACCCAGGTCATGTCTCCCAGCTTCAGGACGTCTTCCACCTTCTCCACCCGGTAGTTCTCCAGCTTGGAGATGTGAACCATGCCGTCGTGGCCGGGGGCGATTTCCACAAAGGCGCCGATGGGCAGGATGCGGACAACCTTGCCGTAGTACAGCTTGCCCACCTCGGGGACGAAGCAGATGTCGTCCACCATCTTCTTGGCGGCGTAGGCGGCGGAGGAGTCCACAGCGGAGATGAACACGGAGCCGTCGTCGTCGATGTCGATCTTGGCGCCGGTGTCGGCACAGATCTTCTGGATGGTCTTGCCGCCGGAGCCGATGACCTCCCGGATCTTGTCCACGGGAATCTTCATGGAGATCATCTTGGGGGCGAACTCGGAGACCTCGGCCCGGGGCTCGG
>JALETK010000115.1 GCA_022781505.1 Clostridiales bacterium | reverse complement strand
GCAGCTAAAGCAGTGATTTTTGCATCCTGCGCCCCGAAAGAATGTGGACAAGGGTGTGGGATGTTCGGAATCCGACACATACTGCATGATATGATGTAGCTTCGGAACGCCAAAACACACAAACTTTTTCATTGAGGCTATTTTTTCTCTAGCGTCCCGATCATGAGCCGCAACCTGCAGATGCTTTTCCCCTCTTTCCGAAAAAGCAGAGTCCACCTCCCGGAATTACAGCATATCAAAGAAATGGGAGGCGTTTTTGGCGGAGCGGAGGCGGTCGGTTTCGCTCTTGGGTTCCTCCTTGGGCTGCTCCGCCGGGGGGGCTGCCGGGGCGGCCACGGTCTGGATGATCTGGATGGGCTGGGGCTTCTCCTTCTCCGGTTCTTTCACCCGGCTGACAATGGCCCGGAAGGCCTCCAGATCCAGGCACAGCTCGCCGGTCTCCATGGCGCTCTCCGCCATGGAATAGTGGCGCTTATAGGTAGCCAGGGCCCGCTCCTTCAGATAGAGCTGGGACAGATACAATGTGGAGGACAGATCCCGGAGCTTCAGCCCCTCGGAGGCGATGGCCAGATCCTTGGCCGTCAACCCCTTTTTCAGGGGGAACTGGGCCCCCAGGGTCTCCTGATAGAAGGCGGTCCGCTCCTCCAGGGTGGGCAGGTCAAAGCGGCAGGCCGTGAGCCGGCGGCGAAGGGCCGGAAGGGTTCTGTCCAGCTCCTCCTGCACCACCACGGCGATCACGGGCCGGTCCTCTCCGGCGCAGCGGTCCAGCGCCCGGGCCAGTTCTTCCATGAGCCGCTCCCCCGGGGTATCCGCCAGCAGGAAGACGGACTGCTCCTCCCGCTCCAGAAGATAGCGAAGCTGCTCCCGGGAGACATCCCCCGCGACCTCCGCAAACCGGTAGCCGCTGGCGGCCAGGGAGCCCGCCATGGCCCGGGCCAGGCTCCGCTTCCCCGTCCCCGCAGGGCCGTAGAACAAAAAGCCCTTGGTTCGGGGCAGGCCCAGCATCTCATCCAGCTCCGGGACAGGGAGCACGGTCTTCATCACCCTGGCCCAATGGGTCTCCACCGGGAGATCCGAAAGATCCTCCTCCGGGGCAGGCTGGAAAACGCCGGCGGCCCAGAGCTCCAATTCATTCTCCATGGCTTACTCCAGCCCCGCCTGACCGCGCTTCACCTGCTCCTCCCACTCATCCAGCTCCCGGAGGATCTCGTCCTTGGGGGTGGGCAGGCAGTTGTTCATGGCCTCGTTGAAGAAGGCCCGGTCAATCTTGTATGCGCCGGATTGGAGGGCCTCCAGGGCGTCGGCCTCCTTGCCGTATTTCTTCATCACGTCCTTGAGCACCATGGATTTCAGCTTGTCAATGAGCCGGTCCAGATCCCGGTAATTGTAGGTCTCGGTCTCCTGGGCCATAATCCGGAAGCTCAAATCCTCCTCCATGGCCAGCATATCCCCCAAATCCCGGGCGAACTTGGCCTCCCGGGCGTCCGTGTCCGGCAGATACACCCGAATCAGCTCCACCCGATCCAGCATGGCATTGTCCACCTGCCGGGGGTAGTTGGTGGCGCCAATGAAGATGATGGGCTTTTTGGACTCGTCAATGCGGTTGTAGCCCGTGAGAAATGCGGTGGTGAGAGAGGCGGCGTAGTTGGGAAGATCCGGCAGAGAACGGCTCTTGCACACCCCGTCCACCTCGTCGAAAAAGAGGATGCAGGGGGCGTTCTTCTCCGCCTCCTCAAAGACCTGGGCCACAATCTTCTCCGCGTCGCCCACATACTTGCTCAGCACGTCGGAGCCCTCCAGGGACAGGAACTTGTAATCCTTGTCCATGAGTTCATGGGCAAAGGCCTTGATGATGTAGGTCTTGCCGCAGCCCGGAGGGCCGTAGAAGAAGAAGGAGTGAATCTTCTTCATCTTCAGGAATTCCTTCAGCTTGGAGATGTGCAGATCCTGGATGCAGCCCCGGAGCTGCTCTTTCAGCTCCGTCATGCCGGACACGTCCTCAAAGGACTGGCTGGGCGCCTCCTTGAACCAGCCGGACACGTCCACCTTGTCCTGGGTCTGCTTGGTCTGGCTCTTCTCCTGGGCGTTGGCCTTGGGCTTTTCCTTGCTCTTGTTCTGGGCCTCGTCCATCCGCTTGGCCAGCTCCGGGTCAATCTGCCGGGCAATGTCCCGGATCTGCTGGTTCAGCTCCTGGAGCTTCCGCTGCTGATAATACCGCTCCTCGCCAATGCTCATGCGGGCCATTTCATACCGGAGGTAGGCCGCCTGCTGCAGGAACTTGCACTGCTCCTTGGAGGGCTTGCCTCCGTTTTTGTCAAACTCCTCCTCCGCCTGCCGCATGTAGGCCAGGCAGAGGTTTTCCTTGGTCTGCATTTTGCGAATGTAATCGTTATCCACGTTTCTCCCTCCTTCGGTTGGACTCCCTTACAGGTCCTCCAGGATGTTGTTGAGATGCCGGTTGATGGCGTCCAGCTCCGCCTGGAGCTCCTCGTCGCTCTGGGGCTGGGCCGTGCCACCGGGAGCCCTGGCAGGTTCCGGGCGGTGAGAGGCCGGGGCGGGAGGCACCTGACCCAGAAGCTCCTCCAGCTCCGCATCGTACCGGTGAGCCGTTCCCTGGGACAGAACCTTGTTCTCCTTCCGGTACTCCCGGTGCACGGCCTCCTCGTTGCTCTGGAGCTGATCCAGCCCCCGCTTCAAAGAGCCCACGTCCGCCCGCTGGGAGGTGGCGGCAATCTGATCCACCCGCTTCAGAGCGGCGTTCAGGTCATTGGTAGTGCGGTTCAGCTCGTCGGTGGTGGAGATGTCGTTCAGCTCCTGGTAGGCCTCGTCCGTGGTCTGGAGCAGGTAGTAAATGGTCTTGATCCGGTCCTGGTTGGAGGGGCGGGCTGCGCCGCCGCTCACCTCCAGCCGGGCCTGGCGAAGCTCCCGCTCCAGGAGGTTCTGATACCGCTCCTGAAGCCGGCGCAGCTCCACCTTGGTCTGGAACACATGGAGGTCCAGCTCCGGCTTGGTGGCCGTCTTTTTCTTTTGAAACAGCATATCAAAGCTCCTCTTCCAGGCCGCCCACATAGGCCATGGTGGAGTTCACCTGCTCCTCCAGGGCGGCGTTGTCGTATCCGATGGCCTCCATCTGGGCGAGGATGTCCGCGTCCACGGCCAGATCCAGGAAGGAGCCCCCGTCCCCTGCCAGGCAGTTGGCCGGACTCTCCCCGTTGATAAGCCGCTCCACAATATCGTCTCCCACCAGGTCGTCAATGGAGGTGCGGAAGATGTCCTCCATACCGCCGTCCCGGCGGTCGGAATTCTTGTTCATCTTGTTGATCTGACGGTTGATGGAGCCGGCGTTCACATGCTCGGACATGCCGGAGATGCGGTTGAGCACCTTCAGGGCGCTGCCCATCTCGTTCATGGTCTTGCACAGCTCGTGGCCGGAGCGAACCTCCCGGAGGTTCTCCTGGGCCTGCTTCACAACGCCCAGGCCATAGTAGGCGTTCTTGATCTTGTTCACTGCCCGGGGATTTTCCGCATTGTGCTTCTTACTGTACCGCACTGCCCGGAGCTCCCGGTTGATGATAATATTGTACTGCTCCTCCAGACGGCGCAGCTGCACATCCAAATCCAGGATCACCTCGTCCCGGCTCTTCTTCTGCTTCCTGGGAAACAGGGGATTCATCTTCATCTCCATGGCTTGTTACTCCCTTCCTGTCATTCAGTTCATCTGGCGGGTGTTTTCCTGGTCGTTCTCCGCCTCGTTCTCCAGGCCCATTCTCCGGCCCTCTTCCGCTCTGGCTTCCTTCTCCACCAGGCTTTCGTACTCCATGGCGTGGCGGATGATCCGGTCCACCATGTCCGGAGAGCTGTAGACCGCATCCATCATCCGGGTGAAGTCCTTGTTGATCCGCTCCATGTCGTCAATCTGGCGCTCCAGCTGCAGCAGCTCCTTCTGGAACTCCTCCTGCTGCTTCCGGATGTCCTCCAGGGTGGCCTCGTCCACCAGAGCCTCCGTCTGGGACATCTGAATCTCCAGGGTCCGGATGGTGGCCTCATCCTCCTGCATGGCAGACTCGTTGGTGGCAATCTGCCGGGACAGGTTCTCAATGCTGTCGCTGAGCTCAATCACCTTCACCCGGGCCGTATCGATGCCCTTGGCACCGGCGGAGAGCTGGTTGCTGCCGAAGCCCAGCTCGTCCAGCTCCTTCACCAGGTCAGGACGGCGGCTGGAGATGCTCTTGAGATCCGCCTTGCACTTCTCGTAATTCCCCTGGTACTCCTCCAGGGTTCGCTTCTGCCGCCGGAGCGCCTTGTTCAGCTCGTCAATCTTCCGGGACAGCTCAATGACATCCCGGTGCATCTGCAGGCGGCGCAGGCGCTTGTCCACAATGGCGGAGGCGTTCTCCATGTCCTTCTCCGGGATGTCCTTCCGGGCCTTGGAGATGCCGTAGGCCAGGCCCTTGATGATCCGGTCCGCCGTGGCCTCGTTGCCGCTCTTGATGGCCTCCGGCAGGTACTCCGCAATAAACTGGATGCTCTGGTCAATGGCGCTGGTGTCCAGCCGCAGAATCTTCGCCTGATCCATCTGCACCGCCAGGGCGGACACGGTGCCCCGGTACCAGTCCATCTTCTCCTGAGAGATTCTGCCGGTGACGTCCGCACTCTCCGTGAACCGGATCTGCCCCAGCACCGCCGCCACCCGCTGGGTGCCGCTGCGGTTCATGCTGACCGCTTCCTTCTGCTCCCGGTCAACCTGGGTCTGGGTCTTCTTTTTGTTTTTCTTAAACAATTCCATGTTTTTCTACCTCTTTTCTAGTCCTTCTTTGTTCCGAAAATGCTCATAATAATCCACATCAATCCGCAAATGATCAGGGTGGGCATCAGGGCCATCAGGGCGGACAGGAGCAAAAAGATTACAAACCGCCAGAATGCCTCCAGCTCCTCCACGCCGTTGCCCTGATAGAACCGAATCCCCGCGATATACAGGCCGATCACCGCAAGAAACAGATTCATGAGAAAGGTACCGACGTAATTCTGAAGGAAGCCATTGTATCCCACCCGGCAGATGAGGAAGAGATTCAGGGCCAGGGTAATCCCATTGACACAAATCTCAACCGCGAGGATTCTGCCGCTCTGGACGTCCTCCCGGTGGAACAGGAGAATCCAGAAGACAATTCCCAACACGGTCAGCACCGTGAGAACGATTCCCCCCACAAAGCCCGGCCTCTGATCCGGAACGCCGTAGCGAATGAACTCCAGGCCATTTCTGTTGTTTTTCATACACCGGCCTCCTTATTCACTGTCTCCGCTCAGCTGGCTGAGCACATTGCCGAACAGCGTCTGATAGTGGGCAACCCACTGCTCGGTTCTCCGGAAATCCTCCTGGAAAAAGCTCATGTCCAGGCTGTCAGGCCGCAGATTCCGGGCCGCCATAATCTCCTGCAAATCCGTCTCCAGGGCGGCTCTGGCTTCCAGCAGCAGATTGTTCCGCTCCCGGAGCCGCTGGAGCCGGTCCATATAGCCCTCCAGATGCAGGCCCCGCAAGACCTCTTCCGCGTTCTTCCTCTGGGTCTCCAGAGCCCGCTCCTGGGCCCCAAGCTTCTCCTGCTTCTCCTGCAGAGCCTCAATCTCCCGGCGGAGGGTCTCCTGCCGGTCTCTGGCGCTTCGGTTTTCCTCCTCCGTCTGCCGCCGCAGCTCCTCATAGTGCTGCCGGGCGGTCTCCTGCTTCCGGCGCTGATCCTCCGCAGCCTGCTGCTCCTCCTGAATCCGAAGCTCCAGGGTGTGGCACTGACTCAAAATCTCCTGCTTCTGACCGATGGTCTTCTGGAAGTTGGCCCGGAGCTGCTCCAGGTTCTTGCCGGTGAGGTCATGGTTCAGCCGGTCAATCTGCTCCTGAAGCCGGGCACATTCATTGTCAAATTTCTGCAGCTCCAGGCGCAGCCGCTCCAGCTCCTGCTCCCGGTCCGTCTTATTCCGGCCCAGCCGCTCCCGGCGGCTGCGGAGCTCCTCCAGCTCCCGCTCCAGAGCCCGGGTGGCCTCCTCCAGCTCACCGGTCTCCTGCTCCAGCTTTCTCCGCTCCTCCTGGGCAGCCTCCAGCGCTTCCCCGGCCCGGTCCCGCCGAAGCCCGGACGCCTCCACTGCCTGACGAAGCTCCGGCAGACGCTGCTCCTCCAGGGCCCGAAGGGTCTCCTGAAGGGTCTCCAGCTGGCAGGTCAGGGCAGCCTCCTGTTTCTTTCCCGCCTCCAAGGCGGTGCGGGCCTCCTCCAGCTGCCGCTCCAAAGTCCCGGCCTCCCGCTCCAGAGCGTCGCTCCGCTCCTTTTCCCGGGAAATGGCCGCCCGGAGGTTTTCCCCTCTTCCGGCCAGGCTGCGGCTCTTCTCCTCCAGTCCGGTCTTCTCCGCCTCCCTGGCCCGGCACGCCTCCTGGGCCTGGGCGCACTGCCGCTCCAGATTCTGAACCTTCTCCTGCAGCTGGGCGTACTCCACAGTCTCCAGCTCCCGCACCCGGCTCTCCAGGCGGGTACAGGTCTCCTGGAGCTCCGCCTTCTGCCGGGACTGGCGCTCCAGCGCCTCTTTCCGCTGCTGCAGCTCCTCCTCCGTCCGGCGAAGCTGCCGAACCTCCCGGGCGGCTTCCTCCAGCTGGCCGCTCACCTGCTCCAGCTCCCGGAGCTTTCCGTCCAGCTCCTCCCGCCGCCGGGGGCTTGCCACCTGGTCCCGGACGCGGCCATACACTCTCGTCACCAACCGGCCGGCCCAGGGAAGCTGCCGCATCAGGCCATCCAAATCCCCCGGCTCCTTCTGCTCCACGCCGGAGCCGCTGTCCGCCCGGATATCCTCACACAGGTCCCGGAACGCGTTGAACACATCCTCCGCCGTAATCTCACGGCCCTGGTTCACCCGCTCCTCCAAAACCCGCAGGTCATCTCGAATTCTGTCAAACATCATAGCGCATTCACCTGCTTTGCTCCCGGCCAGTCAAACAGCTCCTGAAATTGTGTCAGCTCCACCTGCCGGTCCTCCTCTCCCTGCCGCCGCAGGTGCAGGAACAAAATCCCGGAGGGCTCCACGGAGAAGCCCACAGAGGCCACCTGCGGCTCATCCTGGATGGCGTCCGCCACCCGGCGGGCATAGGACTCCTTCATGGGAGCCCACAGGGCCTTTCCGGTCTCGTCCTCCACCAGCAGCCGGGTCAGGCGGCCCTGGGTCACCAAATAGGCGCCCGCCGCCCCGGTGTGGGCGTCCGCGGCGAAGTAGGGCTTCCCATGCTCCAGGGTCTGGCCCTTTTTCAGGGCGTAATCCGCCCAGGACTTCCCTGTCACGTCCCGGCTCAGCACGCCGATGGTGCAGGGAGCGGAGCTGCAGACGGAAATCGCCCCCGCCGAGAGCATGGCGGCGCCCATGGAGATGGCCTTCTCCCGGTCCGCACGGTTGACAATAATATGCTCCTGCCGCCGGTCCATGGTGCTGAAGCGGAACTTCTCCTGCAGCTGCTGCCGCACCAGGTAAAAGTTTCCAAATCCGCCCACCAGGGCGATTTTGAACACATCCTGCTCCCGATCCATGTAAGGGATATTCGCTTTTTTCATGTATCCGATCATGTGATCCAGCTGCTCCTCCAGAACAGGCCGGATCACCCGGTCATAGCACTCCACCAGGAGCGCATAGGTCACGGGGATCTCCTCCCCCTGATACTCCAGGGAGGTAAATTCAAAGTCCAGATCCTCCGGGTACTGGGTGCCATACTCGTCGAAGGTCTCCTGGAGCACCTCCGTCCTGGTCTGAAGCTCCTCCTCCAGGCTGTCCACCGCCCGGTAGAATCTGCCGTCGGGCTCCGGGCGCACACCCAAAATCCGGGCGATGGCCTCTGCCGCAACCGTCTCCATGTAGACGATACCCGCCTGGCCGATCCGGCCGTTTTCATTCTCCCCCGCGCCGGTGCGCTCCATCACCTGGATTTCCACCGCCCCGGGGGCGTTTCCCGCCAGAACCCGGGTGAGGGTCAGATCCAGGGTGCCTCCCCCGTAGTCAATGAGCAGGATGTTTCCGGAGAACTCCTTTCCCGTAATTCGTTTGAAATTGTAGGCAAAGAACGCGGTGGCAGCCACAGGCTCGCTGACCACCTGGGTGTTTTTCACAAAGGCCATGTCCCGGAAAATATCCCGGAGGGCCTCCTTCCCCTGCTCCTTCTCCTGCCAGATCTCCGGCGCGCCCACCACCAGACTGTCCACCTGGGTCTCATGGAGGTCGCTGAGGGCCTGTCGCAGGCAGTGCTCCAGAAACTGGCTTGCAATGCTCCGGGGGGTATGTCCCCCGTCGTAGCCCCGGGCGCGGAGCAGCTCCTGATCGGTCTCCGGCAGGAGCATCTTGAAGCCCTTGTAAATGGATGCGCCCTTCTTCCCCGTCCGGGCCCGGGCCGCCTTTCCGAACTCATATTTGTCCCCCATCAGGGCCGCTGTGGTGGGCGTATAGGGGGAGCTGGACATGGACAGCGCCTCCACCATGCCCGTCTCCTTCCGGTATACGGAAACCGTGGTGTAGGTGCTTCCGAAGTCAATTCCGATATAGGCCAAGCCTTCTCACCTCATCTCAATTTTCCAGGGGAACGGCATCGCTCCAGGCCTCGCTGCTTTGCAGCAGCTTCTCGTAGGCGGCCGCCACATCCAGCTCATCCGGCTGCCGCTGGGCCTCCTGCATCACATAGCCCAGGGTTTTCCCCAGCTCCTGGAGCTTTTCCTCCGCGGCGTTTCCGGCCACCACATCCCGCTCGATGGTCTCCACCGCGTCCTGGAGCACCTGCTCCGTGTGCTGGTGTCCCCCCAGACCAATGCTGCTCACCGCCAGCTCCAGATTCTGCAGGGCGTTCAGGCTCTCCGTGCGGCGCTCCTGCTTCACGGCCCTGGCCCGGGTCAGATTCTCAATCTGACGCTCCAGGCTCACGGCGCCGTGCATCTGAATGCTCAGCTCCTGATCGGCACTTGTGAGGCCGGTGACGGAAGCCCGCCCGGCCCGCCGGGCCTCAATGTCCGCGATCATCCGGCGCTTTTCCTGCCGGTAGGTCTCCAGCTTGCCTGTGTCCTCCCGAATGAGGCCATCGATGCGGAACACATCCTGGGAAAGCCGCAGGATGGACATCTGACACTGCCAGATCTTCCGGTCCTTCTCCCCATAGGCAAAGCCCCGGCTGACCCCCGTGGCCAGGCACTGCACCGCCCGCTCGAAGGTGGCCGTGTCCCCCTGGGCGGCGGATTGCTCCAAAATGGTCACACACTGCATCAGCTCCCGCTCCAGAGCCTCCTCCGGCGGGTGAATCCACGGGGTCTGATAGGCGGCAGCTGTCTTGCGGAATTTCTCCATGACGCTGCGCCCCAGCACAGGCATATCCTGATACAGCTCCCGGGGAATCCGGAGCTGCCGGATTCGCCTGGCCAGCAGATCGTCGGCCAGAATCCGGTTCTCCTCCGGCTCCAGACCGAACCGGTCCTTCAAAGCCCCCAGCATGGACTTCTCCGGCTCTCCCAGGGCGGACATGGCCCGGCGGATGCTGAGCCAGCTGGCATGATTTTCCAGCTCCTGGAGAAGACGAACCGTCTGCCGGGTTTCGTTGGCCGGCAGAATCGGGCCGGTGTACTCCCGCAGCGCCGCAGACCGGTACCAGGCAAACAGAAAATCCGCCAGATTCTGGATGCTCTTCTGGCTGCCGTCCCAATCCTTTTGCCGGACCATGCAGAAGTACTTCGCCACCAGGGTCAGCTGCGGCCTGGTAAACTCGTTGAGGAAGACACACCGGGGGCCCAGCTCTCTGGCGAGACGGGCATAGAGGCGGTCATTTCCCTCCTCCTTCAGCATCCGGCGCAGCTCCGGGCACAGCACTTCCTTCCCGGAATCACCCCGGCAGAGGGGGCCATCGGGATTTGTCAGGCAGGAAAAGCTCCCTCCTGCCGTCGCCGGGGCCAGCAAAACCAGAATGTTCCCATTCTGCTCCACATGCCGCCGCCCCACCTGGCTGAATTCCGCCAGCAGCGACGGACTCACATCGGAGAACAGATCGCAGAAGCTGTCCAGCCGGAACACAAAGGCCAGATCCCGCTCCTTTTTCAGCATGGCCGTCAGCCGGCCCAGGAAGGCCTCCGGCGCGCCCAGGGGATAGCGCCGGGCGTTCTCCTCACCGCTGCCGCCAAACAGGCCCCACAGGCCCTTGCCCTTCTTCTCATACCGGCCATAGCACTGCCGGGAGGCCTCGTCATAGAGGCGCAGCTCATAGTCTCCCTCCAGGCCCCCGGCAAAAAAGATTCCCTTATAGCCCTGCTTTTTAAGGCTGTAATACAGATACCCATTCAAATCCAGCTGAACCAGACTGGGCAGAAAATAGGTGTCCGTGTAATTGGCAAAGACAAAATGTACAAAACCGTCTGTGCTGTGAAACCTGCCCATCCGTTCACGCTCCCTGCCGCTCCGGGCGGCCATACTCTGTCTTTAACATAATACAACAGTTTTCAAAGAAGTACAATAGATAAAACGGAAATCTTCCGGCTTTCCCGGAATTATCCCATGCTTTTGTTCACACGGAGGTTTTTCCAGCAGGTAGCCGCCCGGAGGGCCTCCGGGACATTTCCCGCCAGCAGGATGGTACCGTTCCGCCGGAGTCCCAGGGTGAAGTCGTCTCCGCAGGCAATTGCCATCACATCCCGCCAGCCGGAGACCTCGCACTGACCGTTTCCGCCCGCTCCGCAGGCCAGCACCGTCCCGTCCGCCCGGAGGGCCACGGTGTGGCCGCTTCCGGCGGCAATGGCAGTGATATCCCGCCACCCGGCGACCTGGCTTCCGGACATTTCGTCCTCTCCCGCCCAGGCCACGGTGCCGTCCCTGCGCAGGCCTACGGTGTGTGCCACGCCGCCGCACACCGCCACAATATTGCTCCACTCCGACACCCGCCCGGCGCCGTTGCCGCAGCCGGCAACCGCAACGGTACCGTCCCGGCGCAGGCCTATGGCGTGCCGGTCCGCTGCGGCAATGGCCCGCATATCCGACCAGCTTTTGAGCTCTGCCAGGCCGCCGCTATAGCAGGTGGAGATCACCCGGCCATCGGCCCTCAGGCCCACGGTGAAATCCCGTCCGGCGGCAATGGCGGTGATTCCGCTCCACCCGGCCACATAGCAGCAGCCGTCGAAGTTGCTCCCGGCGGCAATCACCGTGCCGTCCGTCCGCAGGCCGGCACAGTGGCAGTTCCCCGCCGCCACCATGATCACATTCTTCCACTTCTGGGCCCGCACGGTGCCGTACACCGGATCTCCCGCAGCGAGCACGGCGCCGTCCGTCCGCACGGCCAGAATATGCCCCGTCCCGGCGGATACCTGCCAGAAGTCGGGCATCCCCGCCTTCCCGGGCTTCTCCCAGCCGCTTCCTCCGTGCTCCGCACAGGCCGCCTTGTATTTAATGGCCGGAAAGGACTCCTTTGTTTTCAGCTCCGACCAGCCGTACACTCTACACTGGCCGTCTATGTCCACACCGGTAGACAGGGCAGTGCCATCTGTGCAGATGGCTGCCGTGTGGATCACACCGGCGGAGATCTCGACCACGTTTTTCCACGCGCCCACATCGCACCAGCCGCCGTTGTTGAAGCCGACCGACACCACGTCACCGTTCTTTTTCAGGCCGATGGTGTAGGACGCACCGGCGGAGACGGCGATGAGATCCCGCCACTTGCCCACATCGCACCGGCCCCCCTGGGTGTGCCCCACCGCAACGGCGGTGCCGTCGGACCGGAGGCCCACCGTGTGAAGCATACCGGCAGAGATCTGCACAATGTCCTTCCAGCCGCCCACCTCACACTGTCCGCTTCCGTTGTCGCCCACGGCCACCACAGTGCCGTCGGCCTTCAGGCCCACCGTGTGCCGGGAGCCGGCGGAAACTGCCGTGATGTTTGTCCAGTCGGAGACCTGACACTGACCATATTGATCGCTCCCGGTGGCCACCACAGTCTTGTCCCTTCTGCGGGCCACGGAATGGTTGTAGCCTGCGGATATCTGTACAACGTCCTTCCACTCCCAGACATCGCACTGACCGTCCTTGTTTTCACCGGTGGCCACAACCGTGCCGCCGGTCTGCAGGCCCAGCGTGTGGCTGAAGCCTGCGGAGACCGCCCGGAGCTGACTCCAGCTGTGCACCTTGCACTGCCCCGCTTCATTCTCGCCCACTGCCACCGCCGTGCCGTTTTTCCGCAGTGCCACCGTGTGATGGCCTCCTGCGGAGATATGGCGGGCCTCCCCCGGCATCTGAGGCAGCGCCCCCCATTTTTTAGGCCGGGACCAGAGCCTTCCTCCGGAGCCATCCAGATCAGCCTCCACAGAGAACCAGTTCCCCGGCTTTGGGGTCTCCGCCGTTTCCTTCCGGTTCCTTGCCTCCTCCCGGGGCTTTGACGCCTCCGCAGGGGTTAAAACCTGCTCCAGAGCCTTCCGAAAGGCCTCCGGCGTCTTGAACCGCTCCTGGGGACGGAAAGCGCAGGCCTGGAGCACCGTAGCCCGCAGCCTGTCGCCTCCATACCGGGGGGCGGGCAGAGGCTTCCCCTCCAGACGCTTTTTCCGGGCGTCCTGCCTCTGGGCCTCCGTCACCGGCTCGGGAGCCGGCGGGAGGAAGGGGGCCCGGCTGTCGTTGAGCAGCCAGTACAGGGTGAGCCCCAGGCTGTACACATCCCAGTTTTCCTCCGGCATTCTGTCCTCCGCCGCCTCCGGGGGCAGGAACTCCCCGCCCGTCTCCAGAGCCAGCTCCCCCAGTCCGGGGTCTCCCAGGAGGAAATTACCGGCGCCGTCGGTGAAGATGTTGGATGGCTTGACGTTGCAGAATCCGATCCCCTGACGGTGCTGCCGCTCCAGGGCCCGGCAGACCGCCGTCCCCAGGCGGACGATCACCTCGTCCCGGATACGGGTTCGCTCCAGATAGGTCCGGATCTGGGCTTCATAGGTCTCCGGCTTCCCCGTCAGCCGAAGCAGCTCCTCGCCCCCCCGGAAATACCGCCGCCACTCCTGCACCGGCTCCAGAAGATCCATTTTCAGATAAATGTGCCAGCCCGTCCCGGAGGTCCGGGGCAGAACCCAGCGGTCATCATAGCCCAGAACATCTCCGCCGGATCGAAGGGCTGAGGCCTTCCGCAGCCGGAGGGCCAGGGCCTCCACCCGCCGGTTCAATTCCTCTTCCGTCTCGCCCTTCCTGGGACGAATGGAAATTGTTCTCAGAGCACACCGGTCTGTGCCCCCAAAGGCGTCCTTCCGTTCCAGCTCCCGGACGCTTCCACGCCTGCTCTGTCCCAGAGTTCGCCGCACCCTCCAGCCGGAAAGCAGACCATCCAATTTCATATCCTCACCCTACCTTTTTCCGTCGTCATGCATTCTTTCCGCAGTCCCCCGGCAGAAGCACACCGCCGGGTTCTCCCCCAGACCGGAATCTGTTTTTCTTCCGGCTCAGAACTCTCCCGCCGCGTACATCACCGCGGACAGGGCGCACAGGGGCGCGGTCTCGCACCGGAGAATCCGCCGGCCCAGGGTGCAGACCCGCAGGCCCGCAGCTGCCGCCTGCGCCACTTCCTCCCGCTCCAGGCCGCCCTCCGGCCCGGTCATAAGGCTCACCGTCCGGAATCCGGGCCGGGCCGCCAGGGCCATGGACAGGGTGCAGGCGTCCTCATTTTCATAGAACAAAATTGGAAGCTCCGCCTGGGCGGCCTCCTTCAGGGCCTCCCGGTAGCCGGGCAGCACCGTGACCCGGGGGATTCTTCCCCTGCCGGACTGCTCCGCAGCGCTGGCGGCAATCTTCTGCCATCGCTCCAGCTTTTTCCCCAGAGCCTTCTCATCGGGCCGGGACACACACCGGGCCGAGGGAAATGCCACAATCTCATAGGCCCCCAGCTCCGTGGCCTTCTGAATCACATGCTCCAGCTTGTCTGCCTTGGGGAAGGCCATAAACACCCGCACCTGCACCTGTGCCTCCGACCGGGACGCCTCCCGGCTGGAGACCACCAGGCTGATTTGTCCGGGGCTCACGTCGCTGACCCGGCAGCGGCACTCCTGCCCCTGCCCGTCACACACCGTCACCTCGTCCCCGTTCTTCAGCCGCAGCACCTTCCCATGGGCCGCGTTCTCGCCGGTGAGAACCAGGAAGCTCCCCTCCATATCCTTGCTGTCCACAAAAAACCGCGCCATATTCCAAACCTCCCGATATTTTGTATATTGTACCAAATGAAATCACAATACGCAAGCAGTCTTGTTCATTTCCGCAGGATTTCCGGCACCCCCGCCCCCGCAGCGCATAAATCACATCATTTTCCGCATCTTTCCCGATTGGGACTTGACAGATTGGATTTCCTTCATTATAATAATTGAGCTAACGGGGTGTGGCGAAGCTTGGTATCGCGCTTGGTTCGGGTCCAAGAGGCCGCGGGTTCGAATCCCGCCACTCCGACCA
>JALETK010000111.1 GCA_022781505.1 Clostridiales bacterium | reverse complement strand
GTCAACCTCCTGTCAAGGCAACCTGCTACGCAGGCGGCTACCCTCTGCTATTCCAAGTTTTCTGGCTCAGGGTCAGCCAAGGTCAGATTGATAGAACTCTAACGCAAAATATGCTCAACTTGTTATTGCAATTTGCGTATTACAAATTCTTAAATTTTCTTAAGAATTACTTTCCCAGCCTGACTTGGTAATTTTTTTATGGAGGCAGAATCCGTTGCCGGGCCCCTCTTGGTTTTCCCCGCCGGTCTTTTTCCCATTCGCAAAAAAAGCCGAAGCCCGGGCGTTTTCGCTCCAGGCTTCGGCTGTGTATGAACTTCTTTATTTCGCCTCGAAATCCTCCGGCCGCTCCTTTCGGAGGCCGAAGTGCCAGGCAATGGCGTCTGCAATCCGCAGGCAGGCGTTTCCGTCTCCGTAGGGGTTCACCGCCCTTGCCATTCTGGCGTAGGCCGTGGGGTCCCGCAGAAGCTCCCGGGTCAGGTGCACGATCCGCTCCGTCTCCACTCCGGCCAGCTTCGCCGTCCCGGCGGCAATGGCCTCGGGGCGCTCGGTCTCCCGGCGGAGAACCAGCACCGGCTTGCCCATGGCAGGGGCTTCCTCCTGAAGGCCGCCGGAATCCGTGAGCACCAGATAGGATCTGGCCATGAGATTGTGCATCTGGGCCACGTCCAGGGGGGCAATGAGGTGCACCCGGTCCAGCCCCCCCAGGAGCCGTCCGGCGCACTCCTGCACCACAGGGCTCAGGTGTACGGGATAGACCACCTCCACCTCCGGGTTCTCCTCCACAATGGTTCTCACGGCGGTCATAATATCCTCCATGGGCTGGCCATAGTTCTCCCGCCGGTGGCAGGTTAGGGTGATGACCTTCCGGCCGGAATAGTCCAGACGGTTGAGGATATCCTCTTCAAAGACAAAGTCCGGGCGAACCGTGGTCTTCATGGCGTCAATCACCGTGTTTCCGGTGATGAAAATCTCTCCCCGGATGGCCTCTTTGCGCAGGTTCTCCCCGTTGGCCCGGGTGGGCGAGAAGTGCAGGGAGGCGATGTCTCCCACCAGCGTCCGGTTCATCTCCTCCGGAAAGGGGGAATATCTGTCATAGGTTCTGAGGCCGGCCTCCACATGCCCCACGGGAATCTTGTGGTAGAAAGCCGCCAGAGCACCTGCGAAGGTGGTGGAGGTGTCGCCGTGAACCAGAACCAGGTCCGGCTTTGCCTCCTCCAGAACCCGCTCCATCCCCAGCAAGGTCTTGGTGGTGATGGTGGAGAGGGTCTGCTGCTTTTCCATAATGTCCAGGTCATACTGGGCCTGGAGTCCGAAAATCTCCATCACGGAGTCCAGCATCTGACGGTGCTGCCCTGTGAGGCAGCACAGGCTCTCAAACTCCGGCCGCTTTCCCAGCTCCATCACCAGAGGCGCCATTTTAATGGCCTCCGGCCGGGTGCCGAAAACGGACATTACCCTGATTTTTCCGCTCATTTGCTCTCTACCTCTTCTTTCTCCTCCGGTTGTTCCTCGCTCTCCCCGGGCTCCGGATTGTGGGTGAAGATCACCCGGAAGCCGATGGCCCCCACCACAATCACCGCGCCAATGAGCATCAGCGCACGGCCCTCGCCGGAGGAGGTCAGCACCACGGCAGCCAGACCCAGCATGGCCGCCAGCATATAGGTGATTGCCACCGCCTGCTTCTGAGAGAAGCCCATGTCAATAAGCCGGTGGTGAATGTGGCCCCGGTCCGCCTGCATGGGGTTCTGGTGCTTGGCAAGGCGGCGGATCACCGCGAAGCAGATGTCAAAAATCGGCACGCCCAGAATCAGGAAGGGCACCGCAAAGGAGATCACCGCGTACAGCTTGAACATGCCCTGAATGGACAGGCAGGCCAGCACAAAGCCCAGGAAGGTGGAGCCGGTGTCCCCCATGAAGATCTTGGCCGGGTTGAAATTATAGGGCAGGAAGCCCAGGCAGGCCCCCAGAAGGGCGGCCAGAACCACCGCAATGTTGCCCTCGGCCACCAGCAGGGCAATGACCAGCAGCGTGGCTGCGGAGATGGCGGACACGCCCACCGCCAGGCCGTCCAGGCCGTCAATGAAGTTCACGGCGTTGGTAATGGCCACAATCCAGATGATGGTGATGGGGATGGACCAGTTGCCCAGGTTCAGATAATTGGCGTCGCTGGTGAGCAGGGGATTGGTCAGATACCGGATGGTGCAGCCGTGGTAAACCACAATGCAGGCCGCCGCAATCTGGACGATGAATTTCACTGAGGCCCGGAGGGTCAGGCAGTCGTCCAGCACACCCAGCACCACAATGATCACCGCGCCCAGGAGAATCCCCTTCAGCTGCCGGTCAATTTCAGCAAACACCAGAACGGTGAGCAAAAAGGCAATGGCAATGGCAAGGCCGCCCAGCCGGGGAATGGGCTTTTTGTGCATCCGCCTGCTGTCCTTGGGAACGTCGATTGCGCCCACCTTGTATGCCATTTTCTTAACCAGAGGAGTGGTGCCGAAGGACACCGCCGCCGCCAATAAAAGAGACAGCAGCAAGACAATGCCAAGAGGAAGCGTTTCCATACTGTATACCTCTACAAACAGGCGGACCGGGCCGCCGTTACTGATTTCGACGTGCGGGGAAATATCCTTTGTCGAAATTGATTCTTTTATTCTAGCATACTTCCCCCGTCAAAGCAAGCCTCATTCTCCCAGGGACTCCAGCGCCGCCTGGCGGACGCACAGGCAGAAAATCTCCATGGCCTGCTCCAGCTCCTCCACCGGAGGGAGGCTGGGGGCAATGCGGATGTTGCTGTCCTCAGGGTCCACGCCGTAGGGATAGGTGGCCCCCGCAGGGGTCATCACCACACCGGCCTCCCGGCAAAGCTGAAGAATGCGCCTGGCCGTGCCCCTGGGGGCGTAATAGGAGACGAAATATCCGCCCCTGGGCCGCTGCCAGCTGCCCAGGCCCCGGGGGGCCAGCTCCCGGTCCAGGGCGTCCAGAACCGCCCGGAACTTGGGCCCCAGAATCCGGCTGTGCCGGGCCATCAGGGCCAGGGTGGTCTCCCGGTCCTTTAAGTACAGTACATGGCGCAGCTGATTCACCTTGTCATAGGAGATCATCTGTACCCCCATGAGCTTCTGCATATACTGAATATTGTCCCTGGAGGCGGCCAGGACGGAGATGCCCGCCCCGGGCAGGGTAATTTTGGAGGTGGAGGCAAACTCAAACACCATGTCCGGATTTCCCGCCTCCCGGCACAGGGTCAGAATGTCCTGGAAGGGCACAAAGGGGCCCTCGAACTCGTGGACGCAGTAGGCATTGTCCCACATGAGCACAAAGTCCGGTGCGGCGGGCTTCAGCCCTGCCAGGCGGCGGATTGCCTCCGGGCTGTAGATGATTCCGTCGGGGTTGGAATACTTGGGCACACACCAGATCCCCTTCACCGCCGGATCCTTCACCAGGGACTCCACCAGGTCCATATCCGGCCCCTGGGGCGTCATGGGCACGGAGATGAGCTCCGCCCCGAAGGATTCCGTAATGCGGAAATGCCGGTCATAGCCGGGGCAGGGGCACAGGAATTTCACCTTCTCCAGCCGGCACCAGGGCTCGGGGCTGTGGAGAAGGCCGTGGGTATAGGCCTTGGAAATGGTGTCATACATCAAAGTCAGGCTGGAGCTTCCCCCCACGAAGGTCTCCTCCGGGCTGCAGCCCAGGACGTCGGCCCAGTACCGCCGGGCGGCGGGCAGACCGGCCAGCTCTCCGTAATTTCTGGCGTCGATTCCGTCGGAGATGCACTGTTCGGAATCCTGCAGCACGGTCAGAATGTCGCTGACCATATCCAGCTGCTCCTTGCCCGGCTTTCCCCGGGCCATATTCAGCTTCAATCCCTTGGCACTCCAGGCCGCCAGCTCCCCCCGGACCCGGCAAAGCTCCTCCTGCCTTTTCTGTGTACACATGGTGTAATAAGTCTCCATTGTCATGATCCTTTCTCCCGCCCTTCGGCAAGGTTCCGTTATCCTCTTTATTATATGAAAAACCTCTCCGGAATTCAATCCATGTTTTTGAAAAGTTGAACAAATTGAGACGTGCAAATTTATGCTGTTTTACCAAAAGACCGGAAACCGCCTTTTTCAATTTCATACAAAATCCCACCTTGCATTTTGGCCCCGGTTGGAATAGTATTTTATACATATTGAAGATATTTTAACAAACCTCTCCGGCGCCGGGGAGACTCAGGACACCACAGAAAGGATCGAACACTCTGGGTGTCATTTTCTTTTTTCTGCTCCGGCAGCGAATTAGCCGGAAAGCGGTTCCGGTTTCCCGGGCCCGCATCCCAATCCACCGTCATGCCGGCAGCCGAACCGCTGCCTTGGTGTTTCATCCGTAATTCTCAGACAGGTAAAAGGAAGGGTGTTCCAACATGAATCAGGAAATCACAAACGTACCCGCCATTTTTGGCAGCGATGTGTTCAACGAGTCTGTCATGAAGCAGCGGCTGGAGCCTCAGGTGTTCTGCGCCTGGAAGTCCTGCATTGAGGAGGGAAAGCCTCTGGAGCTGTGGGTGGCCAACGCCATTGCCGAGGCCATGAAGGAGTGGGCCACTGAGAAGGGCGCCACCCATTTCACCCACTGGTTCCAGCCCATGACCGGCGTGACCGCCGAGAAGCACGACAGCTTCATCACCCCCACGGCAGGCGGCAAGGTGATCATGGAGTTCTCCGGCAAGGAGCTGGTTCGGGGCGAGCCCGACGCATCCTCCTTCCCCTCCGGCGGTCTCCGGGCAACCTTTGAGGCCCGGGGCTACACCGCCTGGGACCCCACCGCCTTTGCCTTTGTAAAAGACGGCAGCCTCTATATCCCCACCTGCTTCTTCTCCTACACCGGCGCGGCCCTGGACAAGAAGACCCCGCTTCTGCGCTCCATCGACGAGGTGAGCCGGGAGGCTCTTCGGATTCTGCGCCTCTTCGGCGACACGGAGACCAAGCGGGTCACCGCCTCCGTGGGCCCCGAGCAGGAGTATTTCCTTATCACCAAGGAGGACTTCGCCCAGCGGGAGGATCTCCGTCTTACCGGCCGCACCCTCTTCGGCGCCCCCGCCCCCAAGGGCCAAGAGCTGGACGACCACTACTTCGGCTCCATCCGTCCCCGGGTGGCCGCTTACATGAAGGATCTGGACGAGTCTCTGTGGCGTCTGGGCATTCTCTCCAAGACCAAGCACAACGAGGTGGCCCCCGCCCAGCATGAGATGGCCCCCATCTACACCGACGCCAACACCGCCTGCGACAACAACCAGCTGGTCATGGAGGTCATGAAGAAGACCGCCGAGAAGCACGGCCTGGTTTGCCTGCTCCACGAGAAGCCCTTCGCCGGCGTCAACGGCTCCGGCAAGCATGACAACTGGTCCCTCAGCACCGACACCGGCAAGAACCTGTTCAAGCCCGGCCGCACCCCCAGCCAGAACGCCCAGTTCCTGGTCTTCCTGTCCGCTTTCATCAAGGGCGTGGACGAGTATCAGGATTGGCTCCGCTGCACCGTGGCCTCCGCCGGCAACGATCACCGTCTGGGCGCCAACGAGGCCCCTCCCGCCATCATCTCCGTGTTCCTGGGGGCGGAGCTGGAGGCCGTGGTGGAATCCATCATCAACGGCACAAACTATACGGACATTGAGAAGTCCGTCATGCGCATCGGCGTGGACGTGCTGCCCTCCATCTCCAAGGACACCACCGACCGGAACCGCACCTCTCCCCTGGCCTTCACCGGCAACAAGTTTGAATTCCGGATGCTGGGCTCCTCCCAGTCCATCTCCGGCCCCAACATCGCTCTCAACACCATCATGGCCGAGGAGCTGAAGTGGTTTGCGGATCAGCTGGAGGCCTCCACCGACTTTGACACGGACCTGCAGAAGCTCATCTGCAAGGCTCTTACGGAGCACAAGCGCATCATCTTCAACGGCAACGGCTATGACGAGAGCTGGGTGAAGGAGGCGGAGGCCCGGGGCCTGTCCAACCTCCGCTCCACCGCCGAGTGTATGCCCGCCTATATCTCCCAGAAGAACATCAACCTGGTCACCCGCCACGGCATCTTCACCGAGACCGAGTTCCGGGCCCGGTATGAGATTCATCTGGAGAGCTACTGCAAGCTCCTGCACATTGAGGCCATGACCATGATCGACATGATCCGGCATCAGATTCTCCCCGCCGCCTCCGCCTACGCCACCACCCTGTGCAGCACCATCGTGGCCAAGGAGGCCGTGCCCGTCTCCTGCCGGGCGGAGAAGGCCCTGGCCGCCAAAATCTCCGATACCACGGACAGCCTCTTTGACCACTGCACCGCCCTGGAGGAGCTGATGGAGCAGCTTCCCCAGGGGGCTGAGGCACAGTCCATGTATTACTGCAAGTCCGTCCTGCCCGCCATGGAGGCGGCCCGAAAGGATGCGGATCTTCTGGAGACCCTGACGGATAAGACCTACTGGCCCTATCCCACCTACTCCGACTTGCTTTTCTATGTGTAATCGGGTACAATAGCCCCATGCTACCGGTTTCCTCCGGCGCCCCCTCGCGCCGGAGGAAACTTATTGAAGAAAGGGGGCGGCTGTTATGGAGCACATCGCCCAGGTCCGGGAGATTCTGGCTGCCCTGCTCCCCTCCGCAGATGCCCAATGGAAGATCACCCGGCTCTGCCACGAGGAGGATGGCGCGCCCTATGACGTCTGGCGCATCGATGCCGGTGAGAAACGCTGGATTCTGAAGAAAGCAAAGGAATATGAATACGAGGTCTACACCTCCTTTTTCCCAAAGTCCTGACCCTATGTGCCCCAGCTGGAAAATGCCGTGTGTTTCGGCGCCGATTGCTATCTGCTGGAGCAGTTTGTCCCCGGTCACAACCTCCAAAAATGCACCCGGGCAGACTTACAGGCGGCCCTGGACAGTCTGATTGGGCTCCAGGCAGCCTACTGGGAAAATCAGGAGAAAGCCGGTTGCTGCTACAGCTTTACAAAAAGCCTCCTGGGGCGGCAGAAGCGGGGCCGGTATCTGAACCATCCCATTCTGGAGCAGGCATATGAGCGGTTTCTGGCAGCCTACGAAACCGTCCCCCGGACCCTGTGCCACGACGACCTGCTGCCCTTCAACATTCTGGTGCATGATGGACGCGCCTGTATCATTGACTGGGAGTACGCGGGGATTCTTCCCTACCCCACCGCTCTGGCCCGCCTTCTCGCCCACGGCACGGAGAATCCGGATGATTTCTTTGTCCTGTCCGAGGCAGACCGGCAATTTGGCATTGACTACTATTACGACCACCTGATCCGGCAGAAGGGAATCCCTTACGAAGACTATCGCAGGACTCTCACCCTGTTTTTCTTCTATGAATACTGCGAGTGGGTTTTTGTGGGCAACCGGTACGGCAGCACTGAGGGCACATGCTATCAGCGATACCTACCCATTGCGCTGCGGCAGGCAGAGGAAATTTTGAAACAGTCCCGGTAATGCCGGGAGAATAGAACAAACCAAAGAGAATTTGAACGGAGGAACAAAGGGTATGAAATATATTTTCGTCACCGGCGGTGTGGTTTCCGGACTGGGAAAGGGTATCTGCGCCGCGTCTCTGGGCCGCCTGCTGAAGCAGCGGGGGCTGCGGGTTCGGAACCAGAAATTTGACCCCTATCTGAACGTGGACCCGGGCACCATGAGCCCCTATCAGCACGGCGAGGTGTTTGTCACCGACGACGCCGCTGAGACAGACCTGGATCTGGGCCATTACGAGCGCTTTGTGGATGAGAGCCTCACCGCCAACTCCTCCGTGTCCGCCGGTAAAATTTACTGGTCGGTGCTGAACCGGGAGCGCCAGGGCGGGTATCTGGGCCGCACGGTTCAGATCATCCCTCACATCACCGACGAAATCAAACGCCGGGTCTACGACATGGCCCGGGAGGACGTGGACGTGGTCATCTCCGAAATCGGCGGCACCGTGGGCGACATTGAGAGCCAGCCCTTCCTGGAAGCCATCCGCCAGGTGGCTGCGGAGCAGGGCCGCCGGAATGTGCTGTTCATTCACGTCCCCCTCATTGTGCAGATTCCCGGCAGCGACGAGCTGAAGTCCAAGCCCACCCAGCACTCCGTGAAGGAGCTTCTGTCCATCGGCATTCAGCCGGACATTCTGGTCTGCCGCAGCGACACGCCCTTTACGGAGGAGATTCGCCGGAAAATCAGCCTGTTCTGCAATGTGGACCCCAGCTGTGTCATTCAGAACTCCACCGCCTCCACCCTCTACGAGGTGCCCCTGATGCTGGCCAAGGAGGGCCTGGATCAGGTGGTGTGCGAGAAGCTCCAGTTGGACACCCCCCAGCCGGATCTCACCGCCTGGAGCACCATGGTAAACCGCATCAAAAACGCCAACCGCCATGTGCAGATCGCCCTGGTGGGCAAGTACACCCAGCTCCACGACGCCTATCTCTCCGTGGTGGAGTCCCTGTTCCACGCCGGTACCGCCAACGACGCGGTGGTGTCCATCAAGTGGGTGGACTCCGAGGGCGTCACCCCGGAGAACGCCAAAGAGCTTCTGGCAGGCTGCGACGGCGTGCTGGTGCCCGGCGGCTTCGGCGACCGGGGCATTGAGGGCATGATTGCCGCCGCCCAGTACGCCCGGGTGAACGGCATCCCCTATCTCGGCATCTGCCTAGGGATGCAGATCGCGGTCATTGAGTTTGCCCGCCATGTGGCCGGTCTCACCGGCGCCCACTCCTCGGAGTTTGACCAGTTCTCCCCCTATCCCGTGGTGGACCTGATGCCGGATCAGGTGGGGATCACCGCCAAGGGCGGTACCATGCGGCTGGGCAAGTATCCCTGCGTTCTGGACGAGTCCAGCAAGGCCTTCGGCCTGTACGGCAGCCGGGAGATCTCCGAGCGCCACCGGCACCGCTATGAGTTCAACAACAAGTTCCGTCAGGTGCTCACGGAAAAGGGTATGCTCCTGGCCGGTCTGTCTCCCGACGGCCATCTGGTGGAGGTGGTGGAGCTCCCGGGCCACCCCTGGTTCGTGGGCTGCCAGTTCCACCCGGAGTTCAAGAGCCGTCCCGACCGGGCCCATCCCCTGTTCTTCGGCTTCGTGGAGGCCGCCCTCCGGCATATGGGCGGTTAAATAAGCGCTTATACCGGGGGCTGTCTCAATGGTTTGAGGCGGCCCCCTTTCTCCCGCTCCAATGAGAACGGAGCCCGGAGGCAATTGACAGATGGGCGTTTTTCCGCTATCATAGCCTTATACATTTTCATTTTAGGATGTGATCGCTTTGACCTATGAGGAAGTTCTGGCCGCCGCCCGGGGGAATATGGGCCCCTGCAAGGCCTGTCCCGTGTGTGACGGCTCCGGCTGTAAAAACGCCATTCCCGGCCCCGGGGCCAAGGGCTCCGGCACCGTGGCCCGCCGCAACTATCAGGCCTGGCAGGAGATTTTCCTGAACATGGACACCATCTGCCCCATGGAGCCGGTGGATACCACCTGTACCCTGTTTGGGCAGAAGCTCGCCCTGCCCGTCTTTGCCGCCCCCATCGGGGCCGTGGAGACCCACTACGGCCATTTGCTGAACGAGGAGGCCTATGACAACGCCATGGTGCAGGGCTGCCGGGAGGCAGGGATTGCCGCCTTCACCGGCGACGGCCTTTCGGACAGCTTTTTTGAAACCGGCTGCGCCGCCATGGCCCGGCAGGGCTTTGCCATTCCCACGGTGAAGCCCTGGAGCCGGGAGCGGGTGTTTCAGAAAATCGACCTGGCCAAATCCATGGGCGCCACGGTTCTGTGCATGGACGTGGACGCCGCTGGTCTTCCTTTTCTGAAAAACACCAATCCCCCCTCCGGCAGCAAGAGCGTGGAGGAGCTCCGGGAGATGATCGAATACGCCGGCGTCCCCTTTATTCTGAAGGGAATCATGACCCTTCGGGGAGCCAAGAAGGCTCTGGCGGCAGGGGCCGCCGGAATTGTGGTCTCCAACCACGGTGGCCGGGTTCTGGATCAGGTTCCGGCCACGGCCCGGGTGCTCCCGGAGATTGCAAAGGCCGTGGGAGACCGGATGACCGTTCTGGTGGACGGCGGCATCCGCACCGGCCTGGACGTGTTCAAGGCCCTGGCCCTGGGGGCCAAGGGCGTCCTCATTGGCCGCCCCTTCGTCACCGCCGTCTATGGAGGCGGCGCGGCAGGCGTGGCCGCCTATGTCCAAAAGCTCACAGGCGAGCTGAAGGACGCCATGGAGATGTGCGGAGTACATACCCTCCGGGAGATCACCGGGGAGTGTATCTGGAAGCCCTGAAAAAATCAGCCGGGAGGCGGGAACCCCAGTGGCCCCGCCTCCCGGCTCTGTCTTTGTCAAATCGCCGCAATGGCGTCGGTGATAAACTTGTCCGCGGTGATTTTCCACTCCTCCACCATCACAAGGCCGGTTTTCCGCACCTGCTCCGCAAAGCGCTCAATCCGGCGGAGCTTCTCCTCCCGGGTGCCGTATTCCAGGACGATTCCCGCGTACCAGATGGCCATGGCGGCGGTTTTCACCCGGAACCAGGTGTCCCGGTCTCCCTCCGTAAGGGTCAGCGCCTGTTCAAACAGGCCCTCGTACTCCCGGAAGACATTCTCCCGCAGCCAGCTGTCCTTTGCGTCCAGGGGGCCTCCGAAAATGTTCAGCTCGCCCCCTGCAGCCTCCATCTCGTCGTGAATCCGGTCGATGTAACGAAGAATCACCGGCCCAGCCTGCTTGTAGTAGCCGTTCAGGAAGTCAAGCATGACCTCCCGCTCGTCGATGTCCGGATTCCACATGAGCTTTGCCAGGAGATACCCCCGCAGCTCGTGGAATTCCCCGCCGATCTCCCGGTTGCACTGGCTGAACAGGGAGCGGACGTTGTTCTCCACAAAGAACCGGATGTTGGGCCCCAGCACCCGGAGGTTGGGGAAGGGGCTCACCAGATTGCGGAACTGAATGCAGTAGTCCCATAAAAACACATTGGAGCAGATTTCCTTCCACGCCAGCAGCTCCTCCCTGGAGCCCTGAGAGCGGACGTCGGTTTCAATGGGCTGACCCCGGTTGGCCTCGATGTTGCAGAGGAGAATGTGTACATTGGGCCCCGGGCGGGTGATCAGGGGGGGCTTTCGGGTGTACCAGTAGGCCAGGGTGGAGATCACCTTGTCCGGAAAATACTCCGCAATCCGGTTCACGAAATTCAGCACCGAGCCCATGGGAGAGCCGTCCCGCGCATTCATCGCCTGGCATTTTTCGCACTGGCAGTAGGCGTCGTTGTCGTTCTGGGACACGGACCAGTATTTTGCCTCCGGCTTTTCCGCCACATACTTTTTCAGGTTTTCCAGAACCACCTGAAAAACCTCGGGGTTGGAGAGGCACAGCTGGGCGTTCTCCCCCACCCGCTTGCCCTCATAGAGGGAGAAATACTCCGGGTGCTCCTCAAAGTAAACCTCCGGCGGGCAGAGGGTCTTGAAGGAATGGCTCCAGAAGCCCCAGTGCTCCTGCCGCCTGGTGTTGGGAACCAGCTTGTGCTTCTCCGCAAACGCCGGGTCCCCGTAGTCCCGGTACAGAATCTCCCGGTACTCCAGCACCGGCCCATAGGAATAATCCTCAAAGCAGACCGTCAGATTGGCATCAAAGGGAATGTACTCATAGGTTCGGGAATAAAACCGGCAGCCCACAATCCGCTCCAGCCAGTCGTACACGGCGTAGACCATGGCCTGCTCATTTCCCGCCTCGAATTCCACATCCTTGTCATAAATCCGGTACCGAAAGCCGCTCTCCCCATGATCGGCGGATTTCAGCAGAATGCTGGGGCAGACGGTGGTAGTCTCCTGAATGGTAAAGTCCGCATCGGTTATTTTCTTCAAATACCTTGCCAGAATCTCCGCCGGGCGCCTGAATTCCCTGGAGACAATGACCACATTGGGCTTTTTGTTCTCAGCAATGCAGAAAGGTTTACATAAGTTCAAAGTTATTCCCTCCTCCGTGTTTCTCCGGCTTCCGCCGGTTCCGTATCTGAATTCCCCATAGCGCAGAAAAGAGGCCCGCTCAGAACCACGCGTTTTGAACAGGCCTCCTGACATTCTTATTTGGCCGAGAGCTCTACCGCCCGGCGCAGGATGGAATAGGGGGGCACAGGCTTGGGCAGCTGCATCCGGAACACCATCTGGGGGGTTCTGGGCTGATCCAGGCTCTGGCCTGCCTCGTCCTTCATCACAGGCGCCTCAAAGGCAAAGGGTCTGGTGTCCGGCCCCACCAGCTCCACCTGGTCTCCGGCGGAGAACTTGTTCCGCAGGCTTAGGGTGGCCCAGCCATCCCCGTCGCAGTCCTGGACGATGGCGCAGACCTGCCACTGGCGGATGTACCGGGAGCTCTCGGTGTACTGCCCCGGGAAGCCGTAGTAGAAGCCGGTGGAATAGATGCGGTGAGACACCCGCTCCACCTCCTCCCGCCACACCGGGTCAACGGGCAGGCCCTGCTGCACCGCGTCAATGGCGTGGCGGTAGGCTCCTGTGACAATGGCGGCGTAATAGGCGGATTTGGCCCGGCCCTCAATCTTGATGCAGTCCACCCCGGCGTTCATCAGGTCGTCCAGGTGGTCGATCATGCACATGTCCCGGGAGTTGAGGATGTAGGTTCCCTTCTCATCCTCAAACACCGGGAAGTACTCCCCCGGCCGCTTCTCCTCCATCAGGGCGTACTGATACCGGCAGGGCTGGGCGCAGGCGCCCCGGTTGGAGTCCCGCCCCGTCATATAGTTGGACAGAAGGCACCGTCCGGAATAGGAGACGCACATGGCCCCGTGGCCGAAGGTCTCAATCTCCAGCGCCCGGGGGGTCTCCTCCCGGATTCTTGCAATTTCCTCCAGGCTCAGCTCCCGGGCCAGAACCACCCGGCTGGCCCCCAGGTCATACCAGGCCCGGGCGCACACGCTGTTGGAAATGGACTGCTGGGTGGAGATGTGGCGCTGGCAGTGGGGGGCGTACTTCCCCGCCAGGGTAAAGGCTCCCAGATCCGCCAGAATCAGGGCGTCCACCCCCGCCCCGTCCAGAAGCTCCAGGTGGGCGGGCAGCTTCGGCACTTCGTCTCCCCGGGGCATGGTATTCACAGTGACGTGAACCTTCACCCCATGGCTGTGGGCAAGGGCCACCGACCGGGGCAGCTCCTCCGGGGAAAAATTCCCCGCGAAGGAGCGCATACCAAAGCTGGTCCCCGCCAGATACACCGCGTCCGCGCCGTAAAGGACGGACATTTTCAGCCTTTCCATATCTCCGGCGGGGCTGAGCAGTTCCAGTTTTCTCATTGACCCTCCGCGTAGGCTGCCACATTGGCGGAATGCTCCTCATAGGTGGTAGAGAAGGTGTGCATTCCGGTTTCGGGGTTCAGCACATAGTAGTAATAGTTGTGATTCTCGGGATTCAGCGCGGCCCGCAGGCTTGACAGGCCGGGGTTGGAGATGGGGGTGGGGGTCAGGCCGGTATGGGTGTAGGTATTGTAGGGGGAATCCACCTGCAAATCCTCACGGGTCAAATCGGTTTTGCCATCCAGTGCGTAGACGATTGAGGCATCGATGTTCAGGTAGGCGGGACTGTCCCAGCGGAACAGACGGTTGTAGATAACGCCCGCAATGGCGGGGGCTTCCGCAGGCGCGGCAGCTTCCTTCTCAATCAGGGATGCCACAATGGTAACTTCCCGGACACCGTAGCCGCCGCCGGTGACATTGGCGTTCAGAATCTCGATCTGGGCCCGCATTTCCTCATCAAACCGCCGGTCAAAGTTGTCAAGCAGCTTTTCCAGCACCTCTCTTGGGGTGGAGTTCTTATAGAAATCGTAGGTATCCGGGAACAGGAAGCCTTCCAGACAGTATTCCTGGCCACGTTCCATATTTTCCAGGAACCAGTAATCCTTCAGTTCGCCATTGGCGGCGTAGGCGGCCAGATCTTGTGCGGTACAGATACGCTTTTCCTCCAGCATGGCAAAAATCTGGCGGCAGGTATAGCCTTCGGGGATCAGAACATTTTCCACAACCGTACGGCTGGAACTGGCGGACATCATATTCACCAGCGCGTGGTAGTCATACCGGGTATTCAGGTCGTAGATGCCGGGGTCAATGTCTTCCTCGGCATCGGAAATGTCCGCGTAGAGCTTGAACAGGCTGCGGTAGCGGATCAATCCGTTACTGTAGAGCTTTTCGATAATATCGTCCATGGAGTCGGACTCATAGATGGTAATGGTGACGGGGTTATCCTCCCGCCCGAAGGCCAGTACGTCCGCCGCGCAGACCCAGAGCATCCGCCCGGCGGTGACGCCGATGGCGAGAATCAGGGCCAGCCACACCACCGTGACCAGCATATTGGGGATGCCCAGCAGACCCTCGCCCTTTTTCCGCTTGGGGCGGCCCTTCCGGGGCGGGCGTTCGGTTACGGGGGGCTTCTGCTCCTCAGCGGCGGGAGCGTCCATCATTTCCTGAAAATCCTTGCTGCTGGTGTCTTGAAAATCTTTGTCGGGAGCAGTGGAGGGCGGCTCCTCGGCGAACAGCACTTCCTCCAGCTCCGGGTCATCCAGAATGGACAAATCCACAGCGGGAGAGGCCTGCTCCGGCGCGGGTATTTCAGGGACAGGTTCAGCCTGTTCGGCATCCGGGATTCCCGCCGGCGGGGCGACCTCCGCTTCGGCTGGCATCTCCTCAGCGGCAGAAGCGTCACCGGCAGCAGGGACAGGAGCTTCTGCAACAGGCGCAGCTTCCGTTGGCTGTTCCGGCAGGGCTTCCCCGCTGGTAAAGGTCAGCGCTTCCAACACGGGAACCTCGGTGGCCTCCGGTTCGGAGACAGACGGGGAAACCGGCAGAACGTCCTGTTCCGGGATGTTTTTCTCTTCCATGTATTGCCTCCTTTAGCGAATCACGATCTGCTGCGCGACACTGTCGGCAGCTTCCTTCCCTTTCAACGCGGTGATCAGCTGAAGGGCAAAGGGAATGGCGCAGCCGGCAGAGGTGCCGGTAATCACATTCCCATCGGTGACAGCGGCAGCATCGGGAACCATAAGTGCAGAGCCCATCTGCGTTTCACACCCGGGGTAGCATGTGGCATTTTTCCCGTCGGTGATGCCAAGCTGGGCGAGAACCGTGGGGCCAGCGCAGATAGCGGCCACCAGTTTGTGGTTTTCATAGGCGAACTTCACGGCATCCAGAGCGGCCTGGCTTGCCTTGATGGAGGCCACGCCCCCCAGACCGCCGGGCAGAATGATCCCTTCCAGATTGGTCAGATCCATCTCGCCCAGCTCCAGATCTGCCACAATGCCGATGTCCCGGCTGCCGTATACGGTTTTTCCGTTGATGCCCACAGTGCACACGTCGATTCCGGCCCGGCGCATCATGACCAG
>JALETK010000109.1 GCA_022781505.1 Clostridiales bacterium | reverse complement strand
CGGGAGAAGCCTTTGGGCGCTGCCGCGCCAGTGGGTTGCAGGGCTGCTTGACGTAACGTATGACAGTCTGTAACTCGAATCAACAGGCCTCCCCACTGAGAGACTGCATTCCGATTTGGAAGCTGTCGCCGTTCCTCATCTGTCAGTGTGCGCACTGGGGCACCTTCTCCCCGGGAGAAGGCTTGGGCGCTCCCGCGCCGTTGCAACTCTTGTAACCATTTGCAACCGTAATCAACACCCCTGGTCAAGCCCGTTCTCTACGGCATATATGGGGCAACTCCCCAAATACCTCCTGGGGCTTCCCAGAATAGAATGCACGGTGTCACTTTATCACATTTTAACGGAGATTGCAAGTCGATTGCTGTCACATGGGGAAATCCTGGTTGATTCTTTTGGGGCCGGGAGGTATAATAAGGAGCGGAAAAAAAGGATGGAGGAAGAAACTGTGAAGAAGCTTCTGGTTTATCTGAGGGACTACCGAAAAGAATGCGTTCTCGGGCCCCTGTTTAAGCTCCTGGAGGCTCTGTTTGAGCTGTTTGTGCCCCTGGTCATGACCTCGATCATTGACGTGGGCATTGCCCAGGGGCGGCGGGACTATATTTTCGGGCGCTGCGGCATTCTGGTGCTGCTGGCGGTGGTGGGGCTGGCCAGCTCCATCACGGCCCAGTACTTTGCGGCCAAGGCGGCCACGGGCTTCTCCGCCCGGCTGCGGAGCAAGCTCTTTGCCCATGTCCAGAGCCTGTCCTATACGGAGCTGGACTCCCTGGGCACCGCCACCATGATCACCCGCATGACCAGCGACGTGAACCAGGTGCAAAACGGCGTGAACCTGGCCCTGCGGCTGCTGCTCCGGTCTCCTTTTGTGGTGTTTGGCGCCATGATCATGGCCTTTACCATTGACCTGCCCAGCGCCTCGGTGTTTGCCGTGGTGATTGGGGTGCTCCTGGCGGTGGTGTTTGCCATTATCCTCACCACCATTCCCATGTACCGCAGGGTGCAGGGGGGACTGGATCAGGTGACCTCCGCCACCCGGGAGAACCTGGCGGGTGTACGGGTGCTCCGGGCCTTCCGGAAGGAAAAGGATGAAGTCCGGGAGTACGCCCGGCGGAACGAGACCCTGAACCGGCTTCAGCTCCGGGTGGGCCGGATTTCCAATCTGCTGAACCCCCTGACCTATGTGATTCTGAATGTGGCCGTGGTGGCCCTCCTCTACACCGGCGGCCTGCAGGTTCAGTCCGGACGGCTGACCCAGGGGCAGGTGGTGGCGCTCTACAATTACATGTCTCAGATTCTGGTGGAGCTCATTAAGTTTGCCAACCTCATTATCACCATGACCAAGGCCGTGGCCTGCGGCAACCGGATTCAGGCGGTGCTGGAGGTGCGCTCCAGCCAGGCCCCCGGGACGAAGGCCCTTCAGGGCCGGGGCGAGGTGGAGTTCCGCCAGGTGGGGATGGGCTATGCCGGAGCCTCCGGGGAGGCCATCTCCGACGTGAGCTTCCGGGCCAGACCCGGGGAGACCATCGGCATCATCGGAGGCACCGGCTCCGGCAAGTCCACACTGGTGAACCTCATCCCCCGGTTCTATGACGTGAGCCGGGGCCAGGTGCTGGTGGACGGCACCGACGTGCGGGAGCTGGAGCCGGCGGCCCTGCGGCAGCGCATCGGCGTGGTGCCCCAGAAGGCGGTATTATTCCGGGGAACCATCCGCTCCAACCTCCTGTGGGGGAAGGAGGACGCCACGGAAGGGGAGCTGGAGGAGGCCCTCCGCATCGCCCAGGCCCTGGAGATTGTGAAGGGAAAGCCCCAGGGACTGGACACTCCTGTGGAGCAGGGTGGCACCAATCTCTCCGGCGGCCAGCGGCAGCGGCTCACCATTGCGAGAGCCCTTGTAAGAAAGCCCGAAATCCTCATTCTGGACGACAGCGCCTCCGCCCTGGACTATGCCACGGACGCGGGGCTCCGGCAGGCCATTGCCGCCATGAACCCTGCCCCCACCACCTTCATCGTCTCCCAGCGGGCCGCCTCCATCCGGGGAGCGGATCGGATTCTGGTGCTGGAGGACGGTCATGTGGTGGGCCAGGGCGCCCATGAGGCGCTCCTGGAGTCCTGCCAGGTCTATCGGGAAATCTACGATTCTCAGTTCCGGAAGGAGGAAGCAGCCAATGGCTAAAAAGGACGGACAGGGCCGGGTCCTTAAAAAGGTGCTCCGGCGCATTGGGCCCTACCGGCCCCAGCTTGTGGCCTCCCTGGTGCTGGCCCTGGCAACGGTGGCCCTGCAGCTCTATGTGCCCATTCTGGTGGGCCGGGCGGTGGACTGTATCGTGGGAACCAATCAGGTGGACTTTGCGGCCATGGGAAAAATCCTGCTGCAGATTGCCCTGGTGGCATCGGGCAGCGCCCTTGCCCAGTGGTGCATGGGAGAGATGAACAACCGGATTACCTTCGCCGTGGTGCGGGACGTGCGCCAGGAGGCCTTCTGCCACATTCAGGAGCTGCCCCTTTCCTATTTGGACGCCCATCCCCAGGGCCAGACGGTGAGCCGGGTGATTGCGGACGTGGATCAGTTCGCCGACGGCCTCCTTATGGGCTTTACCCAGCTGCTCACAGGGGTCATGACCATTCTGGGAACCCTGGTGTTCATGCTCCGGCTGAACTGGAAAATCGCCCTGGTGGTGATTCTCATCACGCCGGTGTCTTTGCTGGTGGCCAGGTTCGTGGCCAGCCGTACCTACTCCATGTTCCGGCTCCAGTCCGAGACCCGGGGGCGGCAGACGGCTCTCATTGACGAGACCATCGGAGAGCTGAAGGTGGTTCAGGCCTTTGGACACCAGGACAAGAGCCAGGCGGAGTTTGACCAGGTGAACGAGGAGCTGCGCAAATGCTCCCTCCGGGCCATCTTCTTCTCCTCCATCACCAATCCCAGCACCCGGTTTGTGAACGCCCTGGTGTACGCGGGGGTGGGCCTTACGGGAGCCCTGTCCTGCATGTCCGGGGGCATCACCGTGGGCGGCCTCACCAGCTTCCTGAGCTATGCCAACCAGTACACCAAGCCCTTCAACGAGATCTCCGGGGTGGTCACGGAGCTGCAGAACGCCCTGGCCTGTGCCGGCCGGGTCTTTGACCTGATCGAGGCGCCCGCCCGGACCCCGGACCCCGCCAGCCCGGTGCGGCTGGATCATGCCCGGGGACAGGTGGACATTGACCATGTTTCCTTCTCCTACACCAAGGACAAGCCTCTCATTCAGAACTTCAGCCTCCATGTGCGCCCCGGCCAGCGGGTGGCCATTGTGGGCCCCACGGGCTGCGGCAAGACCACCATGATCAACCTCCTGATGCGGTTTTATGATGTGGACGGGGGCGACATCCGGGTGGACGGCGTCTCCACCCGGGATATGACCCGGGAGGATCTCCGCAGGAGCTTCGGCATGGTGCTGCAGGACACCTGGCTGAAGGCGGGAACCATCCGGGAGAACATCGCCATGGGAAGACCCGACGCCACGGAGGAGGAGATTCAGGCGGCGGCCAGGGCGGCCCATGCCCACAGCTTCATCCGGCGGCTGCCCCAGGGCTATGACACGGTGATCGGGGAGTCCGGCGGCTCCCTCTCCCAGGGGCAGAAGCAGCTTCTGTGCATCGCCCGGGTGATGCTGTGTCTGCCCCCCATGCTGATTCTGGACGAGGCCACCTCCTCCATTGACACCCGCACGGAGCAGCGGATTCAGAAGGCCTTTGCCCAGCTGATGGAGGGACGGACCAGCTTCATTGTGGCCCACCGGCTGTCCACCATTCAGGAGGCGGATGTGATTCTCGTCATGCGAGATGGGCAGATCATCGAGCAGGGCACCCACGAAGCCCTCCTGCGGCGGCAGGGCTTCTACGCACGGCTTTACAACAGTCAGTTCGTTCAGGCATAACGAACCTTTAAAGAGAGAATAAGAGAGAGAATATGGGATTTAACACACTGCAGTTTGTATTTATCTTTCTGCCCTGCTTCCTTGTGGCATATTATGTGACGCCGGCGCGGCTCCGGAACGTGACACTGTGCCTGGGCGGTCTGGGCTTCTACGCCATGGGCACCTGGGACCGGCCCTGGTGCCTGGGACTCTTCCTGGGGCTGGGGCTTGGGGTCTGGTTCCTGGGGCGTTTGCTGGGGCGGACGGCCCATAAGCGGGCGGTGCTCACGGTTGGGCTCGTCCTGCTCTTCGGAATCCTCCTGGGCTTTAAGTACGCAGGGCTCTCGGGGGTGGGGCTGCCTTTGGGCATCAGCTTCTATACCTTCCAGCTGGCGGCATATCTTATGGAGGTGGCCCGGGGCGGCATGAGCCCCACCGGGAGCCTTCTGACCTTCTCCGCAGGGCAGCTCCTGTTTCCCAAGCTCCTGTCCGGCCCGCTCATGGCCCCGGCGGAGCTGGAGGGTCAGGTGCGGGCCCGGGCGTACAGCCTGGAGGGCTATGACGAAGGCCTGCGGGAGTTTATCCTGGGGCTGTCCATGAAGCTGCTGCTGGCGGACCGGATGGGGGTTCTGTGGCGGCAGCTGGGGACCATCGGCTATGAGAGCGTCTCCACGCCCCTGGCATGGATGGGAATCTTTGCCTATTCCTTCCAGCTGTACTTCGACTTCTGCGGCTACTCCCGCATGGCCATTGGCCTGGGCAAAATGCTGGGCTTCCGGCTTCCGGAGAATTTCGACCACCCCTATGCCGCCCGCTCCATCCGGGACTTCTGGCGGCGTTGGCACATCACCCTGGGGGCCTGGTTCCGGACGTATGTGTACATCCCCCTGGGGGGAAACCGCAAAGGGAAGCTCCGGATGTACCGGAATCTGCTGATTGTCTGGCTTCTCACGGCCCTGTGGCATGGGATTACCTGGAATTTCCTCCTCTGGGGCCTGGCCCAGTTTTTCCTCATTGCCATGGAGCGGCTGTGGCTGGGGCGGCTTCTGGACAAAAGCCGGGTGCTGTCCCACCTGTACATGCTGGGGGTTATCCCACTGTCCTGGCTGCTGTTTGCCATGAAGGAGCCGGGGGCGCTTCTGACCTATCTGGGGCGGCTGTTCCCCATTGGCGCGAAAGGCGTCGCCGTCCTGGCTGGGGATTATCTTCTGTATGGAAAGCAATATGGCCTTTTGCTTCTGGCTTGCTTTGTGTTTGCCATGCCCTGGCCGGGAAAGCTCTGGGAGCGAATCCGCACAAAGCCCCTGGGCACGGGGATTGTGCTGGTTTTATTCTGGGCCGCTGTCTACTGTATGGCGGTTTCCACCAATGACCCGTTTCTGTATTTCAGCTTTTAGGGGGGAAGTATGATGAAAAAAATCGGAGCGATGATTCTGACGGCGCTGATTCTGCTGGGAACCGTCGCAGTCTGGATTCTGGGGATTCGCTGGAAGGGGGAGCTTCAGAGCAACCTGGGGGGCTATGAAACGGTGCCGTCTATGGCCGTGCCCTTTCTCATGCTGAAGGATGACACGGATCTCATAACCGCCCGGCGGCTTCGGGACACCCCTGCGCCCACCACGGAGCCAACCACGGAGCCCACTACGGAACCGGCAACGGAGCCTACCACGGAACCCACGACCGAACCGACCACGGAACCCACCACGGAACCCACCACGGAGCCGCCTCCTGTGGCGGTGTACGGGGAGGACGAGCATTATTTTGACGATGCGCTGTTCATCGGGGATTCCCGGATGGTGGGCGTCTCCCAGTATGGCCGCCTGGGTCAGGCGGACTACTTCGCGGATGTGGGAATGAACGTCTTCCGGGCCTTTTCCACCTGGACCTGGGACGACAACTTCGGCGAGACGGACCTGGAGGGCCTCCTGGAGGATCGGGATTACGGAAAGATTTACGTTATGCTGGGGATCAACGAGTGCGGCTATCCCCTGGAATCCCTGACAAACGCCTACGGAGAGATGGTGAACCGGCTCCGGGAGCTGGAGCCGGAGGCGGATGTGTACATTCTCAAGATTTACGGTGTCTCCCGGAGCAAGGCTGCCTCCGCCAGCTACTTCACCCCCGGGCACCTGGGGGAGGTCAACGACGCGCTGGAGACCCTGGCAGACGGAGAGCACGTCTTCTGCCTGGACCCCCGGCCGGTGTTCGAGGATGAGGAGGGCTATCTCCGGGAGGAGTACAGCGGCGACGGGGTACATCTTTATGGGAAGTATGCATATCTTCTGTCCCAATGGCTCTGCGAGCAGGCAACATAATCATGCGCCGCCCCTTCTGACAGCCTGTCAGAGGGGGCGGCGCTGTATTTGGGCAAGCGGTTCCAAACCTGTCATTCACCGCCGCATCTCCGCCTTGTCATCCTGAGCCAAAGGCGAAGGATCTGGCGCAGAAGGGTTTCAATACGGAACCCCAATGCGTGAGATCCTTCGGCTGCGCCTCAGCATGACAGTGGGGGCTGGTGCGAGAGATCCTTCGGCTGCGCCTCAGGATGACAGTGGGGGTTGGTGCGTGAGATCCTTCGGCTGCGCCTCAGGATGACAGTGGGGGCTGGTGCATGAGATCCTTCGGCTGCGCCTCAGGATGACATGTGGGAGGTTGTGCGATATGGCGGGAGTGCATCGGTTCTGGCGAGCGGGCGGCGGGGGCAAGACCCCCGCCCTACGGTGCGGGCTTCGACAGTGCACCGGGCCCCCGACTGTGTACCCGTTGGGGGGGGGTCTTGCCCCCGCCGGACAGCAGCGCAAATATGCTTGGCAGCCCCGTACCAATGCGCCGCACCCCCGCCTTGTCATCCTGAGCCAAAGGCGAAGGATCTCACGCAGAAGACTTCCGACACGGGGCTCTGGTGCATGAGATCCTTCGGCTGTGCCTCAGGATGACAGTGGGGGATTACCGATTCTCCAGGTGCGCTTTCAGGTATTCTATGGCCTCCACATAGCCCCGGAAGCCGTGGCCGGTGATGGTTTTGAGGCAGGCGGCCCGGATGTAGGAGATTTGGCGGAAGGATTCCCGCTGGGATACGTCGGAGATATGCACCTCCACCGTGGGGATGGACACGGCCTTGACCGCGTCCAGAAGGGCCACGCTGGTGTGGGTATAGGCGGCGGGGTTGATCACAATCCCGTCAAAGACTCCGTAGGCCTCCTGGATTTTGTCCACCAGAACTCCCTCGTGGTTTGTCTGGAAGCACTGCGCCTCCACGCCCAGCCGGGCGGCCTCCCGGGCAATCAGGCGGCACAGCTCCTCATAGGTTCCCGTGCCGTATATCCCCGGCTCCCGGAGACCCAGGAGATTGAGGTTTGGGCCGTTCAAAATCAGAAATTTCATTGGGACAGCACCTCCAGAATTTGCTTCACGGTCTCGTCCAAGGAGCCGTCGTTGGAGATCACATGGTCGGAAAAGGCCAGGTAAGAAGCCCGACGGGCCTCATACAGGGCCTGCACCCCCTGGGCCCCCGAGAGGGGGCGGCCCTTGGTGGGGAGCTTTTCCAGGCTGCGGGTGAGGAAGAACAGGGTGCCGTTCTGGTGAAGAAGGGCATAATTCTCCGGCCTTGTGACACAGCCCCCGCCGGTGGCAATGACCAGGCCAGAGGCCTTGCCCAGCTCCTCCAGCACCTGGGTTTCCAGGGAGCGGAAGGCCACCTCCCCGTACCGGCTGAGATAGTCCCCCGCGCCCATGCCGCAGCGCTCTGCCAGAAGGGCGTCCGAGTCGGCGAAGGGCCGGCCCAGCTTCCGGGCCAGGCGGGTTCCCAGGGTGGTCTTGCCGCTGCCGGGCATACCGATGAGGATGATGTTCTCCATGGAGCGGGCAATCCGGCGCTCCGTGTCTGTCAGGCGCTCCGGGGCCACGGGTTGCCCCGTAAACAGCTCCGAGGAACGGGCCGCCTGGCCCACCAGCATCGTAAGGCCGCTGGCGTGGGGGATGCCCAGGGCCTCCGCCTCCAGGATGAGCTTTGTCCGCACGGGATTGTACACCACATCCAGAACCGCCTCCAGCCCGGGAAGCTCGCGGAGATCCACGGGGCTGACGCCCACCTTGGGGTACATGCCCACAGGGGTGGTGTTCACCAGAATCCGGGCGTCCCGATGGCGGGCCAGATTGTCGTAGTTGTCAGGGCCCCTGCGGGAGATCACCGTGACCTCCGCCCCCGCCTGGCGGAGCACCTGCTGCACGGTGACGGAGGCTCCGCCGGAGCCCAGCACCAGGGCCTTTTTCCCGGCGCAGGGGAAGGGCTTCAGCATCTGACCAAAGCCCCAGGCGTCGGTATTGTCCCCGTAAAGGCTCCCGTCCGGGCGGCGGAGGAGGGTGTTGACGCTGCCCAGGGCCTTGGCCAGGGGGGACAGGGCCTGACAGTAGGGCACCACGGCCTTTTTGTAAGGAATGGTCACATTGAGGCCGTCCCAGGGGCCCTGGAGCAGAAATTCCTCCAACTCCTCCGGCTCCTTTTCGTAGAGGGCATAGGGATAATCGCCCAAAAGGGCATGGATGGCGGGGGAGTAGCTGTGGCCCAGGGTGCGCCCCAGAAGTCCGTAGCCGCCCATCTATACCACCTCGGAATAGGAGCCCAGGTAGGTGAACTCCTCGCAGCTGGCGGACAGCTCGCAGATGATCTGGACGAACTCCTGGGAGTAGATGGAGGTCTCCAGGTCAAAGTAGAACATGAATTCAAAATCCCGGTCGGGGATGGGGCGGCTCTCCAGCTTGGTGATGTTGATGCCCAGGGCGTAGAACCGGGCCAGGAGCTTGTACAGGGCGCCGGGCTTGTGGGCCGTGGCCAGCATGATGCTGGTGCGGTCGGCGCCGGGGTAGATTTCCAGGTTTTTGGAGATGCAGATGAAGCGGGTGTAGTTGTTGCCGCTGTCCTGGATGGCGCTCCGGAGGCACTTCAGGCCGTAGAGCTCCATGCAGTTCCGGGAGCAGATGGCAGCTACGTCCCGCCGCTCCGACTGGGCAACCAGCTTGGCGGCCATGGCCGTGTTCTCGCAGACTGTGAGCTTCACCTCCGGCCCCAGGGTCTTCAGGAACTGGGCGCACTGGCCGATGGCCTGCTCGTGGGAGAAGATCTCCTTCACGTCCTCCAGCCGGGTGCCGGGCTTGGCCAGGAGGTTGTGATCCACCTTCAAGCGGGCGGAGCGGACGATGGAGAAGCGGTGGGAGATCATGAGGTCGTAGATTTTCTTCACGGAGCCTGCGGTGCTGTTCTCCAGAGGCACCACGCCGTACTGGCACAGGCCGCTCTCAATGGCGGAGAAAACCCCCTCGAAGCTGTTGATATAGAGGAGGAAGGGGCGGGGAAACAGCTTCTCGCAGGCGATCTGGGCGAAGGCACCCTCCACCCCGCAGATGGCCACGGTGGCGTCCTGGGGGAACAGGGGTGTGGTGTGCTCGATGGCATCGGCAATCCGGTTGTACAGCTCCGTGTAGCGCAGGAGCTGGCGGTTTTGATAAGAGCGGCTGAGCTCGAACAGGGAGGAGTACAGGACGCTGGTGTAGTTCCGGAGCTCCGGGGGCATTTTCCCGGTGAGGTCCTTGATTTTCTCCCGCTCCCGGCCTGCGTCCAGGACGGGCAGGCCCTTCTCCTTTTTATAGGCGGCAATCTCCGCGGCCACCTCCATGCGGCGGTGGAAGAGATCCACAAGCTGGTCGTCAATGGCGTCGATCTCCTGCCGGTAATCCTTCAGGTCCATGAGGTTCCTCCTTTTTCTCTTTCCAATATGGCGTCGTAAATGGCAATGGCGGCCGCTGCCTCCAGGCAGGGCACGGCCCGGGGGACGATGCAGGGGTCGTGACGGCCCCGGATTTCCAGGGGCTGCTCCAGGCCCCGGGAGAGAGACACGCTTTGCTGCACCTGGGCGATGGAGGCGGTGGGCTTGACGGCGGCCCGGAATATAAGGGGCATTCCACTGGTGATGCCCCCCAGAATCCCACCGTGGTGGTTGGTCTTGGTTCGCACGCTGCCGTCTTCTATGCAGAAGGGGTCATTGTGGCTGCTGCCGGTCATGGCGGCGGCGGCGAAGCCCGTTCCGAATTCCAGGCCCCGGATGGCAGGGATGCCGAAGACCACCTGGGCGATGCGGTTCTCCATGCCCCCGAACATGGGGTCTCCCAGCCCGGCGGGAAGGCCCAGGGCCACGCACTCAATGACACCCCCCAGGGAGTCTCCCTGGGACTTGGCCCTTAAGATGGCGGCCTCCATCTCCCGGCCCCGGTCCGAAGACAGCACCCGGAGGGGGCCAACATCACAAAGGCGGCTGAGATCCGGATGCACCGGGTCCAGGGCCTCGTCTGCAACCTGGCCGATGGACTGGATGTGGGCGGCCACGGTGACTCCGTGGCGCTCCAGAATCTGCAGGCAGATGCCTCCGGCGATGCACAGAGGGGCGGTGAGACGCCCGGAGAAGTGGCCGCCGCCCGCCGGGTCCTGAAAGCCGTGGAATTTCTCCTGGGCTGTGAAGTCCGCGTGGCCGGGACGGGGGCAGTCCAGCAGATTGGCATAGTCCCCGGAGCGGGTGTCCGTGTTGGCAATGACGGCGGTTAGAGGGGCTCCGCAGGTGCGGCCCTCCCGGAGGCCGGAGAGGAATTGAGGGCAATCCGCCTCCCGCCGGGCCGTGGCCGTGGGGCTCTGCCCCGGGGCCCGCCGGTTCAAAAAGGCCTGGAGCCGGTCCGGGTCAATGGGAATTCCCGCGGGCAGGCCCTCCAGGGTGACGCCGATGGCGGGGGAGTGGGACTGGCCGAAAATGGTGAGGCGAAGATTTTCGCCGTAAGTGCTGCTCATGGGGTTACCTCCTTTGCAATGCCGCCCAGGGCCCGGTAGTCCTGCCAGAAGCGGGGATAGGATTTCTCCACGGCCTGGGCTCCCAGCAGTGTCACGGGCCCGGAGGCCGCGGTGGCGGCGATGGCGGCGGCCATGGCAATGCGGTGGTCTCCCGCCGCGTCCACCACACCGCCTGTGAGGGGGCCTCCTGTGACCGTGAGGCTGTGGGCCTCCTCCCGCACCTGCACTCCCAGGCTCCGGAGCATGGCGCAGACTGTGGCAATCCGGTCGGACTCCTTCATGCGAAGCCGCCCCGCCCCCACAAAGTGGGTCTCTCCCGGCCGCCCGGCGGCGGCTACCGCCAGAATGGGCACCAGGTCGGGGGTGTTGGACACATCCGCGAGGCAGGAGCTTCCCAGCTTGGGAAGGAGGGAGGCGATGACCCGGTCGCCCTGGAGGGAGGAACGGGACAGACCCGTCACCTGAATGTCACTTCCCAGGGTGTTTGCCGCCAGCCAGAAGGCGGCGTTTGACCAGTCCCCCTCCACCGTCAGCTCCCCGGGGCCGGAAAAGGGGGCGGGGGAGATGTGGTAGGGAGGGCCGGAGAGGGAGATGCCGAAGGCCTTCAGGCAGGACAGGGTCATGCCCACATAGGGGGCGGACTCCAGCCGCCCCGTCACCGTCAGGGTGCTGGTGCCGGAGAGGAGCGGCAGGGCCAGGAGCAGACCGGAGATGAACTGACTGGACACATTCCCCGGAAGCCGGTAATCTCCCGGGCGAAGCTGCCCCCGAATCCGGAGCAGGTCCTCCCGGGGCCGCTCCAGGGTGAGGCCGTGGGCCTCCAGCTCCCGGTCCAGCGGGAAAAGGGGCCGCTGGGGGAGCCGGCCCTCCATGGAGAATTCTGCCTCCAGCCCCAGGGCGCCTGCCACGGGCAGAAGGAAGCGCAGGGTGGAGCCGCTCTCCCCGCAGGGAAGGAAGCAGGGGCTGCGCCAGAGGCCGGGGATGAGGGTGCAGCCCTCGGAGGTTGCCTGAATGTCCGCCCCCATGGCCCTGAGACACCGGGCGGTGGCCTCAATGTCCCGGGAGCGCTCCGGGCAGGAGAGGGTCACCGGGGAGCTTCCAAGGGCGGCGCAGATGAGAAGCCGGTGGGCCATGGACTTGGAGGCAATGGCGGGGACGGTTCCCCGGAGCTTGGCGGGGATGAGCTGCAGGTTCATGAAATCCCCTCCCGAATCCAGTCTCCCAGAGCCTCCACGGGAATTGTGAGAAGCTCACAGCGGCCGATCTCCCGGGGAACGGCCAGGGTGATGGTGTTGCCCTGACGCTTCTTGTCCCCCAGGGCAATGGCGCACAGGGCCTCCGGGGTCTGGTCCGTGGTGGTGGGCAGGTCATAGCGCCCCAGGAGATCAAGGATTGCATCCCGGGTCTCCGGGGCGCACAGGCCGAAGGAGACAGCCGCCCGGGCAATGGCCGCCATGCCAACGGCGATGCTCTGGCCGTGGGAGAGGGAGAAGCCGCTGCCCGCCTCCACGGCGTGGCCAATGGTGTGGCCCAGATTCAGAAGCTGGCGGCAGCCGGTGTCGAACTCATCCCGGCCCACGGTATCCCGCTTGATGGTGATGCACTGGGCAATCAAGTCCTCCGGCGCCTCCCAGGACCGGGGCTCCTGAAGGGCCCGGAAGAGAGAGCCGCCCCGGAGAATGCCGTATTTGATGGCCTCGGCGCAGCCATCCCGGAAGATGGGGCGGGGGAGGGTGGCCAGAAGGGCCGTGTCACAGAGCACCAGGCTGGGCTGGTAAAAGGCGCCGGCCAGATTTTTTCCGGCGGGCAGGTCAATGGCGGTTTTCCCGCCCACGGAGCTGTCCACCATGGCAAGAAGGGTGGTGGGCACCTGGACATAGGCCACTCCCCGGAGGTAGGTGGCGGCGGCAAAGCCCGTGAGGTCTCCTGTGACGCCGCCTCCCAGGGCCACCAGAAGGTCCGCCCGGGTGAGGCCGTGCTCCGCCAGGAAGCTCAGGAGCCGCAGGTAGGTCTCTCCGTTTTTGGACTGCTCGCCCTGGGGAAAGACAAAGGCGCAGACCTGGAATCCCGCTGCCGCCAGAGAGTCCTGCACCGCCCCGCCGTACAGAGGGTACACGGCGCTGTCCGACACAATGGCGGCCCGGCGGCCCCGGACCAGGGCAGCGGCCTTGCTTCCCAGGCTGTCCAGAAGCCCGTGGCCGATTTCCACAGGGTAGCTTCTGGAGGCTGTTACCTCGATGGTTGTCATCTTCCATCCACCTCCGCTTTGATGGTTCTGCCCTCCTCCAGGAGACGGCGGAGGGTTTCAAAATCGCTTTCCGCGATGCTGTCCCGGTATGCCCGGAGATGCTCCAGCAGAGTGTCCAGCTCAAAGAGCATGTTGTCCCGGTTTTCCAGCATCAGCTCCGCCCACATGGCGGGGTTCAGCCAGGCCACCCGGGTGAGATCCTTGTAGCTTCCGGCGGAGAAGCCCTTGTGGCTC
>JALETK010000085.1 GCA_022781505.1 Clostridiales bacterium | reverse complement strand
CGGTCTCCCGGCTGATTCACACGGAGGATGCCTTCACCACTGCCATTGAAATCGCCCTGGGCGCCGCCATGCAGCAGATCGTGGTGGGCACGGAGGCGGACGCCAAGGCGGCCATCGGATATCTGAAGCGCACGGGGAACGGACGGGCCACCTTCCTCCCCTTAAACGCCATCACCCCCCGGTATCTCCAGGAGAGCGGGGTGGAGAGTTGCCGGGGCTTTGTGGGCATTGCCTCCCGCCTGGTGCAGTGCCAGGACACCTACCGGGCCGTGGTGGACAACCTCCTGGGCCGGATTGTGATTGTGGAGGATCTGGACTGCGCCATCGCCATGGCGAAGCAGTACCGGAGCCGGTTCAAAATCGTGACCCTGGACGGCCAGGTTATGAATCCCGGCGGCTCCATGACCGGCGGCTCCGTGGCCAAGGAGGCGGGCCTTCTCTCCCGGGCCAATGAGCTGAAGCGGCTGAATGAGCAGGAGGCCTCCTTAAAGAGCCAAAAGGAGCAGCTGGAGGAGCAGCTGGGAGAGGCCCAGCGGAGTGTGGATAAGACGGAGTTTGAGCTCACCGCCGCCAGGGAGCAGCTCCGGGCAGCCGAGGATCAGGTTCTCCGGCTGACCGGCGAGGAGAAGCAGCACCGGGTGTTGCTCCAGGCCCTGAACGACGCAGCGGAGGCCTCCCAAAAGGAGCTCCGGTCTCTGGAGGACAGAACCCGGTCTGACCGGGAGCGGGCGGCCACCATCCGGGGCCAGCTGGAGACATTGCGCTATCAGCTGGAGGACACGGAGAACACCCTGGACACCCTGAGCCGGGATCAGTCCGACGCCGCCCGGCAGTCGGAGAGCCTCACCTCCCTGGTCACGGCCCGGAAGACGGACATCGCCGCCCTGGAGGCCGAGCGCCGCTCCGCCCAGGAGAATGTGCAGCGGCTGGAGGAGCTGTGCTCCGCCATGGAGGGAGACCGGAGCCAGAAGCTGGCCCTGGTTCAGACCTATGAGGCGGACAACGACCGCCTCCGGGCGGAGATGGATAAATGCCGGCTGGAGAAGGATGAAAACGACAAAAATCTTCAAAATCAGCAGAAGAACCTGACCGGCGCCCTGGAGGACCGGGCGGCGGCTGAGGCCCAGAAGACCCGGGCGGAGCGGGAGGCCCAGGAGAAGAACAAGTCCATTCTCACCATGGAGCGGGCCTGCGCCCTCCTGGAGCAGAAGAAGGTCACCACGGCCATGGAGGAGCGGCAGGTGATCGACAAGCTGTGGGACACCTACGGTCTCACCCCCTCCACTGCCCAATCGGAGCGGGCGGAGCTGGAGTCCGTGGCCTCTGGCAACCGGCGCATCGGAGAGCTGAAGCGGAAAATCGCCGCCATCGGCACTCCCAACCTGGGGGCCATTGACGAGTACGCCCGGGTAAATGAGCGCTATTCCTATCTGGCCTCCCAGCGGGACGACGTGCTCACCGCCAAGCGGGAGCTGGAGAGCATCATCCGGGACATCACCGCAGAGATGACCACCATCTTTGTGACGGAATTCAATAAGATTGACCTGTATTTCCAGCAGACCTTTACGGAGATGTTCGGAGGCGGCAAGGGCGCCCTGGTTCTGGAGGACCCGGAGAACCCCCTCACCTGCGGCATCGAGATTCGGGTGCAGCCCCCCGGAAAGCAGCTGAAGACCATCACCCTCCTCTCCGGCGGAGAGAAGGCTTTTGTGGCCATCGCTTTGTACTTTGCCATTTTGAAGGTGCGGCCCACGCCCTTCTGTATGCTGGACGAGATCGACGCGGCTCTGGACGACCGGAACGTGGAGCGGTATTCCAGCTATCTGCACCACCTGTGCGAAAAAACCCAGTTCATTGTCATCACCCACCGCCGGGGCACCATGGAGGCGGCGGACGTCCTCTACGGCGTCACCATGCAGGAGCAGGGCGTGTCCAAAATTCTCCACATGGATTTGAATCAGATGGAGCGGGAACTGGGAATCATAGAGTAAAAGGAGAACAACCATGGGATTTTTCAATAAGATCAAAGAGGGTCTGACCAAAACCAGAAAGGCCATGGCCAGCACCCTGGGAACCGTCTTTTCCGGCTTTTCCAGCCTGGACGACGAGTTCTACGACGAGCTGGAGGAGTGCCTGATTCTGGCGGATCTGGGCGTGGAGACCTCCGGAAAGGCCGTGGAGGCCCTGCGCCGCCGGGCGAAGGAGGAGCGCATCCACGAGCCGGAGGCGGCCAAGGAGGCCCTGAAGGACATTCTGGTGGATATGCTGAACGTGGGAGACACGGCCCTGCGCCTGGGCACCAAGCCCTCCGTGGTGCTGGTCATCGGCGTCAACGGTGTGGGCAAGACCACCACCATCGGCAAGCTGGCAAAGCAGCTCTCCGACCAGGGGAAGAGGGTGCTCATGTGCGCCGGAGACACCTTCCGGGCCGCCGCCGCGGACCAGTTGGAGATCTGGGCCGGGCGCACCGGGGCGGACATCGTCCGCCAGCATGAGGGAGCCGACCCCGCCGCCGTGGTGTATGACGGCATCCAGGCCGCCAAGTCCCGGGGGGCCGACGTGATTCTCTGCGACACCGCCGGACGCCTCCACAACAAGGCCAACCTCATGAATGAGCTGAACAAGATCAGCCGGATTATTGACCGGGAGCTGCCCGACGCGGACAAGGAGGTGCTCCTGGTGCTGGATGCCACAACAGGCCAGAACGGCCTTCTGCAGGCCAAGCAGTTTAAGGAGATTGCGGGCGTCACCGCCATGGCCCTCACGAAGCTGGATGGCACCGCCAAGGGCGGCATCGTCATTGCCGTGGCCGACGCCCTGCAGATTCCCGTGAAGTTCATCGGCGTGGGCGAAAAGGCCGAGGATCTCATGCCCTTTGACGCCAGGGACTTTGTAAACGCCTTGCTGTAAGGAGGGCCCTATGAGACAGGACGGAAGAAGAAACGACCAGCTCCGGAAGGTTTCCATGGAGCCTGGCTTTACCAAATTTGCAGAGGGCAGCTGCCTGATCCGGGCAGGGGACACGGTGGTTCTGTGCAACGCCTCCGTTGAAGAGCGGGTGCCGCCCCATGTGCTCCACGGGGGCTGGGTCACGGCGGAGTATTCCATGCTCCCCCGGGCCAACCGGGAGCGGAGCAAGCGGGACGTGTCCAAGCTGAAGCTGGCCCCCAGAAGCGCCGAGATTCAGCGGCTGGTGGGCCGCTCCCTCCGGGGCGCGGTGGATCTGGAGGCCCTTGGCCCCAGAACCATCACCATCGACTGCGACGTGCTCCAGGGGGACGGGGGCACCCGGACCGCCTCCGTCACCGGCGGCTTTGTGGCCCTGGTTCTGGCCTGCCGTCACCTCCGGGAGCAGGGGCTTCTCACGAAGCTCCCCATCCGGAACTTTGTGGCCGGTGTCTCCGCCGGGATTGTACACAGCGAGGCCATGCTGGATCTGTGCTACGAGGAGGACAGCCGGGCCATGGTGGATTTGAACTGTATTATGAACGGAAACGGCAACTTCATTGAGATTCAGGGCACCGGGGAGGGCAGAGCCTTCACCCTGGAGGAGGAGCAGAAGCTCCTGACCCTGTGCGCCAAGGGCTGCCGGGAGCTGATTGAGCAGCAAAAGAGACTGTTGGGGGAATTGGTATGAAGGTTGTGCTTGCCAGCAAGAATCCCCACAAGCTGGTGGAGATTCAGGCGATTTTGAAGCCCCTGGATATGGAGCTGGTGCTGGAGTCCCAACTGGGGGTCAGCGTGGATGTGGAGGAGACCGGGGAGACCTTTGAGGAGAACTCCCTTCTGAAGGCCGACGCGGTGATGAAGGCCACGGGTCTTCCGGCTCTGGCGGACGACTCCGGCATTGCGGTGGATGCCCTGGGAGGAGCTCCCGGCGTTCACTCCGCCCGGTATGGAGACGACCCCACCCTGGACGACTGGGGCAGGCTCCTGCTGCTTCTCAAAAATACGGAGCATGTTCCCGACGGGGAGCGCCAGGCCCAGTTCGTCTGTGTGATTACCCTGGTGTATCCCGACGGACGGGTGATTCAGGCCAGGGGAGAGGCTCACGGGGAGCTGCTGCGCCAGGCCCAGGGAACCGGTGGCTTTGGCTATGACCCCATTTTCTACTATCCCCCGGCGGGCAAGACCTTTGCCTGCCTCACGGCGGAGGAGAAAAACCGGGTCTCCCACCGGGCCAACGCCCTGAAGGTGCTTTATGAAAAACTGTGCAAGGAGAGAGAATATGCTGACAAGTAAGGAACGGGCGGAGCTGCGGGGCAAGGCCAACGGTCTGGAGACCACTCTGATGGTGGGCAAGGGCGGCGTGACCGAGCAGGTGATCCTGGAAACGGTGACCCAGCTGGACGCCCGGGAGCTGGTGAAGGGCCGGGTGCTGGAGGCCGCGCTTATGAGCCCCCAGGAGGTGCTGGAGGAGCTGTGCCGGGCCACCGGGGCGGACCCGGTGTGCACTGTAGGCTCCCGGTTTGTGCTGTACCGGATGTCCGAAAAGCTCCGGCGGGAGCGGAATCAGGTGGGCCGGGCAAAGCTGGCGCCGGTCAGCGTGGCCAAGTCCAACCCTGTGCGGAAAGGGGCCCAGGCCCGGCGGAAGGCCGCCCGGGCGGAGCGGGAGCGCCGGAACGAGTATTTCCGGCAGTCCGCCATTGAAAAATCCATCGAGCGGGAAAAGGAAAAGGCAAAGCGTCGGGAAGAAAGATCGTGAGGTGAATGATGGCCAGGATCGGTATCTATGGCGGGACCTTTAACCCGCCCCACGCAGGACACATGGAGGCTGCCAGGCAGGCGATGGCGCTGCTGAAGCTGGACAAGCTGCTGCTGATGCCCGACGGGGAGCCTCCCCACAAGGAGATGCCCCAGGGGGCACCCACGGCCCGGGAGCGGGTGGAGCTGCTGCGATTGGCGGCGGAGGGCCTGCCCGGGGTGGAGGTCTCGGAGCTGGAGGTGCGCCGGGAGGGCAAGAGCTACACCTCCGACACCATCGCGGAGCTGAAAAAGTATCACAGGGATGACGAGCTGTATTTGCTCATGGGTACCGATATGTTTCTGTCCTTCCTCCAGTGGCACGCCCCGGAGGAGATCTGCCGCCGGGCCACCCTGGCGGTGCTCCAGCGGCAGGAGAAGGACCCCAGGCTCCAGGAGCAGCTCCAGGCCCAGGCCCAGACCATCCGCAAGAAGCTGGGGGGCAAGGTGAAGCTGCTGAAAAACGATGTGCTGCCCATGTCCTCCACCAACGTCCGGCGGATGCTCACCTTCCGGGCCCAGGGGGATATGATCGCCCCGGCGGTGCTGGAGGAAATCCGCAGACGGGGCTTTTACGGGGTAAACCGGGATCTGCGGGGCCTTTCCATGGAGGCTCTGGAGGAGGAGGTCATCCGGCTGCTGGACCCCAAGCGGGTGCCCCATGTGCTGGGCTGCCGGGACACGGCGGCGATTCTCGCGGCAAAATACGGAGCGGACGTGACCGACGCTGCCCGGGCGGGTCTTCTCCACGACGTGACCAAGGCGCTTCCTCCGGAGCTGCAGCTCCAGGTATGCCGGGCCTATGAGATTCCCCTGGACGAGTTCTCACGGGAGAACCCCAAGACCCTCCACGCCACCACAGGCGCCTGGGTGGCACGGGAGATCTTCGGGGAGAATGAGGCGGTGTTCCGGGCCATCGAGAGCCACACCACCGGCTGCCCTTATATGAATACACTGCAAAAGATCATATATATTGCCGATTACATGGAGCCCAACCGGGACTTCCCCGGGGTGGAAAAGCTCCGGGCCGCCGTGGAGAAGGATCTGAACCGGGCGGTGCTCATGGGTCTGGAAATGACCGTGGATATGCTCCGCCAGCAGGGCCGCCGGGTGGCCAGAGCTTCCCTGGACGCCATTGCCTGGCTGAAGAACGAAAAATAGACGCAGCGGCATGCTGCGATACAGAAAGGAAATGCCTATGTTGACATCGAAAGAAGTGGCTGTCGCCGCCACCAGGGCGCTGGACAGCAAAAAAGGCGTGGGGATCAAGCTGATCCGGGTGGGAGACGTTACCAGCCTGGCGGACTATTTCCTCATCTGCACCGGTACCTCCAACACCCATGTGAAGACCCTGTGCGATTACACGGAGGCGACCCTGGAGGAGCTGGGGGAGACCATGCTGGGCCGGGAGGGCCACCGGGGTAACACCTGGGAGCTTCTGGACTTCGGCTGCGTGGTGATTCATGTGTTTACCAATGAAGCCCGGCAGTTTTATGACCTGGAGCGGCTTTGGAGCGACGGGGAGCAGATTCCCCTGGATGATATTCTCAAGGAAGAAAAGTGAGGAGCAAACCAAAATGAATTACGATTTCAAGACCATTGAGGAAAAATGGCGGAAGATTTGGGAGGAAAAAAACCTGTATAAGGCGGAAAACGGCGGGGATAAGGAGAAATTCTACGCTCTGCTGGAGTTCCCCTATCCCTCCGGCGCAGGCCTCCATGTGGGCCACTGCCGCCCCTACACCGCCATGGACACCATTGCCCGGAAGAAGCGGATGGAGGGCAAGAACGTGCTGTTCCCCATCGGCTATGACGCCTTCGGCCTGCCCACGGAGAACTATGCCATCAAGAACCACATCCATCCCCGGATTGTCACGGAGAAGAACATCGCCACCTTCCGCAGCCAGCTGAAGGCCCTGGGCTACAGCTTTGACTGGGACCGGGAGATCAACACCACCGACCCCAAGTATTTTAAGTGGACCCAGTGGATTTTCCTGCAGATGTTCAAGCACGGCCTTGCATACAAGGCCAAGATGCCCGTGAACTGGTGCACCAGCTGCAAGTGCGTCCTGGCCAATGAGGAAGTGGTGGAGGGCGTCTGCGAGCGCTGCGGCGCCCCGGTGGTGCGCAAGGAGAAGAGCCAGTGGATGCTGGCCATCACCAAGTACGCCGACCGGCTCATTGACGACCTGGACGGTCTCGATTACATCGAGCGGGTGAAGCTCCAGCAGAAGAACTGGATTGGCCGCAGCCACGGCGCGGAGGTCATTTTCCAGTCCACCCTGGGAGACGAGATCCTCATTTACACCACCCGTCCCGACACCCTCTTCGGCGCCACCTACATGGTTCTGTCCCCGGAGCACACCCTCATTGCCAAGTGGATGGACAAGCTGGAGAACCCCGACGAGGTGAAGGCCTACCAGGCCGCCGCCGCTGCCAAGAGCGATCTGGAGCGGACGGAGCTGAACAAGGAGAAGACCGGTGTCATGCTCCGGGGCGTCAAGGGCATCAACCCCGTAAACGGAAAGGAAATCCCCATTTTCATCTCCGACTATGTGCTGTCCACCTACGGCACCGGCGCCATCATGGCCGTGCCCGCCCACGACGACCGGGACTGGGCCTTTGCCAAGGCCTTCGGCTGTGACATCGTGGAGGTGGTGAAGGGCGGCAATGTGGAAGAGGCCGCCTTCACCCTGAAGGACGACACCGGCATCATGGTGAACTCCGGGTTCCTGGACGGCATGACCGTGAAGGAGGCCATCCCCGCCATTACCAAGTGGCTGGAGGAGCAGGGCATCGGCCACGCCAAGGTGAACTTCAAGCTCCGGGACTGGGTCTTCTCCCGCCAGCGGTACTGGGGCGAGCCCATCCCCATTGTCCACTGCCCCAAGTGCGGCCCCGTGGCCCTGCCGGAGAGTGAGCTTCCGCTGCTCCTGCCGGATGTGGAGAGCTATGAGCCCACGGACGACGGTGAGAGCCCCCTGTCCTCCATGACGGACTGGGTGAACACCACCTGCCCCTGCTGCGGCGGCCCTGCCAAGCGGGAGACGGACACCATGCCCCAGTGGGCCGGTTCCTCCTGGTACTTCCTGCGGTATATGGACCCCCATAACGACGAGGCCCTTGCCTCCCCGGAGGCCCTTCAGTACTGGTCTCCCGTGGACTGGTACAACGGCGGCATGGAGCACACCACCTTGCACCTGCTGTACTCCCGGTTCTGGCACAAGTTCCTCTATGACATCGGCGTGGTACCCACCAAGGAGCCTTACGCCAAGCGCACCAGCCAGGGCATGATCCTGGGCGAGGGCGGCGTGAAGATGTCCAAATCTCTGGGGAACGTCATCAACCCCACCGACGTGATTGAGGCCTACGGCGCGGACACCATGCGCACCTACATCATGTTCATCGGCGACTTTGAGAAGACTGCCTCCTGGTCTGCCAACGCCGTGAAGGGCTGCAAGCGCTTTCTGGACCGGGTCTGGGCTCTGGGAGAGAGTGTTCAGGACAGCGAGACCGCCTATTCCAAGGCCAATGCCTCCGCCATGCACAAGACCATCAAGAAGGTCAGCTCCGACATTGACAATCTGAAGCCCAATACCGCCATTGCCGCCCTCATGACCCTCCTGAACCAGTTCGGGGACAAGGGCTGCAACCGGGCGGAGCTCAAGACCTTCCTCCTGCTCCTGAGCCCCTTCGCCCCTCACATCTGCGACGAGATCTGGGAGAATCACGGCTTCGAGGGCATCTGCTCCGTGGCCCAGTGGCCCGGCTATGACGAGGCCATGTGCCGGGACGCGGAGATTGACATGGCCGTGCAGGTCAACGGCAAGCTCCGTGGCACCATCCATGTGGAGGCGGATTCCGACGACGAGACGGTGATTGCCGCCGCCCAGGCCGACGAGAAGGTTGCCCGCTTCCTGGAGAAGCAGGGGGGCCGGATTGTGAAGACCATTGTGGTAAAGAACAAGCTGGTGAACCTGATTGTAAAGGGCTAAGCATCCAAAACAGTTGGGCGGAATCTGCGCAGGCTGCCAATTCCGCCTGAACTGCTTGCGGACGAACCGGCGATATGCTATGAGGAGCAGGCGGAGTCAATTCTGACTCCGCCTGTTCCCACCTGGCTCCCTGGGGCAGCGGAGCCAATCCGGGTCAGAAAAAAATGTCCGGCATACAGGTGTTTTTTCGGTTTTCACGAAAAAATGCTTGACAATTTCACCCATATGTCCTATAATGAATAAGCCGTGTAAATGGCCCTGAAAGCATCCTGGATGTAGCCGGATGCATTGGAGGGAGGGAAACCAATGTCTGAAATTCGCGTAAAAGAGAACGAATCTCTGGAGAGTGCTCTGAGAAGATTCAAGCGGAGCTGCGCCAAGGAAGGCGTCATCGCTGAAGTTAAGAAGAGAGAGCATTACGTGAGCCCCAGCCTGAAGCGGAAGCAGAAGTCTGAGGCCGCTCGGAAGAACAAGAGAAAGTTCTATTGATCCTCCCGCTCTGACAACTCGTTCTGAATTAGCCCTGTCTCAAACCCCTCGGTTTGAGACAGGGCTTTCCGCATTTTCCGCAGGGAGCGGTCTTGACCGTTCTGGGTAAGCTCCCCGAAATTTTCCGCACTTCCGGCAGATTGCACCACAGGCTTCTGAAGCCTGCCCCCAGCCACATACCGCAGCTTGCTGGAAACTGCCTAAAGGAAAACCAGGACCTCATCGCTGAGATCCTGGAAAAACCATTTTTACTTTTTCATCTGTCTACTTGACAGGGAGCGGTTGAAAACTTGCTTTGAGACAGCCCAGACAGTTGCATCAGCTATGTACGGGAACCCGGTACTCGGGAACAATCCGGGCCAGGAGCTCGTGGATGTCCTTGCCGTCGTTGGCCATGAGGTACAGCTCCCGCAGGGCTTTCTGCAGGGCCGCGTCGTCAAAGGGCTGATCCTTTCCGATATAGATAAGGTCGTTGGCGGTTTTCCGGTTGCCCTCGCCGGAGAGGAGGAGCTCCTCAAAGAGCTTTTCTCCCGGCCGCAGACCGGTGTAAACCACGGGAATGTCCACGTCCGGCTCAAAGCCCGACAGGCGAATCATGTTCCGGGCCAGATCGTCAATCCGGACCGGGTCGCCCATGTCCAGAATGAAAATCTCGCCGCCCTTGGCGTACACCCCGGCCTGGAGCACCAGGGTCACGGCCTCCGGAATGGTCATAAAGTACCGGATCACGTTGGGGTCCGTGACGGTCACGGGACCGCCGGCGGCAATCTGCTTCCGGAACAGGGGAATGACGCTGCCGTTGGAGCCCAGGACATTGCCGAAGCGGACGGCCACATACTCCGTTTTGGAGCGCCGGTCCACCATCTGAATGACCATCTCGCAGATCCGCTTGGAGGCGCCCATCACATTGGTGGGATTCACCGCCTTGTCTGTGGAGATCAGCAGGAACCGTTTGGCGCCGTATTTGTCCGCCATCTCCGCCACATTCAGGGTTCCGAAGACATTGTTTTTTATGGCCTCGCAGGGGCTGTCCTCCATGAGAGGGACATGCTTGTGGGCCGCGGCGTGGTACACCAGCTCCGGCCGGTAGGCAGAGAAGACGTCATCCAGCCGCTTCCGGTCCCGGACGGAGCCGATGAGCACCGTCAGATTCAGCTCCGGGTAGTTCCGCCTCAGCTCCTGCTGAATGTCATAGGCGTTGTTTTCGTAAATATCAAAGATGATCAGCCGGGCGGGGTGGAACTGGGCCAGCTGGCGGCAAAGCTCGCTGCCGATGCTCCCGCCGCCGCCGGTGACCAGGACGACCTTGCCGCCCACATGATCGCCGATGCCGGCCAGATCTACCTTCACCGGGTCCCGGCCCAGAAGATCCTCAATTTCCACATTGCGGATTTTCTGGATGCTGACCTCTCCGCTGATCAGCTGGAAAATGCCCGGCAGAATTCGCAGAGAGCACTTGGTCTCCTGACAGACGGCCAGAATGGCCCGGCGCTGGGCTGCGCTGGCGGAGGGGATTGCCAGGACAATTTCCTGAATTCCGTAGCGCTCCACTGCGGACTGAATCTTGTCTCTGCCCCCGATGACGGGAACGCCCCGGAGAAGCCGCCCCCATTTGTTGGAGTCATCATCCACAATGCAGACAACCTTGTTTCCGGAATGCTGGCTCTCCTGGAACTCCCGCAGGGCGAGGGCGCCGGCATCTCCGGCGCCCACCATAAGGGTACATTTTTGCTGAGGAGCCTGCTTTCTGCGGTGGAGAATGCCGCGGATGTAGCGGTAGGCCAGCCGGGAGCACCCTACAAAGCAGGTCAGCAGCAGCGCGTCCAGAATCAGGAAGCTCCTGGGAATCGGCAGGGACATAAGATGGAGCCCCAGGTACTGCAGTGCGGCGGATACGCAGGAGGCTATGGTGATGCGGATCAGCTCATCCGGCCCGGCGTATTGCCACAGGCTCCGGTACAGCTGGAAGAGCCAGAAGACCAGAAGGGTGCAAAGGGTGTTGATCCAGGCGTAATGGATCAGACTGTTCAGAAATCCGCTCTCCGAAACGGCCCCCATGTCCAGCTCCATGCGGATAAAGAGTGCAAAGAAGGCTGCGAAATTGGTCAGTATGCTGTCCAGAATTAATAGCAACAGCGTCCGTATGCCCTTGGCGCTGTCAAAGCGTGGTTGTTTGTTCATTTCCCTCATCCTTTTCCTGTTACGCAGGGCCTTATTGCAGTGCGTCTGACAGCATCTGCCTGCAGGCGTCCAGATCCGGAACCAGAACCATCATGCCGCGGATGGTAGCGGGATAATAGCTGTCGTCTCCGGGAATGTGCAGATTGTTTACAGTGGCTGTGGAGAGCATGGGCAGCAGATCCGTCACATAGCCGATGATGTCCATATTGCTCATATCCGTGGTCAGGAGCGGGAAGACCTCATCCACCAGCTCCAGGGCGGTGCTGAGATTCACGTTTTTGAACTCCTCCAGAAGGGCGTTGAGCACATTGCGCTGGCGGTTGGTGCGTCCAAAGTCGGAATCCAGCTTCCGGATTCGGGCGTAGGAGAGGGCCTGCTCGCCGTTCAGATGGTTGACGCCGGAGTGCAGGCTCCAGCCGCTGCCGGAGTTGAGGTGCTCCGCCTCCGCGGAGGTGAGGTCAATGTCCACGCCGCCCAGAATGTCAATGATCTCACTGAAGCCCTCGAAGTCCACTTCCACATTGGCATCGATGCTGACACCGAAGTTCTGCTCCAGGGTTTCATCCAAAAGGCTCATGCCCCCGATGGCATAGGCGGTGTTCAGCCGGTTGTCCTGATACCCGCCGGGAATCTGCACATAATTGTCCCGGAGGAAGGAGGCCATGGTGATGGTGCTCTTGTCCTTGTTGAAGCTGACCAGAATCATGGAGTCAGAACGGGCCCGGGCCTCGCCGGGACGGCGGTCCTGACCGATGAGGAGGATGTTCACAATGGAGTCCTCCGCGCCAATGGAAGTGCCGTCGTGGGTGGACCAGGTGATGTCGTTTTCATCTATCTCCGGATAGGCGTTGGGATCAACGGACTCCTCCGAACCGTTGGCAGCCTCCATGCTGGCCCAGTCGCTGGGGGAGATGGCGGTCTCGTTGGGATCCACCCGGTTGATCTTATTCAGCTTGGAGAAGACGAAGATGACAATCGCCACAATCAGGGCCAGAAGAACCAGCAGTACGATCAGCAAAATCCACTGCCAGACCCGGCGCTTTTTCCTTGGCTTGCCATTTTTGGGCCCATCGGGCTGGCCGGTGAATTTTCCGGTATAACCGTTACTCATAGGAAACCTCCTGTATTTTTTTAAAAGCAGCCACCTGGCAGGCCCCCTCACCGGCCGGTGACCATTCTTTCCCGGATAGTATACAACGATTTTGTGAAAAAATCTAGCCATATCTGTGAATTGCTCCAAACTATATGTAAATTGACGGCTTTTCAGCAAAAAAACAGTGCATCTATTGACAAGAAGGCAAGAAAACGGATATAGTAAGAGGGAACGGTACCGCTCCCGCAGAAATTTCCGGGAGTTGGTTGCCAAATTGTGTTGTTTATGATACAATCCTATGCGGTATGGGAAGGGGGCGATGGCATTGATTGATCTGCACTGCCATATTCTGCCCGGTCTGGACGATGGCGCCGGGAGCCTGGAGACTGCCGTGGACATGGCCCTCATGGCCTGGCGGGACGGAACGGATGTGATTGCCGCCACCGCTCACTGCTGCCGTCCGGATCAGCAGGGCGTTTTGTCCAAGCGGCTCTATGCCGGGAAGCTTCAGCAGCTCCACGGGGCGCTGCAGGAGGCCGGCTGTCCGCTGCGTCTGGTGACGGGCATGGAGATTTTCGCCACGCCGGAGCTGCCGGAGCTTCTCAGCCGGAAGCAGGTGATTTCCCTGGCCAGTACCAGGTACATGCTGCTGGAGTTTTATTTTGACGAGAGACCGGAGTTCATGGAGGAAAGCCTTCGGGCTCTGACAGACCGGGGCTACACTCCGGTGGTGGCCCATCCTGAGCGGTATGACGCGGTGCAGCGGCGTCCGGAGCTTGTGGCGGAATGGTTCCGCCGGGGATATATCATTCAATTGAACAAGGGCACCATCCTGGGCCGCCTGGGAGCCGGGGCCCGGAGGACGGCCTGGTGGCTTCTGCGGCGGGGGCTTGCCCATGTGGTGGCCAGCGATGCCCATTCCGCTGACCGGCGGAATCCCAGCCTGGCTCACGTCCGGGACACCCTGGGCCGGGAGCTCTCCTGGGAGTACGCGGAGCTGCTGCTGGAGGAGAATCCCCGCAGGATTCTGGAGGACGGGGAGATTACGCCCCCGGAGGAATTCGTAGGAAAATGAAGGGATAGCATATGAGAAAAATAAAATTGGTTTTAGTGGTTCTGCTCCTGGTTCTGGCGGGGCTGACCGCAGCAACGGAGCTGTATTTCAAGGCCGGCGAGGACACCACGCCACCGGTCATCTCCTGCGACCAGGAGGTGCTGGAGGTCAGCGTCAAGGCGGAGGAGAAAGAGCTTCTTCAGGGGGTCACCGCCCGGGACAACCGGGACGGAGATTTGACCGGTCAGATTGTTGTGGATCACATTTCCACCCTGGTAACTGCCGACACGGCAAAAATTTCCTATGTGGTTTTTGACAGCGCCAACAATGTGGGAAAGCTGACCCGTACCATCCGGTACACGGACTATGAGACGCCCCGGTTTCAGCTCTCCGGCCCGCTGCGCTATCAGGTGGGCAACACGGTGACGCTGCTGGACCGGTTGAGCGCCCAGGATGTTTTGGACGGCGATATAACAAACAGCATCCGCATGACCACCCAGAACCTGAACATAGCCATGGAGGGGATCTATTCCATTACCCTGCAGGTGACCAACAGCCTGGGAGACACCAGCATCCTTCCGCTGTCCGTGATCATCCAGGCCGGCAACGGCCTGCCGGAAATCAAGCTTTCGGAATACCTGATTTACATGAAGACCGGCGAGAGCTTTGCGCCGGCGTCTTATCTCCGGCAGGTCACAGATCCCGGAAGAACCGTGAGCAAGGATGATGTGACCATCGACTCCAATGTGGATGTGGACAAGGCCGGGGTATATGAGGTGTATTACCGCTACGAGGGCCAAAACGGGACCGGACTGGCCATTCTCACGGTTGTGGTCGAATGATTTGCGGGGAGGCGAAGGAAAAAGCACCATGAATGACAGAAAATACTTCCAATGGTCGGATGTGGAGCCGGTCTGTGTCATACGGATGGTTCTGAGAAATCTATGGACAGTCGTTGCGGCTGTGCTCATAGGGGTTATGGGTATGAATCTGGCGCTGACCTGGCTTTATACCCCCCAGTATACCAGCTCCATTACCTACGCGGTTCTGTCCAAATCTACGACGGCCAGCTCCCGCACCAACTACACAGCCGCCAATGAGGTCGCCGTGCGGTTCTCCAGTATGCTGGAGAGCTCCATCATGCGGGATGTGCTCTGCAAGGCGATGGGAAGCGACACGCTTCCCGGGAGCATCTCCGCTGCCGTGGTGGGGGAGACCAACATGCTTCGGGTCTCCGCTGTGGCCGCCTCTCCCAAAGATGCCTTTGAATTGATCCGGGCCGTGGATGAGAATTACAGCTCTCTGGGCGTGCAGATTGAGCAGAATGCGGTGCTCCGGGTGATCTCCTCCGCACAGGCCCCGTCGGCGCCCTCCAACCCCGTCAATACCCGGCGGTATCTGATGGCGGCGGGAGGAGCCGGGGGAATTGCCATGATTGCGCTTCTTGTCTGGTTTTCCGTCTCAGCGGATACCATTCAAAACCGCTCGGCTGCCCGTCATAAGCTGGACGCAGATCTTCTGGCAGTGATTCCCCAGGAGAAACGGTGGAGGCAGAAGCGGGAAAAGCTGCTGATCACCTCGCCCCTTGTGAGCTTCTTCTTTCAGGAGGCCTTTTTCCGCCTTCGCTCGGCAGTGGAGCACGGCCTGGGAGACCGGGATGAGGGGAAGAGCAGAGACGGAAAGATTTTGATGGTGACCAGCGTGACGGAGAGCGAGGGCAAGTCCACTGTGGCCTGCAATCTGGCCCTGGCATTGGCCCAGAAGCACAAGGCGGTGCTGCTCATCGACGCCGATTTGCGCAACCCCACCCAGATCCGGATGCTCGGCCGGGGCGCCAAGGGAAGTGGAAGCCTGGCCAGGCTGCTGCAGAGCGGCTCTGTGACGGCGGAGACGCTGGCTGCTGAGATGAGCTACAACAAGGAGCAGAACCTCATTACCCTGCTGGATGAGTCGCCCCGCAGGGATGCCTCTGAGCTGCTGGCTTCGGACGCCATGGCCCAGCTGCTGCATATTGTGAAAAAGACCATGGATTATGTGGTGATTGACACCCCCCCTGCGGGTATGTTTGCCGACGGCAATCTGCTGGCGGATCAGGCGGACGGCGCCGTTCTGGTGGTGGAGCAGGATCTGGTTCCCGCAGGGCGGATCAATGACGTTACGGACACCCTGAGCCAGGGCCACGCCAAGCTCCTGGGCTGTGTGTTGAACCGGGTGCGGAAGACTCCCTTCCTGCGCCGTTCCTCCGGCTATGGTTACGGCTACGGCTATGGCTACGGGTATGGATACGGGAGCTATGGCAAGGACAAATCCAAGTCCGCAAGCCGTCGAGAGGTTGAGTGATGATGGAAGAACGAACCAACGATGATGTGCAGAAGCTGGATCTTCATCGGCTTCTCCAAAACTTTTCCCGCACCCTGCGCAAAACCTGGTGGTGCGTCGTTCTGCTGGCGGTATGCCTGGGCTGCCTGCAGTATTACCGCGCGTGGAAGAGCTACCGCCCCATGTACACAGCCTCCGCCTCCCTGGCCCTGAAAAGCAGCATGGTGAGCACCACGGATTTGGTGGACACCACGCAATACTATAACAGCCAGGCGGTGGAGCAGGTGGTCTCCTCCTTCCCCTATATCATCTCCTCCGAGGCCATGCAGGAGCGGCTGCGCCTGGCGCTGAATGCCAATTGGGTCAACGGCAGCATCCAGGCCACCGGCGTGGGAGACACCAACCTGTTTGTGCTGTCGGTTACCAGCAGTTCCCCCCAGGATGCCTACGACATTCTGCTTGCGGTGATGGACAACTATCCCCAGGTGGCCTCCTATGTCATCGGGGACACCCAGCTGTTTTTGATCGAGGAGCCGGTGGTTCCCACGATTCCGAATCAGACCTTTCAGGGAACCGGAACCGCCATTAAGTGGGGAATCCTGGGCGCGCTTCTGGGCCTGGGTCTGACCATGCTCCTGGCCCTGTGCAGAAAGACGGTGCAGGGAAAGGATGACCTGAAAAACCTGACCGCCGTGCCCTGCCTGGGCACCCTGCCCTTCATTCGGGTCAAGCGCAGAAGCAAGGGCACCGATGGGAAGGTCTCCGTTCTGAACGAGCGGCTGGGCGACCAGCTCTCCGCGCCGGTGAACGGGATACAGGTGCAGCTTCTCCGGAGGTTCCGGGATACGGAGGAGGGAGCCCGGGTCATTCTGGTGACCAGTACGGTGCCCGGTGAGGGAAAAACCACGGTCTCTTTTAACCTGGCAGCCTCTCTGGCCCAGAGCGGCAAGGAGGTAATTCTGGTGGATGCGGATCTGCGTCACCAGGTGATCAAGGAGCGCATCGGTATCACCACCCCTTCTGCGGGCCTTCTGGAGTTGTCCAGAGCCCCCATGCCCGATGTGTCCAGAGTCCTGATTCCGGTGGAGGGCACCAGCCTGCGGCTTCTGGCCGGAGACAACCGGATTGCATCCCCCATGAGCATTCTGGACTCCGCCAAAATGCGGGGAATCCTGCGGCAGACCAGATCCCTTGGGGACTATGTGATCATCGACGCGCCTCCGGCGGGCATTCTGGCAGACGCCTCTGTGCTCTGCCGCTCTGCGGATCAGGTGCTCTATGTGGTCCGTTACGATGGGATTCCCCAGAGCCAGATTGCGGAAGGTCTCCACAGCTTAAGCGGACGGGGGAAACTGGCCGGGTATGTGATCAACGGAGTCCCCCACAGCAAGGGCAGCGGCTATGGCTATGGGTATGGATACGGCTATGGATATGGCCGGTACGGCTATGGCAAGTATGGCTACGGCGGAAAACGCTATGGCTACGGAAGCGCCTCCGGGGAAAAGAGCCGAACGAAAAAATCAAAATCGTAAATGCGGGGCCTGCCGGAAAAAACCATCCGGCGGGCCTACTTTTTTCTTGCAGTCTGAACGAAGGTGGGCTATAATACAATTGTAATTTTGTGTAACCTGCCCGCACGGAGCGGAACGCTTTGCCCGGATGGCGCCGGCTGCGGGATTGTGGGATACGATTGGGAGGTGCCTCCATGAAACTGTGGATTGACGGCCTGCCGGTGAACACGGAGCCGGGTCAGAGCCTTCTGGATGGCGTCCGTCTCCTTGGCCTGGATTCGGAGCAGCTGTCCCTGCGCCCCCTGGCTGCCAGAATTGCCGGGGAGACCTTTACTTTGAACTATATCCCGGAGCGGCTCTCCGATGCGGGCCCTGACGGCACGGTGACCATGCGCCGGGCCATGGAGGCCTCCGGCGGAAGAGTGACGCTGCTGCGCTACACCGACCGGCGGGGCCGGGAGGTCTATGCCAGAACCATGCAGTTTGTGCTCTTTCTGGCCGTCCGCCGCCTGTGGCCCGGGGCCGTGGCCAAGATCAACTTCACGGTGGGGGACACCCTGAACGTGACCGTGGAGAAGGAGCCTGCCTTTGGCCCCCGGGATGTTCCGGCCCTCAAGGCGCAGATGGAGGCGGTGGTCCGGGCGGACATCCCCTTGATTCGCAGGCGGATTTCCACCCAGGAGGCCATTGCTGCCTTCTCCGCTGACGGTCAGGAGGACAAGGCCAGGCTTCTGGCCTGGCGAAGCGCGCCCTATTTTGACGTGTATCAGTATGAAGATTACATGGACTATTTCTACGGGGAGATGGCTCCCTCCACGGGCTATGCCACCGTGTGGGACCTGGTGTCCGACGGCGGCACAGGCGTCCAGTTCTGCTTCCCGGAGCCGGGGAACCCGGATGTGCCTGCCCGGTACCGGGAGCTGCCCAACTTCACCCGGGTATTTGCGGAGAGCGAGCGCTGGTGCGCCCTGATGGACTGCGACACCGTGGCGGATCTCAACGACCTGGTGAAGCATGGCCGCCTGGGAGAGCTGATTCGGGTGAATGAGGCCCTACACGAGCGGAGCTTTTCCCAGATTGCCGACCAGATTGTGGAGCGAAAGGCCAGGGCCGTGCTCCTGGCGGGTCCCTCTTCTTCGGGGAAGACCACCAGTGCCAACCGGCTGGCGGTGCAGCTGCGGGTTCACGGCAAGCGCCCGGTGCTCATGTCCCTGGACGACTATTACATTGACCGGGACAAAATCGCCCCGGGGCCGGACGGAAAGCTGGACCTGGAGCACATCGACACCATCGACACCCAGCTGTTCCGCCGCCAGCTGACGGAGCTCCTGGAGGGCAGGCCGGTAAACCTCCCGCGGTTTGATTTTCCCACGGGCAAGCGGGTCATGTCGGACAAGGTTCTGCAGCTGGGGCCGGATTCCATCGTGATCATTGAGGGCCTTCACGGCCTCAATCCCCGGCTCCTGCCGGAGCATGTGGAGAGCAATCTGGTGTTCCGCATGTACGTCAGCGCCCTGCTTCCGCTGAATCTGGACAATCACAACCGGATTCCCACCAGCTATCTGCGGCTTTTGCGGCGGATCGTCCGGGATTACGAGACCAGAAACGCCTCCGTGAGCCATACTCTCTCCATGTGGGATTCCGTGCGCAGGGGAGAGGAGCGGTGGATTTTCCCCTATCAGGAAAATGCGGACGTGATTTTCAACAGCTCGCTTGTGTACGAGCTGGCCCTTCTGAAGCGGCACATCTTCCCCCTGCTGGACGCGGTGCCCCCGGAGGACCCCTGGTATGAGGAGGTCCGGTCTCTTGTGAAGGTGCTGAACTACTGCGTGGCGGCGGACGCGGATGAGGAGGTGCCCCCCACCAGCATTCTGCGGGAATTCATCGGAGGAAACAGCTTTTACAAATAGGAACCGGCGGCGGAAGCGCAGGGGACAGGTGCCGTTTTCAACTGACTTTGTACAAATCAAGCGAGAGAATTCCGGTTCCGGTTGTCAGAAAACCCCCAAATTGCTATGATAAATAAGAGATATACCGCCCAAGGCGGAATTGACTGGAGGATAGAAAATGGAACAGGCAGTATACGCATTTCGCACCAACGGAAAACCCGTCACCTGTGAGCGCTACGGCTTCGGCCATATCAACAAGACCTATCGGATTGTGACCAACTGGGGCTACATGTACGAGCTGCAGAAGATCAACCGGCATGTCTTCTCCGATATCCCCGCTCTCATGGAGAACATCGGCGCCGTGACCCGGTATGCCGCCCAGCGGGTTCGCCACCCCATGGAGGCCCTGCGCCTGGTGCCCACCGTGGATGGGAAGGACTGGTTTGAGGACGAGAACGGAGATTGCTGGCGGATGTACCACCATGTGGAGAACAGCATCTGCTTCCAGCGTCCCAACTCCAAGACCGATTTCTATGAGAGCGCAAAGGCCTTCGGCAGCTTCCAGGAGATGCTGGCAGGCTTCCCTGCGGAGAAGCTCCATGTGACCATTCCCGATTTCCACAACACGCCGGTGCGCTATGAGCAGTTCCGCAAGGCGCTCGGGGAGGACAAGCTGAACCGGGCCAAGGACGTGGAGAAGGAGATTGACTTCTTCCTGAAAAGAGAGAAGGACGCGGGCCTTCTGGTGGAGCTCCAGGCCAATGGTACGCTCCCTCTGCTGGTCACCCACAATGACGCCATGCTGAATAACGTCCTGTTCGACCGCACCTCCCGGAAGGCCGTGTGTGTGGTGGACCTGGATACGGTGATGCCCGGCCTTTCCGTGTATGACTTCGGCGACTCCATCCGCTTCGGCGCCAACAAGGCCGCTGAGGACGAGAAGGACGCCTCCAAGGCCGGCCTGGATCTGGAGATGTACCGGGCCTACCTCCGGGGCTATCTGGAGGCTTGCCCCAGCCTCACTCAGGAGGAGATCAAGCACCTGCCCGACGGCGCCCGGATCATCACCCTGGAGTGCGGCCTGCGCTTCCTGACGGATTACCTCCAGGGAGACCCCTACTTTGCCACCGCAAGACCGGAGCACAACCTGGACCGCTGCCGGACCCAGATGGGCCTGGTGGAGGACATGGAGAAGCAATGGGATGCCATGACGGCGTCCGTGTAAGGAGGAGAGAGCCATGCGTGTTATCGTTACCAGCAACAATGAAGAGATCGGCGAAATCGCCGGCGGTATGATCACCAAGGTGGTGCAGGACAAGCCCACCGCAACCCTGGGTCTGGCCACCGGCAGCAGCCCCGAGGTTGTGTATGCCAGCATGATCCGCGCCTATGAGCGGGGCGAGGTGGACTTCTCCCAGGTGCACACCGTGAACCTGGACGAGTACCTGGGCCTCACCCCCGACCATCCCCAGAGCTACCGCTATTTCATGGACAGCCACCTGTTCAACCACATCAACGTCCCCAAGGAGAACACCTTCGTGGCCTCCGGTGTGGGGGATGAGGAGGAGTGCGTCAAGGAGTTCCGCTCCATCCTGAACCGTACCCATGTGGACATCCAGCTCCTGGGCATCGGCGAAGACGGCCACATTGCCTTCAACGAGCCCGGCCAGGTGCTGCACAACAACGCCCATGTGGAGTCCCTCACCGAGAGCACCATCGCCGCCAACGCCCGGTTCTTCGCCAATGAGGACGAGGTGCCCAAGAAGGCCATCTCCATGGGCATGGGAGACATTATGCGCGCCTCCAAGATTATCCTCATCGCCTCCGGCTACAAGAAGGCCGATGCCATCCGGGGCCTCATCATGGACGAGAACGTGGATGTGCAGAACCCCTCCACCATGCTGAAGATGCACCCCGACGTGACGGTAATCATCGACCGCCCCCTGGCGGACCTGGTGGGTTATACGGACTGATTTCAAAACAACATACGCAAGCAGGGCCGCTCCGCGAGATGGAGCGGCCCTGCTGTGCGTGACGGGTCTGCGGTTCTGAGCCCGGAAGACGTATGGGCCGGAATTTCTTTAAAAAAGTCTGGAAAAACAGAGGGAAATCTGATATAATGTGACAATAGTTTGAAAATCAGGAGGCGGCAAAAATGAATCAGAGACTGAAGGGGATTATGATCCGCCGTCTCCGTCTGGAGCGGAATTGGTCTCAGGCCACCATGTGTGCCGATATCTGCGCCGTGTCCTATCTGTCCCGAATTGAGCAGGGGCAGGTGGGCGGCAGTCCCGAGGTGCTGGCGATGCTCATGGAGCGGCTGGGGGTCACCTGGCGGGAGGACCCGGCCTTCTGCCGGGAGAGCGCCGCCTGGTTTGATGACTGCTATGACCGCCTGTTTGCCGGGGAGAGCATTGAGGATATGGTACCAGTTTTGAAGCAGCGCCGGGAGGAATTCCGGTACAGCCCCTTTTTCCCGGACTGGCTGCTGTTCACCTGGCAGATTACGAACCAGCGGCCGGAGGAGGCGGAGGAGCTTCTGCCCGCGCTGGACGACCGGCAACGGAGCCTGTACCTGTGCCTTTCCGGGGAATTTGAGGAGCTGCTTCGTGTCTCTGACCGGGGCTATTTTCTCCAGGAGGCGGGAAAGCACGCCCTTTGGAGTGGCAATTTCAACACGGCGGTGAAGTATTTGCAGCTGGGTATGGAGCGGGCCTTCCGGGAGGGGAGCCTGCCGGTGATTATGTCCTGCTGCGCGCACATGGGCAATTGCTACAGCTGCCTCAACCAGTTGGAGCAGGCGAAGGAGTATTACTCCATGGCAAACCGCATGGCCCGCGGCCTGGGGCGGTTTCCCGACATGATGACCATCTCTGACCATCTCCTACAATCTGGCCACTACGGAGCTTCAGCTGGGGCAGACGGAGGATGCCCTGCGGCATCTGCTGGAGCACCCCTGGAACGAGGCAATGTATTATCATAAGCTGGCGCTGTGCCATGAGCAGCTGGGGCAGAGGGAGGAGGCCTATGCGGCCCTGGAGAAGGCCCTGGCAGCCCCTCTGGGGACGGCCCCTCTGGGCACCAAAACCGATGACCCGAAGAAAATCCGGGCGATTTTCGATCAGACGTGCCAGCTGATCCGGTTCCGCCTGGATGACCTCGATTATCTGAAAAATCCGGAGTATGGAAAGGCCCTCCGCGCCTGTGTCCAGGAGTTGAAGAAGAACTACGCCACAAATTTTGCGCACTTCCACGCCAGGTGGCTGCTGGAGTGGTACACGGCCAACCGCCAGTACCAGAAGGCCTATGACGTACTGCTGGAAATCAGCGCCAATCATCATGCATAAGTTCAGAGCTTTTTGGATGGACGCGGCAATCTGCCGCGTCCATTTTTGAGTTTTCCGGTTTGACGGAAAAAACGGTCGGCTTAAGGCAACGTCTGACCGGCAGATTTTCACAAAACTACTGCCTATCTTTCTTGAAAACGCTATTGCTCCTGGCGCTGGTAATGGTGTTTGCCATGACCACCGTCACCCTCGCGGCAGACGCCGCCAGCCCCCGGCTGACGGTCTGCGCGGAAATCGGAGACGGCCATGTTTCTGCTACCGTGTACCTGGAAGGTGCGGCAGGCGTGACCAACGGCCGAATCACCCTGACCTATGACCCCAAGGCAGCGACTTTGGAGGGAACGCAGGTACTTCTGGCCTGCGGCGCTGCCAGTGTCAACCAGGAAGAGGGCAAGGTTTCCCTGGCCTGGGTCGGAAGCGAGCTTGGCGCGGAGGAGACCGCCGCTGTGTGCCTGACCTTTACCTTTGTGGGGGAGCAGGATCTGACCCTCACGGCTGAGGCTCCCGAGGCCTACGCCGGTGAGACC
>JALETK010000067.1 GCA_022781505.1 Clostridiales bacterium | reverse complement strand
GGAGGAAATCCATGGAACAGAGATTTGAAACCCAGGAGCGGGCCGTGCTGGTGGGGCTGAACGCGGACAGCCTTAGCCGGGAGGACATTGCCACCGACGCCTCCCTGGAGGAGCTGGAGGCCCTGCTGGAGACCGCCGGGGGCTTCTGCACGGCGAAGATTCTGCAGAACCGCCACACCCCCGACGCCCGCACCTTCATCGGCCAGGGCAAGGCGGAGGAAGTCCGGATGCTCATTGAGGCTACGGAGTCCAACATGGCCATTTTTGACAACGCCCTCTCCCCTTCTCAGATTCGGGTGCTGGAGGAGCTGCTGGGGGTCACGGTGCTGGACCGCAGCGCCCTGATTCTGGACATCTTCGCCCAGCGGGCCAAGACTGCCGAGGGGCGGCTCCAGGTGGAGCTGGCCCAGTATAAATACCTCCTGCCCCGGCTCTCGGGCATGGGCGTGAGCCTGTCCCGCCAGGGCGGCGGCATCGGCACCCGTGGCCCCGGCGAGACCCAGCTGGAGACCGACCGGCGGCACATCCGCACCCGGATTTCCCGGCTGGAGGAGGAGCTGGAGCAGGTGCGCCAGGTGCGGGCCGTCCAGCGGCGGCAGAGAACCAAGAACTCCGTGCCGGTGGTGGCTCTGGTGGGCTACACCAACGCCGGAAAGTCCACCCTCTTAAACCGGCTCACCGGGGCGGGCATTCCCGCCAACAACCGGCTCTTTGACACCCTGGACACCACCTCCCGGCAGCTCTCCGTAAATGAGGCCCTGGACGTGATTCTCTCCGACACCGTGGGCTTCATTGCCAAGCTCCCCCACCATCTGGTGGAGGCCTTCCGGGCCACCCTGGAGGAGCTGGAGTATGCCGATCTTCTGATTCACGTCATTGACGCCGCCGACCCGGAGCGGGAGGCCCACATCGCCGTGGTGGACAAGCTGGTGGCCCAGCTGGCCAAGGCGGACACCCCGGTGATTCAGTGCTACAACAAGGCCGACCTGGTGAGCCCCGAGGACATCCCCGTGGGTGAGAACCGGGTGGCGGTGTCCGCCAAGGGCGGCCAGGGGTTGGACCGGCTTCTGGAGCTCATCGCCCGGAACCTGGCCCGGGGCCAGCACCGGGTTACCCTCCTGCTGCCCTACCCCAAGGGCGGGCTCCTGGACCGGCTCCATCAGGAGGCCAAGGTGCAGTCTGTGGACTACGCCCCCCAGGGCATTGCCGTGGAGGCGGTGGTCGGCCCGGTGCTCTACGGCCAGCTCCGGGACTATATCACCGGGGAGCGCTGATATGGAGGAGTATTTGGTTCCCACCGCCTTTGGCAAAGCGGAGTTTGTGGAAAAAAAGTCCCGGTTCATCGGCCGCATCTGGCCCACGGACACGGAGGCGGAGGCCCTGGCTCACATTGAGGAGATGCGCAAGCAGCACTATGACGCCACCCACAACGTGTGGGCCTACATTATAAAAGACGGCCCCGTCCGGTTCTCCGACGATGGAGAGCCCGGGGGCACCGCAGGGATGCCCACCCTTCTGGTTTTGCAGAAGGAGAACCTCTTTAATGTGACCTGTGTGGTCACCCGATACTTTGGGGGCATCCTCCTGGGGGCGGGAGGCCTGGTGCGGGCCTACACCAAGGGGGCGAAAATCGCCGTGGACGCCGCCGGGAAGTCCATGAAGCGGGTATGGACGGTTCTGTACCTGCCGGTGCCCTACAGCTGGTACGAGCGGGTGAAGCTGGAGATCGACGCCTTTGGGGGGATCGTCCGGGACACCCAGTTCGGCATGGATGTGGAGCTGGAGGTGCTGCTGCCGGAGGCCCAGACCCAGCCCTTCCTGGACAGGCTCACGGATATGTCCGCCGCCACCCTGGAGGCCCTGATCACCGGCCAGGAATACCGGGCCTTTCCCGTGGTGAACCCAAAGCAAGGAGCCCAATAGCCCCACACCCGCACCGCAAACACAAGCAAAAGACTTCCCTGCCTGTCCGCAGGGGAGGGTCATGACCAGGCCTGTTGATTCGGGTGACAGATTGTCAGACTTTACGCCAAGAAACCCTGCAACCTGCTGGCGCGGGAGCGCCCAAAGGCTTCTCCCGGGGAGAAGCTGTCAGCCTGCGGCTGACGGATGAGGAACGGCGAAATGTTGCGACTGGAAGGCACATACGGGAATCAGGAATGGGCTTTCCTCCACTGAGAAACTGCATTCCGATTGGGAAGCTGTCGCCGTCCCTCATCTGCCCCAGTGTGCGCACTGGGGCACCTTCCCCCCGGGGGAAGGCGTGGGCGCTCCCGCGCCATTGCAACGCTTGTAACCATTTGTAGCCGCAATCAACGTCCCTGGTCATGAGCCCCCTACAATTGATACAATGTACAACGGACAGATGTGCAAGTTGTTTACACAAGCACGAGGCATCGAA
>JALETK010000041.1 GCA_022781505.1 Clostridiales bacterium | reverse complement strand
CGCCCTCCGGGGTACCGCTCTGGAGGCGGGACAGTGCTACTGGTCCTTCTACCCGTGACGTCATGCGCAGCTGCCAATCGGATTTTCTGCTGCCCGGCGGGGGCAAGCCCCCGCCCTGCTGCGTTGTAACTTCTAAAAATCGACTACAGATCGCTATAAGGGCCGTGATTCTACGAACCGTAGGGGAGGGTCATGACCCTCCCACAGTACGGGACTTCCTTTCCCGGTGCACCCGGGCGAATTCGTAAAATCCTTTGACTCCAAAACAAAACAGGCCCGGGTGGGCCTGTTTTATTCCGGGAGGGTCATGACCCTTCCCTACTGGTGCACTGCCAAACCCGGCCGTAAGGCGGGGGCGCAGAAAGCCCCGGCTCATTGGTGAGCCGGGGCTTTTGAGGGTGCTGTGTTACGGCTGCTGGGGGGCCACATGCCAGATTTCGGAGGCGTACTGGCGGATGGTGCGGTCGGAGGAGAACTTGCCGCCGGAGGCCACGTTCATGAGGCACTTGCGGCCGAAGGCCAGGCGGTCCTTATAGTCCTGATTGGCCCGCAGCTTGGCCTCCAGGTAGGAATCATAATCCTTCAGGATGAAGTAATGGTCGGGACGATGCCAGGAGGCGCCGTCCAGAATGGCGGTGTACAGCTCCCGCTGCTCGTCGTCCGTGGGAACGGTGCCGTCCACCAGGGTGTCCACAGCTCGGCGGAGACGGGGGTTGGCATTGTAGATATCCCGGGCCCAATAGGTGTTCCGGATGTTGTTCAGCTCCTCCACGGAGGCGCCGAAGATATAGTTGTTCTCCAGGCCGGCTTCCTTCACGATCTCCACGTTGGCGCCGTCCATGGTGCCCAGGGTCACGGCGCCGTTCAGCATCAGCTTCATGTTGCCGGTGCCGGAGGCCTCCGTGCCGGCGGGAGAGATCTGCTCGGACACGTCGGCGGCGGGGATGATGTGCTCGGCATAGGAGCAGTTGTAGTTCTGGACGAAGATGACCTTCAGCTTATCCCGCACGGCGGGGTCGTTGTTGATCATCTTGGCAATCCGGTTGATGTACCGGATGATGGCCTTGGCCCGGGTGTAGCCGGGGGCGGACTTGGCGCCGAAGATGAACACCGTGGGATAGAAGTCCGGCAGGGCGCCGTCCTTCAGCCGGAAGTAGATATCCACCACGGACAGGGCGTTCATCAGCTGCCGCTTGTACTCGTGGAGGCGCTTCACCTGGACGTCAAACATAAAGTCGGGACTGATGGTCACGCCCTCCATCCGCTCAATGACGGCGGCCAGCTGCTCCTTCTTGGTGTGCTTGATGCCGTTGAACTGGTGGACCATGTCGTCGTCGATGAGGGGCTTCAGGCCGGAGAGCTTATCCAGGTTGGTGAGGAAGTCCCCGCCCACCCGGTACTTGATCATCTGGGTGAGCTCCGGGTTGCACAGGCCCATCCAGCGCCGGGGGGTGACACCGTTGGTCTTGTTCTGGAACCGCTCGGGGAACACCTTGTACCAATCCCGGAACAGATCGTCCTTCAGAATCTGGGAGTGGATCTCCGCCACGCCGTTGACGTAGCTGGCCACATACACGGAGAGGTTGGCCATGTGGGCGGTGTTGTCCTTCAGAATGAAGAGGCCGGGGTGCTCCGCCTTCAGCTTGTTGTCAATGCGGGTGATGATGTCGCAGATCTCCGGCACCACGGACCGGAGCAGATCCATGTTCCACTTCTCCAGAGCCTCGCCCATAACCGTGTGGTTGGTGTAGGAGAAGGTCTTCTGAGCGGTGGCAAAGCTCTGCTCGAAGGTCATGCCCTCGGCCATGAGCAGGCGGATGAGCTCGGGGATGGACATGGCGGGATGGGTGTCGTTCAGCTGAATGGCCACGAAGTCGGAGAAGCGGCTGAGGTCGGTGCCGTGGTTCTCCTTGTACACCCGGAGAATGTCCTGGAGAGAGGCGGAGGAGAGCACATACTGCTGCTTCACCCGCAGGCGCTTGCCCTCCCAGGTGGAGTCGTTGGGGTACAGAACCCGGGTGATGTCCTCGGCCTTGTTCTTGGCGTCCAGGGCCCGCTGATAGTCCTGGGCGTTGAAGGCTGCGAAGTCCAGCTCCTCCTCGGCCTCGCACTGCCACAGGCGCAGGGTGCCGATGTTTTTGGTGCCGTAGCCAATAACGGGCACGTCGTAGGGAACTGCCAGAACCACATGATCCGGGAAGCTGATCCGCACGGTGTGGTTATACCGGCGGTAGGACCAGGGATCGCCGTACTTGGTCCAGTCATCGGCGGTCTCCCGCTGGCTGCCGTTCTCGTCGAACTTCTGCTTGAACAGGCCGAAGCGGTACCGCAGGCCATAGCCGGACAGGGGGATGTTGCAGGTGGCGGCGGAGTCCAGGAAGCAGGCGGCCAGACGGCCCAGGCCACCGTTGCCCAGAGCGGCGTCCTCCACCTCTTCCATGCAGGCCAGATCCACACCGGCGCTGAGGAAGGTCTTCTTCAGCTCATCCAGGATGCCCAGATTGTACAGGTTGCTGTAAACCAGGCGGCCGATGAGATACTCGGCGGAGAAATAGTAGGCCTTCCGGCCGTGGGTACGGCTGCGCTTGCTGTTGCCCCAGTCCTCGCTGATGGACATCATCACCGCCTGGGACAGGGCCTCATGGAGCTCCTGAGGGGTTGCCTCCTGGAGGGAGACGTCAGACTGGTACTTCAGCTGCGCCTCGGTCATTTTCAAGATGTTCTGGCAATTCAAATTCATAAAACAGTCTCCTCAAATGGAATCATATTACTTGGTCACGACCGTACAGATGGGTCATGGCGCGGATTTTCTCTGCAAGCTCCGGGGTGATCTGACCGGCCTCAGCCCGCCAGGTCCAGTTTTTATTGGACACGGTTCCGGGGAAATTCATTCTGGCCTCTCCCCCCAAGGTCAGATAATCCTGCATCTGAGCCACAAACAGATCGGAAACGGAGCTCATGCCCCCCCGGATCATGCCCCAGACATAGCCCTCCTCGTCGTTCAGGCCCATGTACTCCTTAGCGTAGGCCACGTCGTCCGGCTTGGCCTCGTCAAACCACTGCTGCATGGTCATATTGTCGTGGGTGCCGGTGTAGCACACGGAGTCGGTGGTGTAGCGGTGGGGCAGGTAGTCGCTGGGCTCCCGGGAGTCAAAGGCGAACTCCAGCACCTTCATGCCGGGGTAGCCGGAGTCCTTCTGGAGCTTGCGTACCTCCGGAGTGAGATAGCCCAGATCCTCCGCGATGAACTCCAGACTGGGGAGCTGACGGCGGATGGTGCTGATAAAGTCCCAGCCGGGGCCGGGCAGCCAGCTGCCGTTCTTGGCGGTGTCGTCCTCCGCGGGGACGGCCCAGTAGCTCTCAAAGCCCCGGAAATGGTCCAGGCGGATCACATCGTACATCTTGGCGGCGGCGCTCAGGCGGCGGAGCCACCAGCTGTAGCCGGTCTGACGCATCTTATCCCAGTTGTAAAGGGGATTGCCCCACAGCTGGCCGTCTGCCGTGAAGGCATCCGGCGGGCAGCCGGCTACCTTCCGGGGGCGGCGGTTCTCATCCAGCTGGAATAGCTCATAGTTGGCCCAGACGTCGGCGGAGTCCAGAGGCACATAGATGGGCACGTCGCCGATGATGCGGATGCTCTTCCCGGCGGCATAGGCCCGGAGCTTCTTCCACTGCTGGAAGAACTTAAACTGGAGGAAATACTGGAAAGCAATCTGATATTTCAGCTTCTCCCGGTATTCCTGGAGGGCCGCAGGCTGCCGCAGGCGCAGGCCGTCGGGCCAGGTCTGCCAGTCGGCGCCCCGGAACTCCTCCTTCAGGGCCATAAACAGGGCGTAATCCGGAAGCCAGTCCGTCTGCTCCTGGCAGAACTGGTGGAAGGCCCGGTTGGGCATCCCCAGGAATCGCTCATAGGCCTTGTACAGAATCTTACTCCGATTGTCATACAAAATGCCATAGTCCACCCGGTTGGGCTCCCGGTCCCAGGCGATGGCATCCACTTCCTCCCGGCGCAGGAGGTTCTCCTCCACCAGGCTCTCCAGATCAATGAGATAGGGATTCCCGGCGAAGGCCGAGAAGGACTGATAGGGGGAGTCCCCATAGCCGGTGGGAGACAGAGGCAGAATCTGCCAATAGGACTGCCCCGCCTGCTCCAGGAAGTCCAAAAACTTGTAGGCCTCCTTGCCCATGGCTCCGATGCCGTTGGGGCCGGGCAGAGACGTCACATGCATTAAAATACCGCTCGCTCGCATAGCTTTACTCCTCACTGTTCAAAATTTGAACGCTTTCTTTCCACGCCACGGTGAAGGGCACGGTTTCATAGCGCGCCTCACCCTTATCTTCGATACATTCCCGGAGAATCTGAAAACTTCTGGCAGCCAAAGCTTCCACGGGCTGAGAAATCGTAGCCAGCTTCGGAATAAAATATTCCCCAATGGGCAGCCCGTCAAACCCCATGACGGATACATCCTCCGGCACCCGCAGGCCATTGTCCCGCAGGGCGCGGACCGCGCCGATGGCAATCACATCCGCCATGGCGAACAAACCCGTAAACTGCCGCCCCCGGGCCAGCAGATCCTGAACCGCCCGGTAGCCGTCGGCATAGGAGTAGCGGCCGGCCCAGTAGTCCAGCCTCTCGTCAAAGGAGATCTCATGGCTGCGGAAGGCATCCATGCAGCCCTGGTACCGCAGACGGCTGGTGTCGGATACGGCCCGGTCTCCTCCCACCACCACAATGTGCCGGTGGCCCAGCCGCACCAGGTGCTCCACCGCCCGGCAGGCGGCCTGCCGGTCGTCCGTGGTGACGCTGGAGAGATTGGAAAAGGACAGGCCGGAGGCGTCGTTGGTCACAAGGACGCAGGGCTGGGTGATCCGGTGAAAGTCCTTCCGGAAGTTCTCCTGGTTTCCCCCCAAAAACAGAACGCCCAGAGGCTTCTTTTCCCGGCACAGCTGCACCGCCCGCAGAACCTCGTTGTCATCCTCGTCGATATATTCCACCAGAAGCGGATAGGGCAGCTTCACCGCCAGGCTCTGAATGGCCTCCATAAGGGTGGCGAAAAGCTCGTTGGAGGTGCCCTTTACCACCACCAGAATGGAGGTGGCGTGCTGCTGCTTCAGTTGCTTGGCGTTGACATTCAGCTGGAAGCCGCTGGCCTCCGCCGCCGCCATCACCGCCCGACGCGCCCGCTCGCTGACATTTGGCTGATTATTTAAAACCCGGGAGATGGTACCCACCGAATAGCCGGTCTGCGCCGACAAATCCTTGATGGTCAATGTCCATCCCTCACTTTTTTTAATTCCACGTTACAAAGTAAACGATTTGTCTGAATTTGTCAAGTTTTTTAGAAAATTTTCCCTATATGCACCATATTTCCCCCCTACCGGCCAGGGGTTTTTGCGCATTTTTTCATGTGCGCCCCATTTTCCAGCCGGTAGGCCCGGCCGGCAGGCGGAGCTGTCCGCCTGCCGGTGGGGCTTTGCCGGAATCAGCCCTTGACTGCTCCGGCGGCAACGCCTTTGATGATGTACTTCTGGCAGAAGAGATAAACGATAATGATGGGCAGAATGGCCAGCATGATAATGGCCATGGTGGCGCCCAGATCCACGGTGCCCCGGTCGCCCTGGAGCATCTGGATGTAGATGGGAATGGTGGCGTACTTGTTCCGGTCCAGCACCAGGTAGGGCAGGAGGTAATCGTTCCAGACCCACATGAGCTCCAGGATGCCCACGGAAATCATGGTGGGCTTCAGCATGGGGAAGACCACGTTGAAGAAGGTCCGCACCGGGCCGCAGCCGTCAATGGCCGCCGCCTCCTCGATCTCCAGGGGCAGGCCCTTGATAAAGCCCACGAACATGAAGATGGCAAGGCCCGCTCCAAAGCCCAGGTAGATGACGGGTATGGTCCAGGGGGTGTTCAGCTTCGTGCTGTCCGCAATGCCCACCAGGGGGTACATGACCATCTGGAAGGGGACGATCATGGAGAACACGCACAGGAGGTAGAAAATTCTGGCGAAGGTGCTGTCCACCCGGGCGATGTACCAGGCGGTCATGGAGGTGAACAGAAGAATGAGGGCGGTGGAGAGAACCGTGATCACCAGGCTGTAGACCACAGCCTTCAGGAAGGGGTAGTTGCCCACGGTGGCGCCGGTGACATAGTTCTTGATGCCGTTGAAGCTCTCCCCGTTGGGAAGGCCGAAGGTGTTCATGTTGATGGCCGAGTTGGTGCGGAAGGAGTTCAGCAGCACCAGGATGATGGGATACAGCCAGATGAGGCAGAAGGCCACAAAGAAGCAGGTCACAACTTTACTGCCGATGGTGTATTTCTCTTTCATTTTCATTACTGCTGCACCTCCTTTTTACGGGTGGCATTGAGCTGCAGGAGGGCCAGAACCGCCACCAGGATGAAGAAGATCACGGCCTTTGCCTGAGCCACGCCATGGTAATTCTTGTTGATCTCGTAGGTGGACTTGATGTTCAGGGCCAGCAGCTCCGTGGTGAAGATGGGCTGGCCGCTGGAGAGCACCTTGGTGGGAAGACCCCCGGTCAGGGCCATGTTCTGGTCAAAGAGCTTGAAGGAGTTGGTGAGGGTCAGGAAGGTGCAGATGGTGATGGAGGGCATGACGTTGGGGATGACCACCCGGAACAGGGTCTGACGGCCGTTGGCGCCGTCGATCTTGGCGGCCTCCAGCATATCCCCGGGCACGGACTGAAGTCCGGCGATGTAAATGATCATCATGTATCCGATCTGCTGCCAGGCCACCAAAATCACCAGGCCCCAGAAGCCGTAGGTGCTGTTGGCGGTGAGGTAGGTGCTGTACTTGCCCAGGATGCCATCGAAGATCATCTTCCACACATAGCCCAGGACCACGCCGCCGATGAGGTTGGGCATGAAGAACACGGTGCGGAACAGGTTGGCGCCCTTGACCTTCTGGGTCAGGGCATAGGCGATGGCAAAGGCAATCACATTGATGAGCACAATGGAGACAACGGCGAAAAAGGTGGTGTTCTTAAAGGCGTTCAGGAAATCATTTCCGTTGAAAATCGCCTTGATGCAGGCCCACAGGCCGTCTTCCTGGAAGACCTTCCCCAGATCCAGGGTCCCCAGGCTGGCGAATATTTTCTTGTAGTTTTCAAAGCCGACCCACTTGGCGTCCTTCGCCAGCTGGAAATTGCAGAAGGACAGATACAGGCCCTCCAGGAACGGCCAGATAAAGCCGATGAAGAAGCATACAAGGGTGGGCAGGATGAAAAGTCCAAACCAGCGCTTGATGGGGCGCCGGATCAGCTGGCTGTTTACAGTCGAGCTGTCATGGGATTTTTTCTTGGCCAATGCACTCACTCACTTTCTTTCTCATACTTGGGGATTCATCCCGCAATCGTCCCGGGAGGAATCCAGGCGAATCCGCAGCAATTTTTCGCCTCTCTTTTTGGGAATAACAAAGCCGGGGCGGGCTATCGCCCGCCCCAGCGCTTGTTTTAAGGAGGGGAGTCCAAAGGGACTTAGCCGTTCTGCACGGTGTACTGGTGGGCCCAGCCCTGAACGAAAGCGTTCACGACTTCGTCCCAGGAGCCGGTACCGGCAGAGTAAGCGGTGAGCGCGGAGACGACGCCGGCTCTCCAGTCATCCACATTGGGGGTGTAGTTGAAGGCCCAGGTCACAACGTAGTTGCCGGCAGCGGTGTAATCGTTAGCGGCAGCGAAGAACACGTTCTCAGGCGTCTTGGCATTCTTGAAGGGGATGGGGCCCAGGTTGTCAGCCATCATCTGGGTGCCTTCGTCAGAAGTCACAACCCAGTACAGGAAGTCCAGAGTGGCCTGGATGTCAGCTTCGGAAGCCTTGCTGTTGACAGCCCAGCAGTTCTCGGTACCGGCGCACAGGCCAGCCTGCTCTTCGCCGTCCACACCGCAGTAGATGGGGATCATGGTGACGTCATCGGCATTCATCAGGAAGCCCTTGGACTCGTCGGTCACCAAGTTGGCGTACTCCCAGGAACCATTCTGGAAGAACACAGCCTTGCCCTGGCCGAATTCAGACTCGGCCTGGTCGCCGGTGGCGGTCATCAGCTCGGAGGGAGCCACGCAGG
>JALETK010000007.1 GCA_022781505.1 Clostridiales bacterium | reverse complement strand
CATGTATTCGCAGGGCCTCCGTTCGTGATTTTCCTCACATTATCGCCCTGCCGTTTACTAAATTACCAGAATCGGACATCGTTTTCAAGGTATTCTTGTCGATTCATCACAAATACTTCTCGACTCCCTTCGACTTTTTTGCACTTTTCTGTCAAAAAGATGCACATCGTTTTCCATCAGACCCAGCGCTCCAGCACAACGGAAATTCGCCCTTTTCGGGTAGGGCCGCCCACCGCGGACAGCGCCGCTTTACCAAAGCCGCGAACAGCGATGCGGTCGCCCTCACGGAGCTGCCGGTCACCCTTGAGACACACAAGATCGTTGACGGCAACCCTGCCGGCAGCAATCAACTGCGCGGCAGGCCCCCGGGCCATGGAAAAAGCGGCGCCCACCAGACAGTCCAGCCGCAGGGAAGGCACCGTATCCCGCATCTCCTGCCTTTCAACGATGGGACGCTGTATATCCGCCAGCGGAATGGCTGCAAGGTGCAGACGGGTACGTCCGGCGGAGACAAGGTTTTCCAGCAGATAGGGCAAAATCTGCCGAACAGCCAAAAAGTCACACTGTCCCGTTGAGACGTAGATATCGCCTATGGTCTCCCGCTTGATGCCGGCTCCCATCAGGCTCCCCAGAAAGTCGCGGTGCGTCAGCACATCCTTCTCATAATAGGCGGCGCGCACAGCGGCAGCCGGGCCATCCTCCGACATGAGATAATCCTCATCCAGATACTCCGGCAGATAGCAGGCCATACGCCGCTCCGCGCCGTCGCAGCCGCCAAAGAACACCAGCGGCAGCGATGGCAGCATCCGCCGGGTCATGGCCTGCTCCCGTGGGGAGAGAAAACCTGTGCAGGCAAAAAAATCCCGCTCTGCGCCATGGGTCAGCTTATCATAAATACGGGCCAGCAAAAACCGGTCCTCTTCCGTTTCCGCCGCTGTGGAAATGCAGCGCTGCTTATCCATACCTCTTCTCCCTCCACTCAATCAGGTATAGGCGCGGTGCATCACCCGCTGCTGCAAATAGCGGGCAAAGCTGTCATAAAGCGGCTGTGCGATCAGGCCGAGCCATGACATGACGACCAGCTCATGGCCCCGGTTTCCCCGACGATAGGGTGGATGCACATGATGGGGATTTTCCGCAAAGCCGCAGCGCTCATAAAACGCCTTGCGGCGCTGTGACGCGCTGTCCACCGGCGGGTCGATCTCAAGGATCACGGGTTTATTGCGCTGACTCAGCAGCGCCAGCGCCCGCTGACCATATTGCCGACCCTGCAGCTCCGGCAGGATACAAAAATGCTCCACATAAATGAATTCCTCTGTCTCCCAGTACAGCATCAGTCCAACAAAGCTCTTCCGATCATAAATCAGTTGGAAATGATAGTCGCCGTCACGCAGGACCGCATCCTGCGAAATGCGCTGGCGCTGCTCATGCGGCAGAAAACTGGCTTTATTAGTGTCAGCGTCCGCATATACATAGGGTAGGTTGGATCCGACAAACGCTCTAGCTGCATGAAAAAGGCCTCCTTTTTAAAACTTAATCTCCATACAACCAGGGAGATTGAGTTTGTAAAACAGCCGATCAATGTCACTCTGAAAGCGTAATACCATTGACCATTTCGATTTTAACACAAAGCGTTTTATAAACCAACCTTTTGGGAAGAGAAAAATCAAATCCTCTGCTTCCGTCCGGATATAAAATGCCTTCTATGTTACTATCAAATTCAATGAAGCGCGCCCTCATTGAGATGCAAGGCACCCCCGTCCCAGCAGCTCAGCGATGCAATGGTGGAGGCTTTCAAGGACCGGCTGAAAGATAAATAACCCCCAGAACGACAAAAAGCCCGTACCGATGAGGACCCATCGGTACGGGCTTAAAATATGGTTCTGTGCTTCGTCCAAGCCGCCGGAAATCATCTGTAACCCCGAAACCCTCGGAATTTCAGAATAATGGCACTTGGAAGAAGTGTTATCAAAGTGTTATCAAAACGGGTGGGAGAAACCGGAAAACCGTTGGTATGACTGGACTTTTCGGCTTCCGTTTTTCATTCCCACTCCACTGTTGCGGGGGGCTTGGAGGTGATATCGTAGACGATACGGTTGATGCCGGGCACCTCATTGACGATGCGGACGGAGATCTTGTCCAGCACCTCATAGGGGATGCGGGCCCAATCGGCGGTCATGAAATCATTGGTCGTAACCCCGCGCAGAGCGAGGGTATAGTCATAAGTGCGGCCGTCGCCCATGACGCCCACGCTGCGGCAATTGGTCAGCACGGCAAAATACTGGCTGATCTGCTTATCCCAGCCGGCCTTGGCGATCTCGTCGCGGTAAATGAAGTCGGCCTCCCGCAGGGTGTCGGCCTTCTCCTTGGTGACGGCGCCGATGATGCGGATGGCGAGACCGGGGCCGGGGAAGGGCTGGCGCATGACCAGATACTCGGGCAGACCCAGCTCACGGCCCAGCTGCCGCACCTCATCCTTGAACAGCAGATCCAGCGGCTCCAGCACATCCTTGAAGCGGGCCACGACCTCGGCGGGCAGCAGCTTATTGTGGTGGCTCTTGATGACGTCGGCGTCGCCCTTGCCGGACTCGATCACGTCGGGATAGATGGTGCCCTGAGCCAGGAAGTCCTGCTTGGTGATGCCGAAGCGCTCGGCCTCATCCCGGAACACATAGCCGAACTCCGAACCGATGATATGGCGTTTCTCCTGGGGATCCTCCACCCCGGCCAGCTTGCTGAGGAAGCGCTCCTCGGCGTTGACCCGGACAAAGTTCACGTTCCACTTGGAAAACGCGGCCTCGACCTCGTCGCCCTCGTCCTTGCGCATCAGGCCGTGATCGACAAACACGCAGGTCAGCCGCTCGCCGATGGCCTCGGCCAGCAGAGCGGCCAGCACGGAGGAGTCCACGCCGCCGGACAGAGCCAGCAGAACGCGGCCGTCGGGGCCGACCTGCTCCTTCAGCGTCTGCACGGTGGACTTGCAGAAGTCGCCCATCGTCCAGTCGCCCTTGGCCTTGCAGACCTCATAGAGGAAGTTGCGGATCATATCGGTGCCGTGCTCGGTGTGGTTGACCTCCGGGTGGAACTGCACACCGTAGAAGCCGCGCTTCACATCGGCGATGCCCACGTTGGGGCAGGCGTTGGAGTGCGCGACCAGCTCGAAGCCGTCGGGCACCTTGGCCATATAGTCGCCGTGGCTCATCCAGGAGATGCCGGACTCGGGCAGACCCTTGAAGAGCGGGCAGACAGTATCGAAGAATGTCTCGGTCTTGCCGTACTCCCGGGCGGAGTCGTCCTGGGCCTCGGTGACTTTGCCGCCCAGAGTGTGGGCCATGAGCTGGCAGCCGTAGCAGATGCCCAGAATGGGCACGCCCCAGGTAAAGATCTCGGGATCCACATGGGGGGACTCCTCCAGATAGACGGAGTTTGGGCCGCCGGTGAAGATAATGCCGATGGGGTTCATGGCCTTCAGCTCGCTGAGGGGCGTGGTGAAAGGCTTGACTTCGCAATAGACATTGCATTCACGGACGCGGCGGGCGATCAGCTGGTTATACTGGCCGCCGAAATCCAGAACAATGACCAATTCATGTGCCATGGAGGGATTCCTTCCTCTCTTTTTGAAATGCCGAATGCAGAACGGCTATGGAAAGTGAAAAACCGTTCTGCATTCGATGTTTGATTGCCTCTATTTTACCGTTAAATGGTGGTCACGTCAATAGGCACAAGATCCTCGCTGTGGCTCAGCTCACGGATGGTGAGCATGGCGTGAGCGGTGTCCACGGCGGTGACGCAGGGCACGGAGTGCTCCACGGCGCAGCGGCGGATCTTGAAGCCGTCCGTCTGGGTGGACTCATGGCGGCTGGCAGGGGTATTGATGATGAGGTTGATGGAGCCGGAGCGGATCAGATCCTCGATATTGGGAGAGCCCTCCTTGATCTTATTGACCAGTGTGCACTCCACCCCGTGCTTGCGCAGGTGCTCGCAGGTTCCGCGGGTGGCCAGGAGCTCAATGCCCATCTCTTCAAAGCCCTTGGCGATGGGAACGATCTCGTTTTTGTCCTCGTCCTTGACGGTGACAATGATACGGCCGCCCTTCTTGGGCACCTTCATATTGGCGCCCTTGAACGCCTTCAGCAGCGCCTGAGGATAGCTCTCGGCGATGCCGAGGCACTCGCCGGTGGACTTCATCTCGGGGCCCATGGCGATATCCACGTCGGTCAGCTTCTCAAAGGAGAACACGGGCATCTTGACGGCGTAGTAGCTGGCCTCGGGGTACAGGCCGGTGCCGAACTCCATGTCCTTCAGCTTCTCGCCCAGAATGACCCGGGTGGCGACCTCCACGATGGGCACGCCGGTCACCTTGGAGATATAGGGGATGGTGCGGGAGGAACGGGGGTTGACCTCGATGACATAGATCTCATCGTTGTACAGAATGTACTGGGCATTGATGAGACCCACGACGCCCAGCTCCCGGGCCATGTTCTTGGTGTCCTCCAGAATGGTCTTTTTGTGCTCCTCGCTGATGTGCAGGGGAGGATAGACGGAGATGGAGTCGCCGGAGTGGATGCCGGCGCGCTCGACGTGCTCCATAATGCCGGGGATCAGGATATCCTCGCCGTCAAACACGCCGTCCACTTCCAGCTCGCGGCCCATCAGGTACTTATCGACCAGAATGGGGTGCTCCTGCACGGTCATGTTGATGATCTGCATGAAGTCCACGATGTTGCGGTCGGAATAGGCGATCTCCATGCCCTGGCCGCCCAGAACATAGGAGGGGCGCACCAGCACAGGATAGCCCAGCTCATGGGCAGCCTTCAGCGCCTCTTCGGTCGTAAAGACCGTGGTGCCCTTGGCGCGGGGGATGCCGCAGGTGTTCAGCACCTCGTCAAAGCGCTCACGATCCTCGGCGGCGTCGATGCCCTCGGCGGAGGTGCCCAGCAGCCGGACGCCCATCTCGGTCAGAGCCTTGGCCAGCTTGATGGCGGTCTGGCCGCCGAACTGGACGACTGCGCCCCAGGGCTTCTCCAGCTCCACCACATTCTGCACATCCTCGGGGGTCAGCGGCTCAAAGTACAGCTTGTCCGCGATGTCGAAGTCGGTGGAGACGGTCTCCGGGTTGTTGTTGATGATAATGGTCTCGCAGCCCATCTTCTTGAGGGCCCAGACGGAGTGGACAGAGCAGTAGTCAAACTCGATGCCCTGGCCGATGCGGATGGGGCCGCTGCCCAGCACCAGCACCTTGCGCAGGCCGTTGTCCACGCCTTCGGCCTCATTCTCCTGGTCATAGGTGGAGTAATAGTAGGGGGTCTCCGCGTCGAACTCGGCGGCGCAGGTGTCCACCATCTTGAAGGCGGGCTTGACGCCGAAGCTCTCGCGCAGAGCCTTGATCTCCTTGGCGTGGGAGTCGTCGCCCTTGTGCAGGAAGGAGATATGAGAATCCGTAAAACCGAACTCCTTGGCCCTGAGCAGCAGCTCCGGGGTCAGAGACGGGGCGTTCTGGATGGCGTTCTCCGTGTCGATGATGGCCTGATAGCGCTCCAGGAACCAGAGATCCACCTTGGTGATGGAGTTGATCTCCTCCATGCTGATACCCCGGCGCAGAGCCTCGGCAATGACAAAGATGCGCTCGTCATCGATGTTCTTGAGCTTCTCCTCGATCTCATAGGTAGGCACATCCACCAGCTTGGGCAGACGCAGCGCCTTGACATTCAGCTCCAGGGAGCGGATGGCCTTCATCAGTGCGCCCTCAAAGTTGGGGGCAATGGCCATGACCTCGCCGGTGGCCTTCATCTGGGTGCCCAGGCGATTGTCGGCGGTGTAGAATTTGTCGAAGGGGAACCGGGGCATTTTGGTCACCACATAGTCCAGGGCCGGCTCAAAGCAGGCGGGGGTGTTGGCCAGGGGAATCTCGTCTAAGGTCATGCCCACGGCGATCTTGGCGGAGACCCGGGCGATGGGGTAGCCGGAGGCCTTGGAGGCCAGGGCGGAGGAGCGGGATACCCGGGGGTTGACCTCAATCACATAATACTGGAAGGACAGAGGGTCCAGGGCAAACTGCACGTTGCATCCGCCCTCAATTTTCAGCGCCCGGATGATCCGCAGGGCGGCGTCCCGGAGCATGTGGTATTCCTTGTTGGTGAGGGTCTGGCTGGGGCAGACTACAATGGAGTCGCCGGTGTGGATGCCCACGGGGTCCACGTTCTCCATGTTGCAGATGGTGATGGCGGTGTCGGCGCTGTCCCGCATGACCTCGTATTCGATTTCCTTGTAGCCCTTGATGCTCTTTTCCACCAGCACCTGGCTCACAGGGGACAGGCGCAGGGCGTTGCGCAGCAGCTCCCGGCACTCCTCCTCGTTGTCTGCAAAGCCGCCGCCAGTGCCGCCCAGGGTAAAGGCGGGGCGGAGCACCACGGGGTATCCGATGCGCTCTGCCGCCTGAAGCCCCTCCTCCATGGACGAGGCGATTTCCGAGGGGAGCACCGGCTCGCCCAGGCTCTCGCACAGCTCCTTGAACAGCTCCCGGTCCTCCGCCCGGCGGATGGACTCGGAGGGCGTGCCCAGGAGCTCCGCCCGGCACTCCTTGAGGACGCCCTTGCGCTCCAGGGACATGGCCAGGTTCAGGCCTGTCTGGCCGCCGATGCCGGGGAGCACCGCGTCGGGCCGCTCATAGCGGAGAATTTTGCTCACATACTCCAGGGTCAGAGGCTCCATGTAGACCTTGTCCGCCACGGAGGTGTCCGTCATGATGGTGGCGGGGTTGGAGTTGCACAGCACCACCTCGTAGCCCTCCTCCTTGAGGGCCAGGCAGGCCTGGGTTCCGGCGTAGTCAAACTCCGCCGCCTGGCCGATGACAATGGGGCCGGAGCCGATGACCAGGATTTTCTTCAGATCTTCACGCTTTGGCATGGGACTTGGCCTCCTTCATGGCGTCCAGGAACCGGTCGAAGAGATAGCCGCTGTCCTGGGGGCCCGGAGCGCTCTCCGGGTGATACTGCACGCTGAACACCCGGTCCCGGGGGCAGGCGATGCCCTCCACGGTGTTGTCCAGCAGGTTGATGTGGGTGATTTCCAGGCCGGTGCCCTCCACGGAGTCGGGAACCACGGCGTAGGAGTGGTTCTGGGAGGTGATCTCCACCCGGCCGGTGGTGAGATCCTTCACCGGGTGGTTGCCCCCCCGGTGGCCGAACTTCAGCTTCTGGGTTTTGGCCCCGTAGGCCAGGCCGATGATCTGATGTCCCAGGCAGATGCCGAACATGGGGTACTTTCCCCGGAGGGTCCGGACGGCCTGAATCACCGGCACCGCGTCCTCCGGGTCTCCCGGGCCGTTGGACAGGAAGATACCGTCGGGATGAAGACGCTCAATGGCCTGGGCGGAGGTGTTCCAGGGCACCACCGTGACGTTGCAGCCCCGGGCCTTGAAGGACCGGACGATGTTCAGCTTCATGCCGCAGTCCACGGCCACCACATGGTACTTGGGGTTGGCTGTGCGGGCGTACCAGGGCTTCTGGCAGCTCACCCGGGCCACCTGATCCCGGGGCATTTCCGTCCGCCGGAGAATGTCCAGGGCCCACTTTTTGGGCATGGAGATGTCGCAAATCAGCACCTTCCGGGTGCCCAGGTCCCGGATGGACCGGGCGATGGCCCGGGTGTCCACCCCGTAGATGCCGGGAATCTGGTACTCCTCCAGCACCTCCCCCAGGGTCTTGGCGGAGCGGAAGTTGGAGGGGGTGTCGCAGTAATCCCGCACCACAAGGCCTCCCAGGGTGGGGATGCGGGTCTCATAGTCCTCGTCGGTCATGCCGTAGTTGCCCATGAGGGGATAGGTCATGACCACCATCTGGTCCGTATAGGAGGGGTCGGAGACGATCTCCTGGTAGCCCACCATGGAGGTGTTGAACACCAGCTCACAGACCCGGTCGCAGGTGGCGCCGAAGCCCCAGCCGGGGTACTCCGCCCCGTCCTCCAGTACAATTTTTCGGTTCATTTCTCCAGCCATACCAGCTTGCCTCCTACAATGGTTGCTTTGCACCGTCCAAAGACCGTCTCTCCCGCGAAGGGAGTGGCCCGGCCCATGGTCAGAAATTCCGCAGGATTCACTTCATAGGACGTGTTCAGATCCCAGAGGCTGTAGTCCTCACCCTGGGGGAGGCCAAACCTGGCTCTGGGATTGGTGCTCATGAGCGCCACCAGCTTCTCCAGAGAGAGAATCCCGGGCTTTACCAGGCCGGTGTAGAGCACCGGCAGGGCGGTCTCCAGACCCACCACGCCCATGAGGCTCTTCTGAAGGCCCCGGCCCTTTTCCTCGGCGCTGTGGGGGGCGTGGTCTGTGGCGATCATGTCAATGGTGCCGTCCAGAATTCCCTCCAGCAGGGCCTGCCGGTCCGCCTCGGAGCGGATGGGGGGATTCATCTTGAACCGCCCGTCCTCCTGCAGATCCATATCGTTTTTCAGAAGATAGTGTGGCCCGGTTTCGCAGGTCACATCCAGGCCCTCTTTCTTGGCCTGGCGGATGAGGGCCACGGTCTCCTTGGCGGAGACGTGGCACACATGGTACCGGCAGCCGGTCTCCTTTACCAGGCGCAGGTCCCGGGCCACGGGGCCCCATTCGCTCTCGGAGCAGATGCCCCTGTAGCCGTGGAGCCGGGCATATTCTCCGTCGTGAATGTAGCCGCCCCGAAGGAGGCGGTTGTCCTCGCAGTGGGCGGCGATGAGCTTCCCTAAGCGCTTCGCCTCCAGCATAGCCTGGCGCATCATGCTCTCGGACTGAACCCCCCGGCCGTCGTCGGAGAAGGCCACCACCTGGGGGCTGAGCCCCGAAAGGTCCGCCAGAGCCTCCCCCTGCTCGCCCACGGTGAGGGCGCCGTAGGGGTGGACCCGCACCCGGGCGCTCCTTTCAATGGCCTCTAGCTGGGGGGCCAGATGGGCGGGGCAGTCGGGAACGGGATTCAGATTGGGCATGGCGCACACGTCGCTGTAGCCCCCCCGGGCGGCTGCGGCGGTGCCGGTGGCAATGGTCTCCTTATAAAAAAATCCCGGCTCCCGAAGATGTACATGCACATCCACAAGACCCGGCAAGAGAAAACAGTTGTGAAATTCGGAAACGGAAACACTACCGCCACAGGAATTGGGCTCCTCGCAATGGAGATCCATGTCCCGGAGGAAAAACTTCCCCCCCTCAAAAACATAAGCATCCTTCAAACGAAACACCATGGGAATTCTCCTTCCTTGAAAAAATTCTCATTGGGCGAATTGTACCATATTTCGGGAGGCGGTGTCAACCGCATTGGCGGAAAAAGTTACACAGATTTTTCCGGCCCGGAGGGGGAAGATGTGGTATAAGAGACAAAAAACGTGCTGAAACGGCAAAAATGCCATGAAACCGCATTTCTGCCGGACTCCTGCAAAAGCACAAGGCGGGGCCCCGCGTGTTCGCCCGCGGCACAAGGAAATTCATTGAAAATGTGGGGCGAATTTCAACGTTTTCTAGAATTTTCCGAGAATTTTCCCTATTTTTTCAGAGATTGTTTCCTGATGCAGCAGGCGGACACATGGGTCCGCCCCTACGAGGGGCAGGGGAATTTTCTACTTGTGTTTGGGAGATTTGGCTTGCCCTCGCCGGATCAGGTACAGAAGGAGTGCGCCTGTGGCAACTCCGGCAAAATCAATCCAAACATCCGTGACCATGGAGGCACGGCCCGGGGAGAAGAGCTGGAGGGTTTCGTCCACCATGGCGGCGAGGAGGCCGCCCAGCAGGGGGAGGGAGAGGCTCTGCTTTCCCCACAGCCGGGCGTTCCAGGCGAAAAGGCCACCCAGAAGGGCGAATTCCGTAAAATGGGCGGCTTTCCGAAGGATGTGCTCCCCCTGGGGCGCCCAGGTTCCCAGAATTTCCGCCAGGAACCGGGAGGCCCAGCCGCTCACCGCGCCGGACTCCGCCCCGGACAGGCAGGAGTTTCCCCAAATAAAGGCCAGCCAGCCCACAAGAAGGGCTCCGGCCAGGAGCTTATGTTTGTTCTCTATCTGTTTCATGGCGCCTCTTGTATGTCTGTGATGTTTCGCGGCCCGAAGGGCTGAACCGGGGAAGAGATTGGCTTCCCCAAAACGAACGAAAAAATCATACCACACTTGGGCTCCTCTGTAAATCCACAAATCCTGCCTTTTGGGATTCTACCGGGGCAGCTCCATCCCGCCCCGGAAGACGTGGATTCCCACGAGACCCGGGCCGGTGTGAACCACCAGGGCGGGGCTGATCTGCCCCTGGGCCAGCAGCGCCTCGCAGCCGGTGGCGGCCAGAAGCTGCGGGGTCAGGGCTTCTGCCTCCCGGGGGGCATCCCCATTGAGAAGGGAGACCTGGGGACTGTCCCCGGTTCGCCCAAAGGCTACGGCCATCTCCAGCATCCGGGCCAGGGACTTGGCCCGGCCCAGGGCCTTTCCGGCGATGTAGTATACTCCGTCGGCATTGCAGGAGATAATGGGCTTCAGCTTCAGGGCCGTGCCCACAATGGCGGCCACCAGGCCCAGCCGGCCTCCCTTGCGCAGGTATTCCAGGGTATCCACGCAGAAGAAGACCTTGGAGTTCTCCAGACGCCGGGGGAGCTCCCGGATGAGGGTCTCCCAGTCCATACCGGCTTCGATCCACCGGGCTGCCAGCACGGCAAAAAAGCCGCTGCCGAAGGAGATATTCCGGGTGTCCAGTACGAAGGTCTCCAGACCCGTATACTCCTGGCAGGTGAGGCGCACCAGGCCGCAGGTGCCGCTGAGGCCGGAGGAGATGCACACGATCAGGGCCTTTTCATAGCCGTCCGCCCGGGCCTTGTCCAGGGCGGCCTCTACGGTGCCCCCATCGGGCAGGGAGGTGTGGGGAATCTCCCCGGGGAACCGGTCATAGACCTGCTGGGCGGTGATGTTCACCTGATCCAGATACTCTCCCTCGGGGTAAATGATCTTCAGTGGCAGCACCCGGATGTCATAGGCCTCCCGCAGCTTCTGGGGTACGTCACAGCCCGAGTCCACCAATATGCAGATTTTCTGCCGGTTCATAAAAAATCCTCCTAAATCCGGAAAATTACATTATCTAATACGTTATATCAGATAATACCCCAGATACAGCTGCTTGTCAAGAGGGAATGGGAAAGTCTTTCCTCAGCCGCGCACGGGGCATAAAAATCCGGGACTGCCGGAAGGGGCAGTCCCGGAAGCGGGAGAGATCAGTTGGTCTTTACCTGGAGCCACAGCTCCTCCATTCTCTGGTTGGTCTCCTGGGGGAGGAACAGGAAGATGGAGCCCTTGGAGAGGGTTTCCTCGTCGGGGTAGGCCACCTCGCTGGCGGTCATCTCCTCGTCGATGTACTGCCGGGCCTCGGTCTCCGGGGTGCCGTAGCAGATCCAGTTCATGTTGCCGCCGGCAATATCCGGACGGCACAGGAAGTCGATGAAGGTCTCCGCGGCCTCCTTGTTCTGGCAGCAGGAGGGGATGCACATGGCGTCAATGAACAGGTTGAAGCCCTGGCTGGGGTGATAGAAGGCCAGATCCTCATTTTCGGCGGCCATGGTCAGGAAATCTCCGGCGTAATAGGGGGCAATCCAGGCCTCCTCGTTTTCCATCAGGTCGAAGATCTCGTCCATGACGTACTGCTGCACCAGGGGCTTCTGCTCCTTGAGCTTCTCGGCCGCGGCCTGCAGCTCCTGGTCGTCGGTGGTGTTGATGTCAAAGCCCAGAAGCTCCTCGGCGATGCCGAAGGCGTCCCGGGAGTTGCCGAACATGAGAATCTTTCCGGCGTACTTCTGGTTCCACAGGAGCTCCCAGCCGCCAATGTCCGCCTCGTCCACATACTTGGTGTTGTAGATGATGCCCACAGTGCCCCAGGTGTAGGGAATGGAGTACCGGTTCTCCGGGTCGTAGGTGGTGTTTTTGTAGGCCTCGTCAATATACTGATAGTTGGGGATGTTGTCGAAGTTCAGAGGCAGCAGCATGTCCTCGTTGATCATCCGGGCGATCATGTAGTCGGAGGGGATGATCACGTCCACGCTGATGCCGCCGGTCTTCAGCTTGGAGTACATGGTCTCGTTGGAGTCATAGGTCGTGTAGTTGACGTGGATGTTGGGATACTCCTTTTCAAACTCGGCAATGACGTCGATGGAGCCGTCGTCGCCGCTGGCGATGTACTGACCCCAGTTGTAGACGTTGATGGTGACGTCTCCGGTGTTCTCCCCGGAGCCACTGGCGCTGCCCTCTGAAGAAGTGGGATTGGTGGCAAACTGGGCGCAGCCGGTGAGGGCCAGGACAAAGCACACAATCAGTGCAAACATCTTTTTCATTCTCGAATACCTCCTAAATGGCGTGGGCGGTGTGCTGCAGATTCTTCTTCCGCTCCGAGCGGGCCTGAAGCAGGTTCATGAGAACCATCATGAGAAGAATCAGGGCAAACAGCAGGGCAAACAAAGCGTAAATCTTGGGCTGGAGGGGCTTTTTCGTGTAGTTATAGATTTCCACGGGCAGAGTCACATAGGAGGGACCGTAGACGAAATAGCTGATCACGAAGTCGTCCAGACTCATGGTAAAGGCCATGATGGCGCCGGAGATGATGCCGGGCATGATCTCGTGGATGGTCACCTTCCGGAAGGCCTGGAAGGGGGTACACCCCAGGTCCAGGGCGGCCTCCTGCAGGGCCGGGTCCATCTGAGAGAGCTTGGGCATGATGTTCAGAATCACGTAGGGGAGGTTGAAGGTCACATGGGCGATGAGAAGGGTCCAGAAGCCCAGAATGGTATTGTTCCGGAGGAGCACACCCATGAACACAAACAGCAGGGACAGGGACACACCGGTGACGATGTCCGGATTTGTCATGGGGATGTTGGTCACTGTGAGAACCAGGGAGCGGAGCCGGGGCCGCATCCGGTGGATGCCCACAGCGGCGGCGGTGCCCATGACCGTGGCGATGAGGCTGGACAGAACGGCCACCTCCAGAGAGTGCCACAGCAATGTCAGGAGAGTCCGGTCCCGGAACAGGGCGGAATACTGCCGGAAGGTGAAGCCTTCAAAATCCGTAATGTCCTTCCCTGTGTTGAAAGAGGCCACAATGAGCACCAGCATCGGCAGGTACAGGAACATAAAAATGAGGACGGTGTAGATTTTGTTCAGCCGCTTCATACCACCACACCTCCCTCGTTATCCTTGCCTGCGAACCGGTTCATAATACCCACGCAGATGAAAATCAGAACCATGAGCACCAGAGACAGAGCGGCGCCCAGGTTGGGGTTGTTGGCGCTCTTGAACTGGCTCTCGATCACGTCGCCGATCATGGTGGTGCTGGTGGAGCCCAGCTTCTGGGAGATATAGAAGGTGGACACGGCAGGGACGAAGACCATGGTGACCCCGGAGATGATGCCGGGGAGGGACAGGGGCAGAACCACCTTGGTAAACACATGGCGGCTGCTGCAGCCTAAGTCCTCCGCCGCCTCAATGAGGAGGGGATCGATCTTCATAATGACGGTGTACAAAGGCATGATCATATAGGGCAGGTAGTTATACACCATGCCCAGAATCACGGCCCCATTGGTGCGGATGAGGTGCAGAGGGCCAATGCCGATTTTCCCCAGGAGGGTGTTGAGAATGCCGGTGTCCCGGAGGATGCCCACCCAGGCCAGGGTTCTCAGAAGGAAGCTCATGCACATGGGCAGCATCACCAGCATATAGAGAATCCGCTGGGTGCTGGGCTTCTGCCGGGCGATGAAATAGGCCACGGGATAGCCGATGAGCAGGCAGATGGCAGAGGCCACCAGAGAGTACCACACGGAGCGGCCAAATACCTTGGGAAAGGCTCCGGTGAACACCTTGGAGAGGTTCCCCAGGGTGAACATGCCGGTGACGGAATCCGTCAGGGCGTAGAAAACCACCACGCCCAGGGGAATGAGGATGAAAATAATCATCCAGACAATATATGGGGCGGTCAGCAGAAAGGTGCCGCTGAGCAGGTGCTTATTCCTCTTCATCAGCCGCGTCCTCCGTCAGCTCGTCATACTCGGCGGAGTAGGAGCTGTAGTCGCCAAACTGACCGGAATATTCGCTCTTCTTCATCACATGGATATCCTCCGGGTTCAGGCGGATGCCGATGACCGCGTCCACGGGATGGTAGTCCGTGGTCTGAATCAGCCACTTGAAGCCCTTGAAGTCCACAATAATGTCGTAATTGAGGCCCTTGAAGGTGACGGAGGTGACGGTGCCGGTGAGGTGACCCAGCTGAGGCTCCACAATGTCAATGTCCTCCGGCCGGATGACCACATCCACAGGCTCGTTTTTGGCAAAGCCCTTATCCACGCAGGTAAAGCTCCGGCCAAAGAATTTCACCAGGCAGTCATCCAGCATGACGCCGTCCAGAATATTGCTCTCGCCGATGAAGTCCGCCACAAAGGCGTTCTTTGGCTCGTTGTAAATATCCTCCGGCCGGCCAATCTGCTGAATCCGGCCCTTGTCCATGACCACGATGGTGTCAGACATGGCCAGGGCTTCCTCCTGGTCGTGGGTCACATATATAAAAGTAATCCCCATGGCCTGCTGGATGCGCTTCAGCTCGTTCTGCATATCCTTTCGCAATCGCAGGTCCAATGCGCCCAGAGGCTCATCCAGCAGCAGGACCTTGGGCTGGTTCACCAGGGCCCGGGCAATGGCCACACGCTGCTGCTGTCCGCCGGACAGGGAAGTAATCTTTCGGGTTTCGTAGCCCTTCAGGCTGACAATTTCCAGCATTTCCGTGACACGCCGGTGAATTTCGTCCTTGGGCAGCTTGGAAATCCGCAGGCCAAAGGCGATATTGTCATACACATCCAGATGGGGAAACAGGGCATACCGCTGAAACACGGTGTTGATCTGCCGCTTATAGGGGGGGACATCGTTCATGCGCGCTCCGTCGAAGAGAACATCGCCGGAGGTCGGTGTCAAAAACCCGCCAATAATTCGCAGCGTGGTGGTTTTCCCACAGCCGGATGGGCCCAGAAGGGTCAGAAATTCATGATCGTTGATATAAAGATTGATATTGTCTAAAATTCGTTCACCGTCAAATTCCATTACCAGGTTTTTCAGACGGATGAGTTCTTTGGACATTTATCCTCCCCCATTCCTTTGGTAAAATATTGTACCCGCGCATTGGTACAAACTGATATATGTATATCTGAAAAATCCCCTTTTGTCAATAAAAAATCGTGAAAAGATTGTCACAATTTTTCGAAACAAAAGGGGAAAGTTTTTAGAAAAAATACATTTGATGCAGGGCTGGCTTATGGGGGAAAGACGGCGGGTTTGATGAGGGAGTAAAGACGGCGTTTTGGGCTTACAAACCGGCTGGTTTTCAATACAGATCATCCGGACTCCGCCGCTTGTCATCCTGAGCCAAAAGCGAAGGATCTCGCGCACAGGGGTAGCGACGTGGAGGCCTGTTTTTTGGCGAAGATCCCGGATATTAGTCTGGCTATGGTTACTGGAAATACTCCCTCACAAAATCCACGTCCTTCACCTGGAAGGTCTGCCCGTCCAGGTAGGCCAGGGGGCCTGCGTCCGTGGTAAAGCGGAAGGTCAGCTTGTAGGAGTACAGGGCCTGATACCGCCGGTCACAGCCCTTGTTCAGCTTGCCGTACTTCCCGTCTCCCAGGAGGGGGTGCCCGGCGTGGGCGAACTGGGCCCGGATCTGGTGGGTTCGGCCGGTGATGAGCTCACACTCCACCAGGCTGAGGCCCCCTTTCACCTGGAGCGTCTGATAGTTGGTGACGGCGGTCTTGGAGCCGGGCTGGGGCTTTTCCGTGACGTAGACCCGGTTTTTGGCGGCATCCTTGAAAATCTGCCCTGTGAGGGTTCCGGCGGGGGGCTTCATGGCTCCCTCGACGATGGCCAGGTACCGCTTGTCCAGCTCCCGGTCCTTCACCTTCTGGTTGAGAATCCGCAGCGCCTCGGCGTTCTTCGCCGCAATCACAATGCCTCCGGTGTTCCGGTCAATCCGGTTGCACAGGGCGGGGACGAAGGTGGACTGCCGGGGCTTCCACTCCCCTTTGGCATAGAGATAGGCCTGAATGTGGTCAATGAGGGTCTTGCCGTACTCCGCTCCGTCGTGGGGATGAACCGCGAGACCCGGGCGCTTGTCCACCAGAAGAATATTCTCATCCTCATAGACGACGGAGAGCTTCGGAGAGGCCACCGTCAGATAGGCGTTGTCCGCCCGGGGGGTGTCAAAGAACTCGTCGTTGATATAAAGCTGGAGGACGTCCCCCTCCGCCAGCCGGTCGTCCCGCTGCACCCGGGCGTTGTTCCGCTTAATCCGCTTGATCCGGATGTATTTCTGGGCCAGAGAGGCAGGGAGCAGAGGCACGGCCTTGGCAAGATACCGGTCCACCCGCAGTCCCGCGTCGTTTTTTTCGATTCGAAGCTCCTTCATGGCAACAGCCTCCTCACCCACATCATGCCCCATCCGGAGGGGAAAGTCAAGAATTATTTCATGCTTTTATCCATGGTAAAACGGAGAATCCTGAGGGGTGAGACAGGAAACAAAAGTTTTTTGCACAACGGGAAGAATTGAAAATTGTGCACAATGTACAAAAATAAAAATTTGAAGCGCCTGCTATTGCATGTTTTCGGGAAGTGGAGTAAACTATTAACGACATTGACCGGCACTGCATGAGTATTTTACGCTGCACCGGTGGGTCTGCGACGCCGTCAGCGCGAAATAAATTGAAAAAGTGAAGGAGAAGAACAAATGAAAGATCATCAATGGAAACGTTTGCTGGCTTTTCTCATGGCATTTGTCATGGTAGTGTCCCTGTGCCCGACACTCTATGCATCTGCGGAAGAGCCCGAGCCCGCCCTCCCCGAGGAAGGTGTGGGCGAGACCAGCGCAGCCTATGAGCCCTGGGCCCATGGCTACCGCTTTGTGGATGTCCTGAATTGGGACCCCGCAACCGATCCTTATTCCGAGGAGCTGGTGGCGGAGATTCCTCTGCAGGAGCGCAACGCCACCTACGCGGCCACCCAGGCCAACCCTGAGCTGTCCGACAAGGCGCAGCTTTACGCGATTTCCTCCTCCAACTATCGTTCCACCGACGTCAACGAGGCTCCCTGGAACGCCAACATGAGCTATGACGATTTCTCCTACAACGTATTCAAGTTCTGGCAGTATGCGGACTATACCGGCGCAGGCGGCCGTCCCACTGCCGGCATCACCCCCGGCTCCCAGGACAAGGAGTACGGCACCATTGCCATTCCCATGGCTGCCGCCACCAACGCGGCCCATAAGAACGGCGTCAAGTCCATCGCAGAGTACTTCACCCCCCGTAGACCTCAGTATGCCGACGAGATGCTGCAGAAGGCTGCGGACGGCAGCTTCCCCTACGCGGACAAGCTGATTGAGATCATGAATTACTATGGCTTTGACGGCTACTTCATCAACCAGGAGGAAGGCGTGCCTCAGGAGTATGTTCCTCTGATGAAGGAATTCATGCAGTACATGATCAACCACGGCGCTTACATTCAGTGGTATGACTCCCTGACCAACGGCGGCACCATCTCCTATCAGAACATCTTTAACGGCGTCAACTCTGACTTCGTGAAGGATCCGGTGCTGGGCCGCGTCTCCGATTCCATCTTCCTGAACTACTGGTATGTGAAGGACGCCATCAAGAACTCCGCCGCCCATGCCGAGAGCCTGGGCCTGGATCCTTATGAGACCGTCTTCATGGGTCTGGAAGGCGGCGAGTGGCGGTACGGCATTGACCTGGAAGATTTCTGGGACATCATGTACGGCCATGACCGTCATGCCGGCAACCTGATGCAGGAGAACGGCCAGCCCTACACCTCCCTGGCCATCTGGGGCTCCGACTTCTACCGCGAGCAGTACAACAAGACCGACAATGACCGCTATAAGGTCGAGTATCAGTGGGAAGCCGAAGAGCGTGAGCGTATGTACTTCACCAGCCCCGCCGAGCTGGTGGGCAACTACAAGACCGAGGGCCTGGATCGCAGCGATGTGGGCATCATTCCTCAGCCCACCGATGAGAAGAGCATGGCCAACCTGAAGACGCAGCTGCACTTCAAGGGCCTGTCCCGCTACATCGTTGAGAAGTCCGTGATCAACGGCAACGTCTTCGCCACCGACTTCAACAACGGCCACGGCATGCAGTACTTCGTGGACGGCAAGGTCTCCCGGGATGTGGAGTGGAGCAACCTGAACCTCCAGGACATCCTGCCCACCTGGCAGTGGTGGATTGAGAGCACCGACGACAACCTGCTGGATATGGATTGGGACTATGGCACGGAGTTTACCCGTGTCCAGGGTGCCTTCCCCTACACCCAGGTCGGCGCTTACAACGGCGGTTCCTCCCTGGTCATCTACGGCGATGTGCAGGCTCCCCAGGTGGTGAACCTGTACAAGACCGAGCTGGACGTCACCAAGGACACCACCATCTCTCTGACCTACAACAAGGTTTCCGGCGATGCTGCCAAGGTGGCCTTCCGCTTCGTCTTCAAGGATGACGATAGCATTGTCACCCTGCCCATCGAGACCACCGCCGGCGGCTGGAACACTGTCACCGCAAATCTGGGCGAGTTCGCCGGTAAGACCGTTGCCGCCATCGGCCTGGAAATTTCCGCCGATGCCAAGGTTGAGAACTTCCAGATCAACCTGGGCCGTCTGGAGTACACCGACGGCAAGGACTACACTCCCGCTGCTCCCACCGGCGTGGAGCTGGCCAAGCGGTTCGACACTACCGGCGAGATCCAGCTGACCTGGGATCTGGCCAGCTATGACACCGTGAAGAACTATCACGTCTACGCCATCTATGGGGACGGCTCCGAGAAGTTCGTGGGCGGTGCTTACGCTGCCAACTACTACATCCAGACTCTGGAAGACGAGGCTAACATCGTCGCCCTGGAAGTCCGCGCCGTGGGCGCTGACGGCTCCGAGAGCGAGGGCGCCCGGGTTTCCCTGGCTTCCGCTGAGAAGCGCGTCTCCGACATCCGCACCGTCTCCGAAAACAACACCCTGTCCGTCACCTGGACCGATCCCACCGGTGACTTCGCCTCCGTGGAGGTCTCTCTCAGCTACTGGTACTCCGGCAAGGAGAACCCCGAGACCGTCACCGCTAAGAAGGGCGACGAGGCCGCTGTTCTGGACATTGATCTGGAGGACGGCACCTGGTATGTCCTGTCTGTGACCACCGTCAATGCCGACGGCTCCAAGAATGAGCCCGTCAACTACTTCGGCGAGCTGACCGACAAGTATAGCGATCCCTATGTGGGCGAGGTTCGCCTGCAGGCTGACGGCCTGTACGACCTGACCGTCCCCGTGAATTCCGACTGGTATTCTCTGGAGATGAACGTTAATGGTTCCGTCAAAACCTTTGGACGCTTCTCCGGCAACGATTCCAGCAAGCTGCAGAATGTGGCCATTCCCGATTCCGGTGCTGCTTCCATGGTCATTATCATGACCGATATGGACGGCAACGTGTCTGAGCCTGTTACCTTCCTGTTCTACGACGGCGCTCTGCTGGATATGGGCAGCGCTTACGATGCTACCCTGATTCCCGACGCAGCCCTGCGTGCCGCCATGCAGAAGCAGGTTGGCACCACCCTGCAGGATCTGATCACCTACAAGGGCGGCCTGGATCTCACCGGCCTGGCCGTGAAGGATCTCACCGGCCTGAACCTGGTTGCCGGCTTGACCGAGCTGAACCTCACCGGCACCGCCATTACGAAGCTGGTGGCCGACAACGTTCCCTCTTCCGTGAAGACCCTGACCGTGGCTGACTGCGCGGCTTTGACCGGCATCAGCCTGGACAACCGGCCTGACACCGCCCTGGTTCTGGGCAATGCTCCCGCCCTCGTCACCCTGTCCCTCAAGGGCTATGGCAACTTTGGCCTGAATCTGGCCGGCGCTCCCGAGCTGAAGAACCTGTACCTCACCGGCGCTCAGCTGAAGGAGCTGGACATCACCGCCAACGTCAAGCTGGAGAACTTCCTGATTGACGACAGCCAGATTGGCACTCTGACCAACGCCGGCGCCGAGAGCTACACCAAGGCCTACTATTGGGTCTGGACCAACGCCAAGCTGGATCTCACCGACGGCACCGCCGAAGGCAAGCTCATGAACGGCATGAAGAAGTACTTCGAAGAGACCGAGCTGGAAGAGCGCATGGCTGAGGATGTGACCTCCCTGTACCTGTACACCGGTTACTACACCAATAACAACGACACCAATCCGGACTTCGTCATGGATATGGGCTGGGTGCATGAGGTGACCGAGGTTATCTGGACCAACGTCTACAATGACGTGAACCCCGAGAACTACTTCAACCGCTATAATGTTCTGAAGGCCTCCGTCTCTGTCTCTGATGATGGCGAAAACTGGACCAAGGTTGCCGATTACGAGGAGACCGGCTGGACCCTGGAGAACTATGCCGATTATACCAATATTGTGGTGAAGCTGCCCGAGGGCACCCGCGCCCGTTATGTCAAGCTCTCCACCGTGGACGTCAACGACGGCACCAACCTGTATTATGATGGCGTCCTCCTGAGAAATGGCTACCCCTACACCTCCAACGTTGGCGTCAAAGGCTACTTCATCGATTACACCGGCTTCTACTATGAAGGCCAGCAGCCCGCTGTGATCCGGGACGACATTGAGGCCCTGAAGGTCGGCGCTGACGGCGAGACTTATGATACCCTGATTCTGCTGGATGAGTATTATTCCTCCGCCCGCACCGTGTCTAGCGGCAGCTATCTCCAGAATATTGAAGGCGCCGACTGGCTCGATGCTGCTTACGTCACTGAGCAGGCCTATATGCCTTTGGGCGTCCGGGTCAACATCACCGATCCTAATGGCGAGAAGTACACCCATCCCGCTGACACCTTGGGCAACACCGAGGAGACCAAGCTGGAGGTCACCAACGTCTACACCCACAACCAGAACTCCGGTGAGGAAGGCGACAAGCTGTTCGACGGCAAGGAGAGCACCAAGTGGTGCGGCAGCGACGGCGGCGCCATGTGGCTGGTCTTCGAGCTGGTTGACGGACCCAAGATCCTGAGCGAGTGGTACACCCTGCACGCCGGCTGCGAGAGCAATGGCTTTATCACCTCCGAATTCCGCCTGCAGACCCTGAACCTCGAGGTTCTGACCGAGCAGGAATACCTTGCCATGGATGAGGATGGCAAGCGCGCCGTGGCGGCTGATGATTCCAAGTGGATTGATCTCAGCAAGGTCACCGGCAACTCCGAGAACGAGGTTACCACCGAAGTCGCCATGGAGAACCTGGTTTCCGCTCAGGTGTACCGCTTCGTCGTTGACAAGTCCGGTCAGCCCGGCGAACAGACCTGGGGCGCTCTGCGTATCTACGAGATGGAGCTCTATGCCTTTGAGGGCACCCTGGATCTGGTCGGCAACGGCATGCTGGAGGCCAAGGAAGAGGGCGTCTACAATGTGAGCTACTGCGTGAACAAGCAGGAGGTCAACCGTACCCTGGCCATTGTCTCCAACACTGCCAATGCCTTCACCGACATTGACAACATCGGCTGGGCCAATGATGAGATTTGGTACACCACCGCCATGGGCCTGTTCAAGGGCACCAGCGAGACCACCTTCTCTCCCATGGCCACCATGACCCGCGGCATGATCGCTAAGGTTCTCTACCGCCTCGCTGGTGAGCCTGAGGTCAACGCTGCCGGCAAGTTCTCCGATGTGGCAGAGGGCAGATACTTCACCAAGGCTGTGGCCTGGGCGGCAGAGAACGGCATCGCCTGCGGCTATCCTGACGGCACCTTCCGGCCTGACGCTGCTGTGTCCCGCCAGGAGATGGTGACCTTCCTGTACCGCTTTGCTAAGCTCAACAATGCAGTGGAGGATGTGGAGGGCGATTATCTCGCTCAGTTCCCGGATGCGGCAAG
>JALETK010000106.1 GCA_022781505.1 Clostridiales bacterium | reverse complement strand
GGGCCCATGAAGATTTTGTGACCGTCGATGTGGGAGGCAAAGTACACGCCCTCCTCCTTGATCTTCCGCAGGGAGGCCAGGGAAAACACCTGAAATCCCCCGGAGTCCGTGAGGATGGGCCCGTCCCAGGTCATGAACCTGTGGAGGCCACCCAGCTGGCGCACCACCGTATCTGTGGGCCGCAGATGCAGATGATAGGTGTTGGACAGCTCCACCTGACAGCCGATGTCCTTCAGATCCTTGGCGCTGAGCGCCCCCTTGATGGCCCCCTGGGTGCCCACGTTCATAAACACCGGGGTCTGAACCGTTCCATGGGCGCAGGTAAACACACCCCGCCGGGCGGCGCCTTCGGTTTTCAGCAATTCAAACATAGTAACCTCTCATAACATTTCTACAGCAAAAAAGCCCCGGGATGGGGCAATTTTGCCATGCTGCCCATATTTCTGCATATGTTCACACATGAACCGGAACCCCGCGCTCATATAGCTCATGGGGGGCAATATCCTGACCATTCTGCCACTCGATGCCAACACCGCCCGGCAAAACCTTCACCGTCTGAAAATATGCCGGATTCTTCAGTTCACCATACCAAGGGCCATCAATATACGGTTCAACATCAAATTCTTTTAATTCGCCGGTTTCATAAGCGAGAATAAGTTTATAGTGTGGCCTCGGCTCCACGGACTTTAATCTGGGCTGTAACACAGGAGATCCCTCCTCACTTTAAGGGGTCAATCCGGAAAAACTGCTCGCCATTCAACAGTAACTTCCAGTTTGCTTCAAGGTCTTCATGATGGATTTCCATCCATGCTACCAATAGCTTCATCTTGTTTTTCGGAAAGTCTCCTTCGAGCACCGACCCATCCAGTGCCACAACCACCTCGGCTCCGGAGTATTCGGCACGGATGTGCGGCATATTGTGCTTTCCGCCGATTTCTCGATACATACGAACAATAATGCCATAAAACACGCTTAACACAGGCATCCAAATCACCCCATCATCTGTATTCTTATCTACATTCTATCAGACACATCCGGCTTTTGCAATCAGTTTTTCCCTGGATCTGTATTTCCCATCCGACCTCTGACATTTCCTGAAAATACCCAAGAAAATTCTGGTAAAGGAGGACTGCCTGGCGGAGTGATTGGTCTTTTCTGCCGGAAAAGCGCTCACCCAATGAACATCGCGTCTCCAAAGGAGAAGAACCGGTATCGCTCCTTCACGGCCTCTTCGTAGGCGTGAAGCACCTGCTCCCGGCCGGCGAAGGCGGAGACCAGCATGACAAGGGTGCTCTCGGGCAGGTGGAAATTGGTGATGAGAGCGTCCATGGCCTTAAACCGATAGCCCGGGTAGATGAAAATGTCCGTCCACCGGCTCTTGGCCTCGAAGCTCCCGTCCTCGTTTACCAGAGACTCCAGGGTGCGGCAGGAGGTGGTGCCCACGCAGACAATTCGCCCGCCCCTTCTTCTGGTCTCGTTGAGAATCTCCGCCGTCTCCCGGGAGAGCATACACAGCTCACTGTGCATGTGGTGCTCCGTCACCTCCTCCGCCTTCACCGGGCGGAAGGTGCCCAGGCCCACATGCAAGGTCACAAAGGCCTCGCTGACGCCCTTCTCCCGGATTTTTTCCAGCAGCTCCCGGGTGAAATGGAGCCCCGCTGTAGGGGCCGCCGCAGAGCCCACCTCCCGGGAGTAGACCGTCTGATACCGCTCCTGGTCCTGAAGCTCCTCTTTGATGTAGGGAGGAAGGGGCATCTTTCCCAGGCGCTCCAGCACCTCCAGGAAAATGCCCTCATAGGAAAAATGCACCACCCGGTTCCCGTCCTCCCGAACCGCACGCACCGTGGCGGTGAGCTGGCCGTCTCCAAAAATAACCTCCTGGCCCTCCTGCATCTTTCTGCCGGGCTTTACCAGGCACTCCCAGTCGCCGCCCCCCAGGTCCCGGAGCAGCAGCACCTCCACAGCGCCTCCTGTGGGCCGGTGCCCCAGGAGCCTTGCGGGCAGCACCCGGGAGTCATTCATCACCAGGCAGTCACCGGGATTGAGGTATTCCACAATATCATAAAAATGCCGGTGCTCCAAAGCCCCGGTCTGCCGGTTCAGCACCAGAAGCCTGGAGCCGTCCCGCCGCTCCAGGGGGGTCTGGGCAATCAGCTCCTCCGGCAGGTCATACCAAAAATCATGTGTTTTCATAGATCTTATCCCCTGTCTTTCATAACACTATGGGGTATTATAGTACAACTTGCCTCCATTTGCAACGTCCAAAAAGCCCGCCTCAAGCATAGAATACCGGGAAGGAGGGATTATCTATGACACCATTGTTCCGGGGAACCTGCACTGCGCTGGTGACCCCCTTCCGGCTGGATTTTGTTCACACGGAAATCTACGACCAGCTTCTGGACCGGCAGCTTCAGGCCGGCGTGGCCGCTGTGGTGGTCTGCGGCACCACCGGCGAATCCGCTACCATGTCCGACCGGGAAAAGCTGGATCTCATCGGCCACACTGTGGCATATGTAAAGGGCCGCTGCAAGGTCATTGCGGGCACCGGCAGCAACGCCACAGCCCACGCCGTCTACCTCAGCCGGGAGGCGGAAAAGCTGGGAGCCGACGGTCTGCTTCTGGTCACCCCCTACTACAACAAGGCCACCGCCCAGGGACTCATAGAGCACTACACCGCCATTGGGAACGCCGTCCATATTCCCTGTATTCTCTACAATGTCCCCTCCCGCACCGGCGTGGACATTCCCGTGAGCGTCTACAGGGCCCTCAGCGAGCACCCCAACATGCAGGGCATCAAGGAGGCCTCGGGAGATATCTCCAAAATCGCCCGGATTCGGGGCGCCTGCCCAATGACCATCTGGTCCGGCAATGACAGCGAGACCGTCCCCATCATGGCCCTGGGAGGCGCGGGGGTGATCTCAGTTCTGTCCAACCTGTACCCTGAGACCATGGTGCGGCTGACGGATCTGTGCCTGGCAGGCCGGTTCCGGGAGGCGGCAGCCCTCCAGGCGGCGCTGATGCCGGTGATGGACGCCATGTTCTGTGAGGTAAACCCCATTCCCGTGAAGGCGGCCATGCGCCTTTCCGGCCTGGACGTGGGCCACTGCCGCCTGCCTCTCACGGACCCCACTCCGGAGCACCTGGAGCTTCTGCGGCAGCTGGTAGCCGCCCAATAGCTTCCGAAAAAACCAGGGAGCGAAGCTCGCCCCCTGGTTTTCAAATTTGGTTATTTCCCCATAACGGCCTTGTGGAAGACCTTCTTCCCCTTGCGGAGCTTGACGCCCTCCTCCAGCTGGGCTTCTGTGACGGCAAAGTCAATACCGGGAACCTTCTCCTCGTTCACGAAGATGCCGCCCTGCTGCACCAGGCGCCGGGCCTCGCCGTTGGAGGCGGTGAGGCCGCAGGCGGTGAGGAGATTCAGAATGCCAATTTTCCCGTCGGTCAGCTTGTCGGCGGAGATCTCCGTGGTGGGCATGGTGCTGTCGTCCCCGCCGCCGGAGAACAGGGCCTTGGCAGCGGCCTGGGCCTTGTTCGCCTCCTCCTCGCCGTGAACCAGCTTGGTGAGCTCATAGGCGAGAATCTCCTTGGCCACATTCAGCTGGGCATCCTTCCAGCCGTCCATCTCATCGATCTGCTCCAGGGGCAGGAAGGTGAGCATCCGGATGCACTTCATCACGTCGGCATCCTCCACGTTCCGCCGGTACTGGTAGAAGTCATAGGGGCTGGTCTTGTTGGGGTCCAGCCACACGGCGCCGCTGGCCGTCTTGCCCATCTTCTTACCCTCGGAGTTGAGAAGCAGGGTGATGGTCATGGCATGGGCGTCCTTGCCCAGCTTCCGGCGGATGAGCTCAGTGCCGCCCAGCATGTTGCTCCACTGGTCGTTGCCGCCAAACTGCATGTTGCAGCCGTAGTGCTGGAACAGGTAGTAGAAATCATAGGACTGCATGGGCATGTAGTTGAACTCCAGGAAGGACAGGCCCTTCTCCATCCGCTGCTTGAAGCACTCCGCCCGGAGCATGTTATTGACGGAGAAGCAGGCGCCGATGTCCCGGATGAACTCCACATAGTTGAGATTCAGGAGCCAGTCCGCGTTGTTCACCATCTGGGCCTTCCCCGGCCCGAACTCAATAAACCGCTCCATCTGCTTTTTGAAGCACTCACAGTTGTGCTCAATGGTCTCCTTGGTCATCATGGAGCGCATATCCGTCCGGCCGGAGGGGTCGCCGATCATGGCAGTGCCGCCGCCGATGAGGGCGATGGGCTTGTTCCCTGCCATCTGGAGCCGCTTCATGAGGCACAGGGCCATAAAGTGGCCCACATGGAGAGAGTCCGCCGTGGGGTCAAAGCCGATATAGAAGGTGGCCTTGCCGTTGTCCACCATCTCCCGGATTTCTTCTTCATTGGTGACCTGGGCAATGAGTCCCCGGGCCACCAGCTCGTCATAAACTTTCATCTTATATCTCCTTATTTTTTATAGTCAGCACAAGCACCTGCTCCGGGGTCTCCGGAGTCAGCTCCAGGCAGTCGCCGCCATACACCACATGGGGATACAGGCCGGTGAAGGCCTCCAGGGGAGCGATTTCTCCGAAGCCGGTGGTTTTTGTGCGGTAGTGCATGGGAATCAGCACCCGGGGCTGAATCTGGGCTGCCATGTCTCTGGCCTGCCGGGCGTCAATGGTATAGAAGCCTCCCACAGGTATCAGCAGGCAGTCCACGCCCCTGAGCTTCGCAGTCTCTTCTTCCGTCAGCGGACGGCCCACATCACCCATGTGAGCAACTCGCAAACCCCCGAAGTCAAAGATGCGGACGGTATTCATGCCCCGCCGCCTTCCCTCTTCCGCGTCATGGGGGGTGACAAACGCCTCCAGGGTATAGGGTGCGGGGACGGACGTCTTTTGAATGACGACGGCACCCACAAAATTGTGGTCCTCATGCCCGTGGCTGCAATAAACAGCCTCCGCCGAAACCCGCAGGGGCGGCAGGCCGGGTACCATCCCGTCGATATACGGATCCACCACCGTCCGGTAGCCCTCCGCCTCCAGGCAGAAGCAGGCATGGCCCAAATAGATGATGCGAACTTGTTTCATACACACCTCCTGTTGAAAATAAAAACCCTCCGTCCCCAAGGGGGACAGAGGGCGTTTGAAGACGCGGTACCACCTCTGATTCGGCCAGGGGAATCCTGACCCTCACAGCCGGCTGTAACGGGCCGCCCCGTTCTGCCCTACGGTTTCTTTCAGGCAGACTGCTCCGGGAGGTATTTGGGCGGCCTTCCCTACCCCCTTGCACCAACCGGAGGCTCTCTGAAGAGAAGCGATCGCTTACTTCATCCCATCACAGCATTTGAGAATATCCGCACTCATCCTAGCAAAAAAGTGCGGCTTTGTCAAGAGAATTCTGCGCATACAGGCCGTCCCAACCGGAACGGCCTGTATCGATTGCAAACAATATAATTACATATGACGGTCCAGAATGTCGTCGATGAAGGGCAGCCGGATAACACCCTGCTTCACAGAGCAGAAGCCCATGATCAGAAGGAGAATCTTCTCGACGTACTGGAGCACAGTGGTGAAGAAGCGGATGATGTTGTCAATAACGGTCAGGGAGAAATCCTCCTTGAAAATGGCACACAGACGGTCGATCACATTGAAAGCTTCGGGAACCAGGTTCAGCAAAGCGACCAGCAGATCAAAGATCAGCGGAATGGCAATGGCCTTCACAGCGGTTCTGCGAAGCCAGGGATTGGCCTCAAAGAGCAGCGCGTAGCCGGCCATCAGCACCAGGACCATATAGCTGCTTAAAATGCCGAAGAAATACATGGCGGCGCCAAACAGGCCTACGGAGATTCCTAATTTTGTTTTCATCGTTTGTCCTCCTGATATAAAATGTTTCTATTCTGCAAAGGGATTTTGCCGTGGGCCCTATCAGGGCATCCCTGCGCATACGGTTTTCCCTGTTACAGGGTGGGAACATGGGCGCCGCAGGTGGTGCAGAACTGCACCCCGTTTTCCAGCCGGGCATGGCAGATGGGGCAAAGCCGCTCCTGGTTGCCCTGCTGCGTGGGCTCGGGATACGCTGCGGGCCCCTGCTGTACCGGTCTGATGGGCTCCATGGGAGTGGGCTCCTGCTGATCCAGCCGGTTGCCGCAGGTGGTGCAGAAGGCGGTACCCTCGTTCACCTGGGCCCCGCAAACCGGGCAGGTCCGCTTGGGCTGGGCGGGAGCAAAGCCCGTGCTCTTGCCGCAGGCGCTGCAGAAGGGCGCCGTGGCGGAAATCTCCGCGCCGCAGTTGGGGCAGGTGGCAATGCCCCGAATCAGCTTGATCTGCTCCTGATACTGGGCAACCCGCTGAAGAGCGTCATTGATGTACGCAATTTTCTCCTGCTCCTCCCCCTCGGGGTCATCCTTGTGATTGGCGTAATAGGACTGGCCGATTGCCAGATAAGCGTTGGTAATCTGCTGCTCCTGCTCCGAAATCAAACTGTTCAGCCGGGTAATATCCGAGAAATTCCGGGTCTTGGCGGCAACGCCCTGCCCAAGGTCGGAAACACGCTTTCCAAACTGTTCAAAAAAAGCCATCGCTGATTCCTCCAGCATCTGTTGAAATTGAAATAAGGCTCTGCCCATACCACTTTATGCCGGGCACCGGCGGTACAGAAGCCGGAGGCACGGCAAAAAACAGGCGATCTCCTGGGACAATTATATATAGAATATCGAAAAAAAGCAATAGTGTGAAGTACAAATTTTTACATTCCTCACCCGGAGGAAAAGGGAGAGCGCCCCGGGGCATTTCCGGAACGCTCTCCCTTCTCCGATCAGTGAACCGCAGCCTCCAGGTTGTACTTTTTCCGGTAGGCTTTGAAATTCTCGTCATAGGCCTCGTTGCCGGAGCGCAGGCTCCGGACCGAGGCATGAAGGTTCATATTGTGCTGGGCCATGTCCATGACGCAGGCCGCAATGTTGGAGCAGTGGTCGGAGGTGCGCTCCAGGCCGGTGAGCAGATCCGCCCAGACAAATCCCGCTTCGATGGAGCACTGCCCCTTCTGGAGCCGAAGGATATGACGGGTGCGCAGCGTCTCCTTCAGCCCGTCAATCACCTGCTCCAGAGGCTCTACCCGGGCTGCCGCCTCCAGGTCATTTTCCGTGAACGCCTTCACCGCCAGATCCAGCACCTCCCGGACGGCGGAACAAATGACCCCCAGCTCTTCCCTGGCCTGCTTTGTAAATGCCAGGTTCTTTTCCCGCATTTCCTCCGCCGATTCCAGAAGGTTGACGCTGTGATCCCCAATGCGTTCAAAATCTCCGATGACCTTCAGAAGCCCGGCCGCTTCGCTGCTGTCGTGCTCGCTGATTTGCTGGGTGCTGAGCTTCACCAGATAGGTTCCCAAGATATCCTCATAGTGGTCCGTCTTGTCCTCATTGCTCCGGACCCGCTCTGCCGCGGCGGAGGTATATGTGGTCAGGCAGGAGATCCCGTCGCGCAGGGCTTCGCAGGCCGTGGCAGCCATTTGGGCGGCCAGGGTCCGGCACCGGTCCAGGGCCACAGGCGGCGTGGCAAGCAGGCGCTCGTCCAGCTCGGAGACAGACTCCGGCGCAGGGGCGTCCGGCACCAGGCGGGTCACCAACCGCTCCAGAAGCCTCCCCTGGGGCAAAAGCAGGAGGGTGCAGAAAACATTAAAGACGGAGTGGGCCACGGCGATGTTCAGCCGGTTGGCAGGCTCAGCCAGAAGCGCGGGCTTCCAGAAGGTCTGAACCACCATGAACAAAATGAGGCAGAAGGTGGTGCCGATGATATTGAACAGGAGATGGACGATTGCCGCCCGTTTCGCGTTCTTGTTGGTGCCCACGGAGGAAATCAGGGCCGTGATACAGGTGCCGATGTTCTGCCCCATGATAATGGGGACGGCAGCTCCAAAGGTCACCTGGCCCGTATCCGCCAGCGTCTGAAGAATGCCCACAGAGGCGGAGCTGGATTGAATCACCGCCGTGAGAACCGCACCGGCCAGCACGCCCAGCACGGGATTCTGGAACAGGAGAAACAGATTCCGGAAGGCAGGCACCTGCGCCAGGCCGGAGACTGCCCCGGACATGGTCTCCATGCCGAACATCAGGGTCGCAAAGCCCAGCAAAATGGTGCCCGTATCCTTCTTCTTATCGCTCTTGCAGAACATATAGCAGATAATGCCAACCAGAGCCAGCACCGGCGAGAAGGCTGAGGGCTTCAGCAGGGATACAAACATATTGCTGCTCTCAATCCCGCCCAGGCTCAGAATCCAGGCTGTCACCGTGGTACCCACGTTGGCGCCCATAATCACGTTGATGGCCTGGCCCAGAGTCATGAGGCCGGAGTTGACAAAGCCCACCACCATCACCGTTGTGGCGGAGGAGCTCTGAATCACCGCCGTCACCGCGAGGCCCGTCAAAAGGCCCGCCAGGCGGTTTGTGGTCAGCTTGTGAAGCAGGGAGCGGAGCTTGCTGCCCGCCCGGCGCTCCAGCGCCTGGCCCATAATGTTCATGCCGAACAGGAACAGGCACAGGCCTCCAATCATGGTCAATACATCAAACAGATCCATTCGCACGTTCCTTTCCAAAATCGTTCTGATTGTTACGCAAATCAAATATATCACGTTCCATGTTAAGTCTGTGTTAAACCTTGGTTATACTTCCGGTAGGCGCACCGGCGGATTTTCTCTTGCTTTTTTGGCCTGCCGGTAGTATGATACACATACTTGTCCGTCCCGTTTCCGTCTGCCCGTCCTAGGAGGAAGTCTATGGAACAATTTGTGGCTCTGGCCGTCCCCGTGGTGTTGGGGTTTCTGCTCATCAGGATTCTGGCAAAGCCCATGAAGCTGATTTTCAAGCTGCTCATCAACACCGGCTTTGGCTTCGTCAGCCTGTTCATTTTAAACATGCTCTGCGATTATACCGGCGTGCTTTTTGAGATCAACTTCGTGACCTCCGCCATCGTCGGTATTCTGGGTCTGCCCGGAATTCTTCTGCTGCTGATTTTCAAGCTGTACCTGTAAAACAGCCGGGGACGCCGCCATTTTCCTGCGGTGCCCCCGGTTCGTTTCTTCATTCCGGAAGTTTTTTACGGTTTCTGCAATTAAACGTTGCAGAAACCGAAGATTTGTATTATAATCCTGTTAATTGCTTATAAAATTTTGCGCGGCTGTTTCCGCGATTCACAATTTAGGAGGTCTTTTCTATGCAGAAGCCCGTTTTGGTTGTCATGGCTGCCGGCATGGGCAGCCGCTACGGCGGCCTGAAGCAGCTGGACCCTGTGGGCCCCAACAATCAGCTGATTATCGATTATTCCATATATGACGCCCACCGGGCGGGGTTTGACACGGTGATTTTTGTCATCAAGCCGGAGATCGAAGCCGCCTTCCGCTCCGGGGTGGGAGACCGGATTTCTAAAGTGATGGAGGTCAAATATGTCTTCCAGAGCCGGGAGGATCTCCCCCAGGGCTTCACCTGCCCTCCGGACCGGGAGAAGCCCTGGGGCACCGCCCAGGCGGCCCTGGCTGCCCGGCACCTGGTGGACGGGCCCTTTGCCGTCATCAACGCGGATGATTACTATGGCCCCGACGGCTTCCGGGAGATCTATCAGTACCTCACCACCCACCCTGACCGGGAGGACTGCTATGAGTACGCCATGGTGGGCTATCTCCTGAAAAACACCGTGACGGAGCACGGCTATGTGTCCCGGGGAGTCTGCCGGGAGACGGAGGATCATTTTCTGGAGAGCGTGGTGGAGCGCACCCGGATTGTAAAGGGAGAGGAATGCCCCCGGTACTCTGAGGACGGCGGGGAAACCTGGGTGAACCTGCCCGGAGACTCCATTGTGTCCATGAATCTCTGGGGCTTCCAGGGGAGCTACCTGAAGGAGGCCTGGCGCCTCTTTGCCCAATTCCTGGAAAAGGCCCTGGCGGAGAATCCCACCAAGGCTGAGTTCTATCTTCCCTCTGTGGTGAGCCAGCTCCTGGCGGAGAAAAAGGCCCGGGTGAAGGTGCTCCGGAGCCAGGACCGCTGGTATGGGGTCACCTACAAGGAGGACAAGCCTATGGTGACGGAGGCCATTGCCAATATGACCGCCCAGGGCCTGTATCCCGAGAGGCTGTGGGAGAGATGAGAACCCAGGCAGAGGCCCAGCTCCGGGAAGCGCTGGAGGCCTATGATTTTCCCCACCCCCTGGCCGGCGCGGTGCGCTACGGCCACGGGCATATCAACGACACCTTTTGCGTCCTGACCCAGCCCCGGGAGGGGGACTGCGTCCGGTACATTCTCCAGCGAATCAACGGCTCCGTCTTTCCGAACCCGGTTGGGCTCATGGAAAATATGGTTGCCGTCACCGGCTTTCTCCGGGAGAAGGTCACAAGCCTGGGAGGCGACCCCAGCCGGGAGACGCTGCAGCTTCTTCCCACAAAGCAGGGCGCTTCCTGGTACACCGACACACAGGGTGAGGTGTGGCGGCTGACGGACTTTGTAGAGGGAACAGACTGCCTCCAGTCCGCCGGAACCCCGGCACTCTTCGCCGCCTCCGCCCGGGCCTTCGGACGGTTTCAGCGGCTCCTGGGGGACTTCCCTGCTGAGACGCTTCACGAGGTCATTCCCCGGTTCCACGATACGGAAAACCGCTTCCGGCTGTTCCTGGAGGCGGTGCGGCAGGATTCCATGGGCCGGGCTCCGGAGGTCCGGCGGGAGATCGACTTTGTGCTGGCCCGGCAGGCCGACTGCTCCGTGGCCGTGGAGGCTCTGCGGCAGGGCGTTCTTCCCCTGCGGGTGACCCACAATGACACCAAGCTCAACAACGTCCTGCTGGACAGGAGCACCCGGGAGGGAATCTGCGTCATCGACCTGGACACGGTGATGCCCGGCCTGTCCATCTACGACTTCGGCGACTCCATCCGCTTCGGAGCCAACCACGCCGCCGAGGACGAGAAGGATCTCAGCCTTGTGAATCTGGACCTGGACCTGTACGAGGCCTACACCCAGGGCTTCCTCACCGGCGCGGGGAATGTCCTCACCCCGGAGGAAATCCGCTACCTCCCCTGGGGCGCCCGGCTCATGACCCTGGAGTGCGGCATCCGCTTCCTGACGGATTACCTCCAGGGGGACACCTATTTCAAAACCCAATACCCCGGCCAAAACCTGGACCGCTGCCGCACCCAGTTCAAGCTGGTCTCCCAAATGGAGGAGCATTTCTCCCAAATGGAGGACATCGCCCTGACCCGGGGCGCGCGGAGGGATTCCATATAAATTTAAAAAATGGCAAGCTGTGAATCAATCACACCTTGCCATTTTTTGGCTATTATTTCTTTTGCAGCTTTTTCCAGAGCTTTGCCAGGCCCGTTTTCTCCGGGGCGGCCTTGGGGGCGGCCTCCATGGCGTCGTTCATGAGGACGTCGTGGGAGTTCACGGGCACCTTTCCCGTGGTGACCCGGCGGTAGGTGCCGTCGGAGCGCATAACCCTGGCCTTGGTGTTGTCCATCCGCTCCACCTCCATAAGGCGGTGGATTTTCTTCCGGGCTCCGGCGCTGTTGATGGGGCAGGCCACCTCCACCCGGCGATCCATGTTCCGGGTCATGAAGTCGGCGGAGGAGATGTACATGATCTCCTCGCTCCCCTGGCCGAAGCAGTAAATCCGGGCGTGCTCCAGGTACCGGCCCACGATGCTGGTGACCCGGATGTTCTCCGTCTCTCCCTCCACCTGGGGAAGAATGCAGCAGATGCCCCGGACGATCATCTCAATCTGGACCCCGGCCAGGGAGGCCTCCCGGAGCTTTTGAATCATCTCCAAATCCGTGACGGAATTGAGCTTCAGGAAAATGCGGCCTCCGGTGCCCTTGGCAATCTCCCGGTCGATGAGGGCCGAGAGCCGCAGCTTCATGGTGTGGGGAGAGGCCAGGAGCCGGTTATAGCTGCCCTCCAGGTTGCCCAGGGCCAAGTCCTTAAAGAAGGCGTTGGCGTCCGCGCCGATTTCCTGGTTGGCGGTAATGTAGGACAGGTCCGTGTACTGCTTGGCGGTGTTCTCATTGTAATTACCGGTGCCCACCTGGGTGATGTACATGATGCCACCCCGCTCCCGGCGGGTGATCAGGCAGATTTTGGAGTGAACCTTGTAGCCGTCAAAGCCATAGAGAATGCGGCAGCCCGCCTCCTCCAGGCGCTGGGACCAGTCGATGTTGTTCTGCTCGTCAAACCGGGCCCGGAGCTCAATCATCACCGTCACATCCTTGCCGTTCTCCGCAGCGGCGCAGAGGTACTCCACCAGCTTGGCCTTCCGGGCCAGACGATAGATGGTGATTTTAATGGAGAGCACCGCCGGATCCATGGCAGCCTCCCGGAGCATCTGGAGGAAGGGCTCCATGCTCTCATAGGGGTAGGACAGCAGCACGTCCCGCTTCATCACCTGCTTTAAGACGCTCTCCCCGGGCACAAGATCCGACGCAGCCTGGGGGGTGAAGGGAGGATAGGTCAGTTCCTGCTGCAGGGCCTGGGGGAGCTTCTCCGCCAGGGAGAAGGCGTACTTCATCTGCATGGGCGAGGAGGTGACGTAGAGCTGCTTTTTGCTCAGCTGCAGCTTGTCGCAGAAATACTGGGTAAAGCGGCCGGAGACGCTGCTGCCCAGCTCCAGGCGCACGGGGGCCAGCTTGGTCCTCTGCCGCAGGAGCTTCTTCATCTGGGTGCGGAAATCCTCGTCCAGCTCATAGGTCTCGTCGGAGTGAGCAATATCCGCGTTCCGGGTGACGCAGAACACAGTCTTCTCCGCCACAGTGTAGGGCTTGAACACCCGGTCCGCCTGGGAGAGAATCACGTCCCAGGTGTGCACATACCGCACCTCGGAGCCGGGGAGGAACAGCACCTCCGGCAGGGAGGCGGGCATGGGAATCACGCCAAACACCGTCTTTCCCTTGTCCTGGAGCAGCGCGCCCACATGCAGAACCTTGTTCTGCAGATGGGGGAAGGGATGGTGGCTGTCAATGATCTGGGGGGAGAGAATCGGCTCGATCTCGTTGGTGAAGTACTGCCGCAGATATTTCTGATCCGCCTTGTCCAGCTCCTCGGGATTGAGGCAGCTGATGCCATAGCCGGCCAGAAGCTGATGGAGCTGGCGGCAGATGTCGTCCCGCTCCTGAATCAGGGGGCGCACGGCCTCGAAAATCTGATCCAGCTGCTCCTTGGCGGAAAGGCCGGTCTTGTTGTCCACCGTCCCGCCCTTCACCAGGGACAGATCCCAGAGGCTGCCCACGCGAATCATAAAAAATTCATCCAGGTTGCTGGTGAAGATGGAGACGAACTTCAGCCGCTCCAGCAGCGGAACCTGCTCGTCCAGCGCCTCCAGCAGCACCCGCTCATTGAACCGGAGCCAGGACAGCTCCCGGTTCTGGGTATAGGCAAAGGTCTTCTCAGGCATGTTCCTCACCGCCCCGCTTGCAAACTTTTATGGAAATCAGAATCATGATAAAATTACCCCTTTGTCTCTCTCGTGACATGGTCAGCCACGCCGGAGCGGATATATTCCGCTATTTCAGCGTGTATACACTGTTATTGTATCATATTTCTGAAATATGTCCATAGGGTAAATTGTAAAATGTCCGTGCAGGCTCCCCTGCCGCTCCGTTCTTACGCGCCCGGGACTGGCCTCCCTGCCCCCCGGCGTCGCTTACCAGCCTGGCACGCCTCACAGAATTCTCTCCAAAGCGGCATCTGAGGCTGTCCACCGTCCGGTCCAGCCGGGCCCTTCGCTCCTGCCGGTCCGGGTCCTCCCGGGAGAACAGATCCAGCTGGCAGTACCGCTCCCCCGCCAGCTTTGAGGCCTGAACCCCCAGAAGCCGCAGGGGCGTCTTTCCGTCCCAGGCCTCGTCAAAGGCGGCGCAGGCCGCCCCGTAGAGCTCCCCGGTGACGTCCGTGGTTCCCGGCAGCTGTCTTCTGTGGGAGAAGGTGTGAAAGTCCCCGTCCCGGAGGGTGACCGCCAGGCAGCCTGCGGTCTTCCCGTCCCGGCGGAGCCGGGTTCCCACGGTTTCACACAGGCCCAGAAGCACCCGGTGGGCCGTCCCGGTATCCGTCACATTCCGGGCAAGGGTGACGGAGTTCCCGTAGCCCTTGTTCTCCGGTGCCACCTCCCGAACGGGCTCCGCATCATGCCCGTTGGCAAAGTTCCAAAGGAGCTCCCCCTGCTTTCCCAGGACCCGGCGCAGCTGCTCCACCGGGGTTCCTGCCAGAGCGCCGATGGTTCCGATTCCCATCCGCCGGAGCCGCCCTGCCGTGGCGGCCCCCACCAGGAACAGCGCCTCCACCGGCAGAGGCCACAGCTTCTCCGGTATTTCCCGGGGAAAGAGACTGTGCACCCGGTTGGGCTTTTCAAAGTCCCCGGCCATCTTGGCCAGGAGCTTGTTGCTGGAGACGCCGATGTTCACCGTAAAGCCCAGCTCCCGGAAAATCCGCTCCCGCAGCATCTCCGCCGCGCAGATGGGCGGGCCGTACAAGCGCTCTGTACCGGTCATATCCGCCCAGGCCTCGTCAATGGAAAACTGCTCCACCGCCGGGGCCACCTCCCGGAGGAGGGCAATCATTTGCCGGGAGCAGGCCGTGTACAGCCCGAAGTCCGGCTCCACCACCCGAAGGGTGGGGCACTTCTCCAGGGCCTGATACAGGGGCTCTCCCGTCCGGATGCCGTATTTCTTGGCGGGAATGCTCTTTGCCAGCACAATGCCGTGCCGGGAGAACCGCTCCCCGGCCACCACTGCGGGAATCTGCCGCAGATCCTCCCTCTCCCCCAGCACCAGAAGCCGGTAGGCTGCGCTCCAGGAGAGAAACGCGCTGTTGGCGTCCACATGAAAAATCACCCGGTCTGCCATGTCCGGTTCTCCTTTCTCTCATTCTGCCGGCTGGAAGCTTCGTGCCATTCAATAGATCCACCGCAGCAGCTCCCAGCTGTGGCTGCGGATGGTGTATTTCAGCTCCAGCATCCGTTCCCGCTCCTCCAGACGGGCCCGGCACAGGAAGATCAGCGCCTCGATGCCCACATAGGAGACCTCCCGCACACTGAGCACCCGGTCCACATCCACCCGGTGGAGCCGGTAGTCCGGCCCTTCAAAGCGAAGCCGCAAGGGCCGGAGCTGCCCGCAGGTGTCGCACACGGCAATGACCTCCACCTTCTGCCGGACCTCCATGGATGCTCTCCCCTTTCATAATCGAACGTTTGTTCTATTTTAACACACAGACAGGGATTTGGCAAGAGGAAGTTTCCCCCTCCCAAAATTTTCCTTGCGCCCCGGGGAATTCTCTGGTATGATGGCAGAGCCAGCCCAATGCCCCATGAGGAAGGAGAACGCCATGCTGAAATATCCGTGTCTTGTTCTGGATCACGACGACACCGTGGTGCGGAGCGAAGAAACCGTCAACTACCCCGCATTTCTCAAGGCGCTGGAGGCGCTGCGCCCCGGGATGTCCGTCAGCCTGGAGGACTTCACCCTGTGGACCTTCCGGGAGGGCTTTTTTGAGATGTGCGTCAACCACTTTCAATTCAGCCAGGCGGATTTTCAGAAGCAATACAGCATCTGGCTCTCCTACGTCATGAGCCACATCCCGCCCTGCTTTCCCGGAATCGCCCCGATTCTGAAGCGGCAGCGGCAGGAGGGCGGCAGAATTTGCGTGGTCTCCCACTCCGCCCGGGACAACATTCTCCGGGACTATCAGGTACACTTTGGCCTGGAGCCGGACTGTATCTTCGGCTGGGAGCTGGGCCCGGAGCTGCGGAAGCCCGCCCCCTATCCTCTGGATCAGATCATGTCCATGTATGGCGCATCCCCGGAGGCCCTTCTGGTGGTGGACGATATGAAGTCCGGCTATGACATGGCAAAGGCCCGGGGAGTTCGCTTCGCCTGGGCCGGCTGGTCCCGGCGGAATGTACCGGAGGTGGCCTCCCTTATGTCCCGGTACAGCGATTTTTCCTTCGACACCCCGGAGGCCCTGGAGCAATTTTTATTTACGCCTTGACAGGTGTGGTATAATCAATTTTACAAAGGAGGTGCTGCACCTTGGAGTCAAAGGGCATTAAGATCATGGCAAAGAACCGGCAGGTGTACCATGAGTATTTCGTGGAGGAGGAGTACGAAGCCGGCATTGAGCTCTTCGGCACGGAGGTGAAGTCCATCCGCGCCGGCACCCTGAACCTGAAGGATTCCTGGTGCGGCATCAAAGACGGTGAGCTCTTCGTCAATCAGATGCACATCTCCCCCTATGAAAAAGGGAATATCTTCAACAAGGACCCCCGCCGCCCCCGCCGGCTCCTCATGCACAAGCAGGAGATCAACCGGCTGTACGGCAAGGTCAAGCAGGATGGCTATGCCATCATTCCCCTGTCCGTATATTTTAAAAATGCCCGGGTCAAGGTCGCCATCGGCCTGTGCAAGGGTAAAAAGCTGTATGACAAGCGCCAGGACGCCGCAGAAAAGGACGCCAAGCGGCAGATTGACCGCGCTATGAAAGAGAGGTACTGATTATGAATCCCATTGTCACCATTGAGATGGAGGGCGGCGGCGTCATCACCGCTGAGCTCTACCCCGACAAGGCCCCCCAGTCTGTATACAATTTCGTCTCCCTGGTTCAGAAAGGCTTTTACGACGGTCTGATTTTCCACCGGGTCATTCCCGGCTTTATGATCCAGGGCGGCTGCCCCGAGGGCACCGGCATGGGCGGCCCCGGGTACTGCATCAAGGGCGAGTTCCTGTTCAACGGTGTGGACAACCCCACCAAGCACAAGCGGGGCGTTCTCTCCATGGCAAGAGCCCAGTCCCCCAACTCCGCCGGAAGCCAGTTCTTCATCATGCATGCCGACGCCAAGCACCTGGATGGCCAGTACGCCGCCTTCGGCAAAGTCACCTCCGGCATGGACGTGGTAGACAAAATCGCCGCCGTGAAGACGGACCGCAATGACCGTCCCCTCACCGAGCAGAAGATCCTCCGCATCACCGTGGACACCCAGGGGGAGACCTATCCCGAGCCCAACAAGCTCCCTGACCCCTACGGCCGGTTCTGATGGCAAAGCAGATTCTCATCGGCACCCATAACCCCAGTAAAATCCGCAGCCTCACCAACCGGCTGGCCGGATTCCGGGGTGTGACCTGCCTCTCCCCTGCCCAGTTGGGTTTGGAGATCGACGCGGCGGAGTCCGGAAGCACCATGGTGGAAAATGCCCTGCTCAAAGCGCTGGCCTACCACCGGGCCTCCGGCCTGCCGGTTCTCAGCGCCGATTCCGGGCTGTATTTCCGGGAGTTTTCCATGACTGACCCCCGGCAGCCCGGCCCCCTGATCCGCCGCGTCGGCGGGAAAACCCTGACGGATGAGGAAATGCTTGCATACTACGGCGGGCTTGCCCGGGAATTTGGCCCTTTGCACGCCTGCTACTGCACGGCCTTCGCGGTGGTGAACGCGGCGGGCCACGGGGAGACCTTCTTCCAGGATGACCCCAATGACCCGGTTTTCTTCGATACCTTTGGCTTTTTGCTGTGCGACACCCCCCATCCCCGGCGCAATCCCGGCTGGCCCCTGGATAGCCTGAGCATGGACCCCTACTTCCGGCGGTACTGGTTTGACATCCAGGATCAGGAGTATGACACTCCCGCCCTGGCGCACCGCCGCAGCAACGAGCTCCGGTTCAACGAAAACATCAATGGATTTCTTGGGAGATTTTTTGACTTGACAGCCAAATGCATCTCTGGTATCATTCAGGTGTGATTCACCTGTCCGGTCCCCATGACCTGATTTATATGGGGGCGTACTGGTTTCGACGGAGGTAGTGAGGCTGGAATAGCGGGCCGTGGCGCCTGGCCACGTTAAAACGGGCATCTTTTAAAATTAACTGACAACAATACTGTTGCTCTGGCTGCCTAATTAGGCAACCCATCCGCCCCGGAAGGACCACGAGCCGGGCTCGGGTGTGATTTGAGTGGTGACCGTGCGCACGTTAAGCTTTGCGCGTGCCATGCATCATGAAGCTCACCTAATCCCCGGGCGTGACGGCTTGCCCGGGGTGAGGGGAACGGGGAGAGCAAGACTCCCGCAATAACCGTCTGCGCCCGGAGAAGTTCTTGTGGATGCGTTTTCGGACGGGAGTTCAACTCTCCCCGCCTCCACCACGTCGGAGCAAGCGTTATATCGCTTGCTCCGACTTTTTTACAAAAGTCAGAGCGCGCGCCTGCCGCTGCTCCTCCGTTCCAAATCGAACCCGTTCGCTGGGCTTCGATTTGGTTTTGGGTGCAGCCCTGAGAATGGACGCATCTAGCTTGTTGGTGCCGTCAAGAGTTATGCGCAAATTAGTTTGCAGGCTCTGGCTGAATGAGGTCAGCCAGCAATGGAGACGTCTTCCAGAGCCGCCTCTAAGTGCTTCATATTCATGTACTTTTTGTTGCCCCACTGGGTGCCGGCCACA
>JALETK010000098.1 GCA_022781505.1 Clostridiales bacterium | reverse complement strand
AGCAGCGCCGGGCGGGTGCTGGCAGCGGCAAATGTAAGCTGCCCTCCGGCGGTGCCCATTGTGGTCTGCGGAGAAGAAATTGATTCCGCCGCCCTCTCCTGCTTTTCCTACTACGGCATTGAAACCTGCACCGTTGTGGCGGAGAGGCTTTGACTGCATATCGAAAAGGCGTGCATCCCGGAATTGGAATGCACGCCTCTTTTATGGCTCTCTGTAATTGGCCATCATCTGTTTGAACAGCTCCTGGGCTGTGGGCGGGGTGTAGGTGATGGCGTTGGCCCCGGCGTCAATGGTGGCCAGGATGGACTCCGGCTTGCTGCCGCCGGTGGCGATGATGGGGACATCCGGGTGCCGCTCCCGGATTTTCCGGACCAGCTCCGGCGTCCTCTCCGCAGCGGCCACATTGAGGATGGCTGCCCCGGCCTCCAAGCGCTCGTCAATGCTGTGTGTCTCATCCACCACGGTGATGATCACAGGGATGTCCACCGCCCTGGACACCGCCAGAAGATTTATGTTTGTAATGGGCGCGTTCAGAACCACGCCCATGGCCCCCTGGCTCTCGGCGTCCTTTGCCAGGGAGATGGTCCGGACGCCCTGGGTGGTGCCGCCGCCCACACCGCAGAACACCGGGATATAGGACGCCTTGATAATGGCGTCGCTGATGGACTGCTGGGGCGTAAAGGGGTACACGGCAAAAACCGCGTCAGCGTCGCAGTTTTTAATAATGGCCAGGTCCGTGGTGAAGACCAGGCTTTTGATTCTCCTGCCATAGATGACGATCCCACTTGCCTTCCGGATTTCCTTGGGCATTTCCAGGATGTTGTGCCGCAGGCGGCTCTCCACCAGGGGCACATGCTTTTTTGTTTCTTCCAAATGGAATCTCCTCCTTAAGGGTATGGGAGTTTCCCTTTCCTATAGAGGAATGGCCCAGCGGGTGGGTAAGCCCGCTGGGCCAAACACTTTAGGAGAGGTATTCAGGATGGGTCAGCAGAAGGTATGCCGGAATTGTCTATTCTCCAGGGGGCTTCTCAGCCCTCGATGGCAATGAGCTTCTTGGGCTCCACAGCGGCCAGGTGCTCCTCCTTGGGGACGAACAGGTACAGAGTACCGTCCTCAAACCGGGCACGGATGTCCTCCTGGGTAACCTTGCCGCCTACATAGAAGCTGCGGCGGACGGTACCCACGAAGCGCTCCCGGCGGAGGAACTTGCCCTTGGTCTCGTCCTGCTTGCCGGTGTGGCCCACGGTGGCGCTGACGCACAGATAGCCGTCCTTCAGCTCCGCGCTCAGGTCTTCCTTCTTGACACCGGGCAGGTCGATGGCCAGCTCGTAGCCCTCAGCCGTCTCACGGATATCCGTGCACATGAGGCCGGTGGAATTATAGCCGCTGAACGCGGAGTCCACCATTTCATCAAACATATTTCTCGCAAGAACATAAGGTGTCAACATAATCAAAACTTCCTTTCCAATACGATGGGGGATTGCTCCCGTTTGTTTTTTTGTACCCTCAGTATACACCCATTTTTTAGCACTGTCAAGGCGAGAGTGCTAATTTAATAATAGAACTTTATTAACTGTAATAAATAAAATTTATCAAAAGAGACCACAGCAGTTGCGGCACCGGCAGAAATGTGCTATGATGGCTCCAACATCTCCAAAAGGGGGGCCTTTTCGTGAACACCTTTCAGCTGGACTGCTTTCTGGCCGTGGCCAATACCCTGAGCTTTGCCCGGGCCGCGGAGCAGATGAATATCTCCCAGCCCGCCATGACCCATCAGATTCAGACTCTGGAGACGGAGCTGAATGTGAAGCTGTTCCGCCGCTCCACCCGCCTGGTGGAGCTGACCCCGGAGGGGCGCTCCTTTCTCTCCGACGCCAGGAGCATGGTCGCCATTGCGGCCCAGGCCAAGCGCCGCTTTCAGAATCCGGATGGCTGGCCCATGGAGGCCCTGACCATTGGCTGCACCGGCTACAGTCAGCTGGAGCGCCTGTCCGGCAGCCTCATGGCCCTGGCCGGGCGGTATCCCAAGCTCCACCCCCGGCTGATCACGGCTCCCTATGAGCAGCTGTGCCAGCTTCTGGAAAACGGCACGGCGGATGTGATTTTCGGAATCCGAGGCCACAGGGAGACCCGGGAGAAGTGGCTCTTTCAGGAGCTGCGGAAAAGTCCCACAGTCTGCGTCTGCAGGCGGGACCATCCCCTGGCCGGGTCAGGCCAGGTCACGAGACAGGCGCTTCTTGGGCAGGCCCTGATTTTCTGCAGTCCCATCAATCTTCTGCCGGAGATGGCGCAGCTTCAGTGGCTTCTGGCCGAGAGCCGGACGCCTCTGGACATGCACTTCTGCAGCTCCGCCGAGGCTGCCTGCATTCTGGCGAAGGCGGGCTTCGGCATGGCCATTCTGCCGGACTTCCTGGTTCCGCCGGGAGAGGATACGATGCAGCTCCCCCTGGCCCAGGGTCCCAGCCTCTCCTACGGCCTGTTCTACAAATCCTACCCCGGCGACGGAATTCTCCGGGAATTCGTGGAGCTCACCAGGGAGCACTTCTCCCAGGCTTCCTCCGCGCCTCCCTGCCCGTGACAAAAAGCATCAGACCGCCCGGCAGAAAGAGCTTTGGAGCTCCCGCCATGCCGAGCGGTCTGTTATCCCATGGGAAGGGTCACGGAGAAGGTTGCACCGCCTCCGGGGGTGTCGCTGATGGAGATTTTCCCGCCGTGGACGGCGGCCAGCTCCCAGGCCACGGACAGGCCCAGGCCGAAGTGACTGGGGTCGGTGCGGCTCTGACTGCCCCGGTAAAACCGGTCAAAGATTTTCTTCTTCTCCGCATCCGGAACCCCGGG
>JALETK010000090.1 GCA_022781505.1 Clostridiales bacterium | reverse complement strand
CTCGGCAATCACGGTCACATTCATCATGTCGTCGTGGGTAATCCATCCCTTTCGCTCCACGCAGATGTCCTCAATGATGGAAATCATGGCGTATCCCCCGCCAAAGGTGAACAGCCCGATTTTCAAAAAGGTCAGAAACAGCTCCAGTAGCCGCTTTTGTATTTTCATTCTGCAATTGTCTCCCTTCAATTTGTTCCGCCGGATCCGGCGAGAATCGCCTCCAGCCGGGACAGAAGCTCCGGGGCCCTGGCCCCGTCGAAGCTGGAATAGTTCACCACCAGACAGTGGGAGTCGGCGGTGTTGCCGGACTGGCTGTAGTCGGACAGGCAGCGGATTCGGATACCGGCCCGGGCGCACAGCTCCTTCAGCGCCCGGTCGGACCGGCCGGTATCCACCCGCAGGAGAAAGTGCAGCCCGGAGTCCTGGCCCAGAACCTGGATGCGGCTCCCAAAGCCGGAGGCGTTCAGGGCGGCCAGAATCTGATCCCGCTGGTCCCGGTAGTATTTTTTCATCCGGTTGATGTGCTTTTCAAAATAGCCCCGGCTCAAAAACCGGGCCAGGGTGTACTGCTCGAAGCTGGGGACGGTACAGGAGTAAAAGCCCAGGCGGCTGCGGAAGGCTTCCATCAACGGCATGGGCAGCACCAGAAAGCTGATGCGGATGGAGGGGGCGATGGATTTGGTGAAGGAGTTGAGATAAATCACCTTCCCCTGGCGGTCGATGGACTGGAGGGGCGGGATGGGGCGGCCGGACAGGCGGAATTCGCTGTCGTAGTCGTCCTCAATGAGGTACCGCCCCGGGGCGGCCTCCGCCCACTCCAAAAGAGCCTGGCGGCGGCCAATGGGGGTGACGATGCCGGTGGGGAAGTGGTGGGAGGGGGACAGGTGCACCACATCCGCGTCCCCCAGACACTCCACCCGAACCCCGTCGGCGTCCAGGGGCACGGGGACGCAGCGAACCCCGGCGGCCTCATAGACCTGGCGGATTTTCCCGTATCCCGGGTCCTCCACGGCGTAGCACTTCTCCCGGCCCAGAAGCTGAATCAGAAGGTTGTAGAGAAAGTCCGTTCCCGCTCCCACCAGAATCTGCTCCGGGGACACGGACATGGAGCGGTAGCCATAGAGAAACTCCGCAATGGCCTTCCGCAGCAATGGGGCCCCGCCCATGGGCATGGGGCGCAGCAGCTCCTCCCCAAAGTCCAGCATCACCTCCCGAAGGAGCTTTGCCCAGACGGAAAAGGGGAAGGCCTCCGCCCGGAGGCGGTTGGAGGTGAGATCCGCTTCCCAGACCGGCTCGTCCGGGGGCGGCTCCGGCTCCGGCGGGGCGGGGGGCAGGGGAGACGCCTCCGTGACGGCCTCCACAAAATATCCTACCTTTTCCTTTGAGGTGATATACCCCTCTGCCGCCAGCTGGGTGTAGGCGTTTTCCACGGTCACCTTGCTGATTTTCAGGTGATCCGCCAGGGCCCGTTTGGAGGGGAGCTTCTCTCCCGGGCGAAGGCGGCCCGCCAGAATGTCCTCCCGGATGCTCCGGTACAGGCTCTCGTACAGAGGCATATTTCCTTGTTCCAGATCGTATGTCAGCATATTGGGACCCTCCCGCCGGTTACCAGGCGGCATATCGGAATAGCCGGGAGGGCCAAGGCCAGATCCCGGCTATGATGTGTGTGCGACGGAAAGCCGGCGGGGCTTATTCCTCCAGGTCTCCGCCCACCAGGCGAACCAGCTCGGTGCAGATGGAAAGGGCGGGGCCGTAATCCTCCAGGGAGACCTCCATGGTTTGGGTGACGCCGTCCCGGGTGACGGACAGGGTCAGATCCCCGTCGCCCCCCTCGGTCATCTCCAGACCGCAGAGGAGATTCCAGGCGCGCTGCAGCTCTTCCGCGGTGAGGGGCTTGGAGATTATTTCGCCCTCCGGCGAGGTGAACAGACCGGAGCCGCTGTCATAGGAGCCCTCCGGCCAGGTGATGGAGAAGGAGAAGTCCATGGGACTGGCTCCATAGCTTCCGTTGGTATCCGCGACAGGCTCCGTACCCTCCGGGTCCAGCGCCATAGGCGCCAGGGTGTCCTCCCGGAGCTCCGGAGAGAATGTGGAGACGTCATTGCGAGCCTCCAGCTGAGCCTTGGTTTCGGGCGTCCCATTCACCAGGGCGGCGCTGTCGGCGCTTTTGGCGTCCCGTCCGCCGAAGGAGAACACCGCCAGGATAATCAGCGCCAGACAGGCGCAGGATGCGGCCAGGGGGACGAGATAACGCAGAGGCTGTTTCTTTCTCGGGGCCTGCTCCGCCTCTGCCAGAAGCTCCTCATCCACCTCGGTGAGCGCCCGGAAGAGATCATATTTATTCAATTCCAACACCTTCCTTTTCCAAGTAGGCCTTCAGCTTGTTTCTGGTACGAAACAGATTGGATTTTACGGCGCTTTGGCTCATGGTATACCGCTTTGCCAAATCTTCAATGGACTCACAGTACCAGTACCGCCGCAGGAACAGATTCCGGTGCTCCCGGGGGAGACTCCGGAGAAAGTGGTTCAGAAGCTGAGTCAGCTCCAGCTGGGCATAGTCGTCCCGCCGGTCCGGAATACACTCGTTCAGCTCCGACAGCAGCTGGTCAAAAGCGGCGGAGCGCTTGGCGGCGTGGTGATAATCAAACCGGTCCAGGGCCAGATTCCGGGTGATTTTCCCCAGAAAGGCGGACAGCCGGTTGGGCCGCTGAGGCGGCATGGCCTCCCAGGCCCGCAGCCAGGTGTCACTGACGCACTCCTCGGAGTCCTCGTGATTCTGGAGAATGCCATAGGCAATGGAGCGGCAGTAGGGGCCGTATTTCCGGTCTGTCTCGGAGATGGCGGCCTCGGACCGGCTCCAGTACAGGTCAATGATCAGGTTGTCATCCACGGCTGATTGCCTCCTGTTCCTTCATAAGTATAGACGGACGGCAGCTCCGGCCGGTTGCGCGGCCCGGGCTATTTTTTGCCGTCCAGGTGAACGTTCAGATGGGGATAGGTCATTTCAATGCCGTCCCGGGCGAATTCGGCGGAGATGGCCTCGTTTACGGCGTAGAAGGTGGGCCAGTAATCGGAAGCGGCGGTCCACAGCTGCAGGACGTAAGTAATGGCGCTGTCTCCATACTCCTTCACCCCGGCAAAGGGAGCGGGGGTAAACAGGGCGGTGGGCACATTGGCGGCCCGGAGCAGAGCGGTTTTGACGGATTCCACGGGGCAGTCATAGGAGGCAGAGACGGTGATATCCACCCGGCGGGTGCCCGTGGTGGAGAAGTTGGTGATCTGAGCCGAGGCGGCCACGCTGTTGGGGATGCAGACGGTCTTGTTGTCCGGCGTGGTGAGCTTGGTGTAGGTGAGCCCCACCTCCTGAACGGTGCCTGAGGTGTCTCCCGCCTCCACATAGTCCCCGGATTTGAACGGGTGCGTGGCCAGCAGGGTGAGTCCCCCCACAATGTTGGTCAGAGCCCCCTGGACGGCCAGGGAGAGAGCCAGGGAGATCACGCTCAAAATGGCAATCAGGCTGGAGACATCCACACCCAACTGCCCGGCCACCACCAGCAGGAGGATGAAATACAGCAGAAACCGCATGGAGGAACGGAGCATCCCATAGGCGGCCCGCTCCAGGTGGGAGCGCTCCAGGGCCCGGTCAAACAGGCGCAGGAGCAGCTTGATGACAACAAAGCCGGCCAGAAGCAGTGCCAGGGGCGGCAGGAGCTTTTTCAGCGTCAGAGAGTTGAAAAAGCCTTTTACGGCCTCGGCGTCGGGTATGGTTTCGTTAATCACAGCGTCGGTCAGAAAGGGCATGAGGGGGCCTCCTTACAATGATTTACCCCTATTATACGGGAAAAGAGGGCGCATTGCAAGGTGAAGTTGGGAATTTCCTTTCTGAGGAAAACATTTGACTTTTTCCGAAATACACCGAGAATCAGGGCGTTTTATATGCAACAGATTCCGTTTTTTACAAAAAGAAGAAAGGACCCATTTCCCGTTTTGGTAATTATTTCAGCCTGTTTGTCAAAAACATAAAAATAAGCATTGAAATTGTGATTTCTTTCGTGTATAATGAATACTGTTGTGGTGATGACCACTGCGCGCATGCTAATGGGGCCAGGCCCCGTGGAAGGAGAATAAATCTATGTATACTGCAAAGGACATTCGTAATATCTGCCTGCTGGGCCACGGTGGCGACGGCAAGTCCGCACTGGCCGAAAGCATGCTGTTTTTGACCAAGGGCACGGATCGCCTGGGTAAGCGCTCCGACGGAAATACCGTCAGCGACTTTGATCCCGAGGAGATCAAGCGCGGCTATTCCATCTCCACCTCCGTGCTGCCTGTGGAGTACAATAAATGCAAGATCAACGTGTTGGACAACCCCGGCTACTTCGCCTTCTCCGGTGAGGTCGCCCAGTCCCTGCGGGTTGTGGACGCCGGCCTCATCTGCCTGACCGCCAAGGGCGGCATCGCCGTTGGCACGGAGAAGGGCTGGGACGCCCTGCAGGAAGCCGGTCTTCCTGCCATGTTCTACATCTCCAAGCTGGACGAGGATCATGCCGACTTCTTCAAGGTCTATGATTCCCTCCACGATACATATGGCCAGAACGTGGTGCCTCTGGTGTTCCCCATGGTCTCCGGCGGCAATGTGGTTGGCCTGGTGGACGTCCTCTCCGAGACTGCCTCCAAGCCGGACGGCAGCAAGCTGGAGCTCTCCGGCGAGGCCAAGGATCATCTGGAGCTGTACCGCCATGTGATCAGCGAGGCCGTGGCCGAGACCAGCGAGGAGCTCATGGAGAAGTTCTTCATGGAAGAGCCCTTCACCCCCGAGGAGCTGGAGAGCGGCGTCCGTGCTGCCATTGCCGGCCGGTCCCTGTTCCCCGTGTTCTGCGGCTGCGCCATGTCCGGCCTGGGCACCCTGAAGCTCCTGGACAACCTGGTGAAGTACGCCCCCAATCCTCTGGAGGGCAAGCCCATGCCCACCGCCGAGGGCGGCGAGGTTGCGCTGGACCCCAACGGCGCCCCCGCTCTGTTTGTGTTCAAAACCCTGATTGACCAGTACGGCAAGAACTCCTTCTTCAAGGTGGTCTCCGGCGACGTCACCTCCGATCTCAGCCTGAATAATCTCCGCGCCGGCTCCAATGAGAAGCTGGGCCGCCTGTTCTTCCCCAAGGGCAAGAAGTACAGCGACACCACCAAGATCTGCTGCGGCGATATCGGCGTTGTCTCCAAGCTGGCCTCCGTCCGCACCGGTGATACCCTGGGCACCGCCGGCAAATCCGTGGCTCTGGCGCCCATTACCTACGCGGAGCCCTGCTACACCCTGGCTGTCTACGCCAAGGTCAAGGGCCAGGAGGACAAAATTGCCAACGGCCTCACCAAGCTCAATGAGGAGGATTGCTCCTTTACCTTCGGCAACAGCGGCGAGACCAAGGAAATGGTTATCTCCGGTGTGGGCGACATCCACCTGGATGTGCTGTGCGCCAAGCTGAAGTCCAAGTACAATGTGGAGGCCGAGCTCCGGCCCGCCAAGATTGCCTACCGGGAGACCATCAAGAAAAAGGTGGAGGTTCACGGCCGTCACAAGAAGCAGTCCGGCGGCCATGGCCAGTTCGGCGACGTTTATATTCGCTTTGAGCCCCAGCACGAGTCTGAGGAGATGATCTTCGCCGATGAGACCGTGGGCGGCTGCGTGCCCAAGAACTTCATCCCCTCCGTGGAAAAGGGCCTGCGGAACTGCGTCGGCAAGGGCGTTCTGGCCGGTTACCCTGTGGTGTTCCTGAAGGCCACCCTGTACTTCGGCTCCTCCCACCCGGTGGACTCCTCCGATATGGCCTTCCAGACCGCTGCCGGCATTGCCTATAAGGACGGCCTGCCCAACGCCGGTCCCACCCTGCTGGAGCCCATCTCCGAGCTGAAGGTCTACATCCCCGAGGCCAACATGGGCGACATCATCGGCGACCTGAACAAGCGCCGTGGCCGCATCATGGGCATGAACCCCGATCCCAAGCGCCGTGGCTGGCAGATTGTGGAGGCCGAGGTTCCCACGGCTGAGATGTCCTCCTACACCATCGACCTGCGGGCTATGACCCAGGGCCGCGGCTCCTTCTCCATGAGCTTCGTCCGCTATGAGGAAGTTCCCCAGGCCAACCAGGCGAAAATCATTGCCGACGCCAAGAAGGACGAGGAAGGCTAATCCATACCATATAATCATGCAAGGGGCTGCCGAATCCGGCAGCCCCTTTTTGATGGAAAATGATATTCAGTTTTCACCCAGGACGCCCTTGGCCTTTTCCCGGCTGGCGGGGGTGAAGGGAGGAAGGGTGGACTCCAGGGCAATTCGACGGCCCTCCTGTCCACTTTTAATAATGGAGGTCATGATCTCCAGAACATGGAGCGCAAGAGCGCCGGAGGCGTTGTGGGTCCGGCCGGACTCAATACAGGCGGCCATATCGCTGACGCCCAGGCCCCGGGAATTGTCGCTGTAGAGGCTCAGCAGGGGAATTTCCTTAAAGGTGTTGTCCTCAAAGGTGGCGCAGGCCACAGGGCCGCCGAAGCCGTTGGGGTCGGGAACCTTCAGGCTGCCCAGGGTTCCGTAAATCTCCAGATTGGGCATGGAGTGGTTCCACACGTCGAAGCTGGTGACCAGGGTGGCAATGGCGCCGTTTTTGAACTCAATCACGGCGGCCACATGGGTGTCCACCTTCACGGGAATCTTCTGGCCGAATTTGGGCTGACTGGTGATGGTGCGCTCCTGGAAGGTCTTCCCGTTGATGGCGCAGACGCTCTTCGCCTCGCCCAGGAGGGTCACCAGGGCGGTGACATAATAGGGCCCCATGTCAAACAGAGGGCCGCCGCCCAGGTCATAGTAAAATTCCGGGGAGGGGTGCCAGGACTCATGGCCGTGGCACATCATGAAAGCACTGGCTGCCACAGGCTTGCCGATAAAGCCCCCTTGAATCAGGCTGCGGCAGGTCTGAATGCCGGCGCCCAGGAAGGTGTCGGGAGCGCAGCCCAGGTAAAGATCCTTTTCCTTCGCCAGGGCTACCAGCTCCTTGCCCTCCTCGTAGTTCAGGGCCAAAGGCTTTTCCACATAGACGTGCTTTCCTGCCTCCAGGCACAGCTTGTTGATTTTATAATGGGTGCGGGGCGTGGTGAGGTTCAGAATCATGTCAATTTCGTCACAGCGAAGCATCTCCTCCAGGGTCATAATGTGGGGGACGCTCCAGCGCTGAGCGGCCTGCCGGGCCTTTTCCCCGTCCAGATCGCCGCAGGCGTAGACCGTGACGTTGGTGAACAGCTCCGTGAGATTTTGAAGATAAATGCCGCTGATGTTGCCGCAGCCTACAATACCGACTCGAATCATCTCTCCTGCTCCTTTCTTGCCGCCCAGAGGAAGCCTCTGCGCATCAGCTCTTTGGCCTGGGGAATGTCAAAGATGGTGCGGTTGTGACCCAGGCTGTTGTAGAAGACCCGGCCCTTCCCCCACATCTTGGTGTACACCACAGGAACCTTGGCGATGCCGTTGGTCATGTGGTGGTCGTTAACTGTGGTAAAATTGGTGGCGGCCAGAACGTTGACAACCGGATCTACATGAATGTAGTACTGTTCGCTCACTACAGGGAAATCCTCAAGTCCGGCCACAATCTGAGAATCCGAGGATTTCTTTATGTTTACCATGTACGGCACCTCTCCGCCGGGGTGGGCCACCCACTGGCTGCCGGTGATGAACTGCCAAAGGGTGCTGCCCCGGAAGGCGTCACACATGCCTCCGTGGCAGCCTGCCATGCCGACGCCGGAGGCCACGGCCTCGGACACATTGGCCTCGGCTTCCCCACTGAGCTCCCCCATAGTCCAGATGGGAATCAACAGGTCATACTGGGTCAAGTCCTCCAGATATGTCTCCAGCTTGTCAGACGCGGTGACCTGGAAGCCCTCCTGAGTCAAAATGCCGGTGAACACGTCCCGCAGACCCTCCGGATCATGGCCCTCCCAGCCGCCATATACGATCAATGCTTTCCTCATAATTAAAGCGGTCCTTTCCACAAAAGAATGCATCAAAGAAGGATGCTGTGTCTATTGTACAAAAAAATGGTTGACATGCAACCCTTATCGCGGCAAAATAATGGACAGAAACAGTCATGGGAGGCGACGCTGATGCTGTTTGAGAGAACACACTCGGAAGTGAGCAATGAGTTTTCCGCCACGGTCTGCAAATCCTTTTCCTTTCCGGTTCATCTCCACCGTTCCTTCGAGTTCTTCGGCGTAACCCGGGGGATGGCCTGTGTGACCGTGGAGGAAAAGGAGTACACCCTCTCCGCCGGAGAGGCGGTGCTGATTTTCCTGTATCAGACCCACGCCTATGCCAACGACAACAGTGCCGATGTGGTGATGCTGATTTTCTCTCCGGAAATGGTGCCTGCCTTCTATAACCATACCGCCCGGAAGACCCCTTTGTCCAACCTCTTTGCATTTCCGCTGGAGCAGCCGCTGCATCTGGAGAATTCTTGCCTGCAGATTGCCCTGGCATACAAGATCTGCGGGACATTCGATCAGACCGCCTCCTACACGGTGGAACAGCCGGATAAACGACATAACCTTCTGCACCAGCTTCTGACCTATGTGGATAAAAACTACAAAGGCAATTGTACGCTGGAGGAAGCGGCCAAGTCATTGAATTATGACTACACATATGTGGCCAAGTTCTTCAAATCCGCTTCAGGAATCCCTTTTCGTACCTACGTCAACCGACTGAGAATCCAGAACGCCCCCTTCCTTCTGGAAACCACCTCGGAACCTGTCTCCGCCATCGCGGAGGCCTGTGGCTTTACCTGTGTCAGAACCTTCGACCGGGAGTTCAAAAAAGCCTTCGGCATGTCTCCCCAGGCCTACCGGCGCCGGAATTGAGGGGCGAAAAGATTTTTGAGAATTTTGAAAAAAGTGCTTGACAGATGGGGAATCATGATATATAATGCAAAAGTCGCTGCGAGAGACATGAAACTTCAAAAAACTTCCTCAAAAAAAGAAGAAAAAAGTTCTTGACAAATGCGAAGCGATGTGCTAATATAGACAAGCTGACCGCGAGAGTGAGCTGCTTGAGGGATTAGCGAACTGTGTACCTTGTAAATTGAATAACGTGAGATACAAAGACACCTTGGACAATTTATG
>JALETK010000058.1 GCA_022781505.1 Clostridiales bacterium | reverse complement strand
TGCAGCTCTGCGTGAAATTCTCCAATGCCAACACCGCAGCCGCGCCGCAGCTTTCTGTGGCCGGAGCCTCCGCACCCATTTTTGATGCCAGAACCAGCAACAATGTAGAAGCATCCGCTATTGGAGCAAGGACACACCATTTTGTGTATTTCTCCGGGATCTGGGTGCTGCTGGATGCCCTCCAGATTCCGGTGCCCACCGGCGATGACCGTGGGAAATTCCTGCGGGTGTCCGGCCATGCCTATGTGCTGGAGGCCCTGACGGATGTTTCGGAGGTGGGCGCATGACAGACATGGTAATCATGCCCGGCTCCCACTACCAGGCCATCTGCGACGCCGTCCGGGCCAAAACCGGGGATACGGCGAAGCTTAAGTCCGGCGATCTTGCGGCGGCGATTGCTGGTATTGCTGGTGGTGGTGCAAGTTCAGAGGATGCTCTTATTGCAAGAACGCTTACCTCTTACACAAATTCCACAGTAGAAGAAATAGGATCATACGCATTTTATAATTATAAAACATTAGTATCAGTGAATTTTCCAAATGTGAAAAAATTTACTGGATCGAACAATTTCCAAGCATGTGAACGCTTGGAGACCATCAATTTCCCAAAACTTGAATCGGCTGGCGGAGGAAATGCATTTCGCCAGTGCATTGCGCTCAAGCGTGCTGTTTTCCCTCGCATGTGTTATGCCGGAATTTCAATTGATGGCTGCAAGTCGCTTGAGTTTGTTGATATGGGGTCTGAAGTGGCAATAGAAGAAATTAAAGGAGTATTTGGAAATTTTCAAAACGACGAAAAATTAGTAACGATTATATTAAGATATCCAAAAATGATCCCGCTACCAAACGTTTCTAGGCTTTCCGGTACACCAATAGAGAGTGGGACGGGATACATTTACGTCCCGTCATCACTTATTGTTGATTACATGGAAGCTACAAACTGGGTAACATTTTCCCAACAATTTAGGGCGATTGAGGATTATCCTGAGATCACAGGAGGTGCAGTATGATACACACAGAAACAGTGGCAATTCTTGGAAAGCAGTACCGGCGCACCTACTCTGACACGAAAATGCTACTCCGGGATGGGATCGAATACGAGGATGCAATTGATCCAATTGATGCGGAAAAGGTATACGAGGAGAGCTACACACCACTGGAAGACCTGACCGCCGAGGAAGCCATGGAAATCATTGTGGGAGGCGCAACATGACAAGAGCAAAGGCGCTCCGTCTTCGGAGCATCATTGAATCGGCTGTGCAGGGGCTGGACCGGGACACCGCCATTGAGGCCATTGGTCTCCACCCCAAATGGGCGGAGGGGTCTTACAAAGCCGGCCACGCCGTGCAGCACCAAAGCAATCTGTGGAAATGCCTCCAGGACCATGACAGCACCGGGAACCCCGCCTGGCGCCCCGGGAGCGCCCCCAGCCTCTGGGGGGCCTGGCACGCCAGGTCCGCAGCCCTGGCCCTCCCCTGGGTGGCCCCCACTGGAGCCCACGACGCCTATCAGGCGGGGGAGTTCATGGTCTGGACGGACGGAGTAATCTATAAATGTCTGGCGGACGCCACCATCTTCGGCCCGGACAGGGTGCCGGAGTGCTGGGAGGCCGCAGGAGAGGAGGAAACATGACCAATGAGGAAATCTCCAGGGCCATGGCCGGTATGGACAGCCGCGCCAAAAGCAACACCCACCGGCTGGACAAGCTGGAGGCGCGGCAGGACAACCTGGACACCCTGGTGACCGTGGTAAGCAATCTTCGGAAGGATTTGGAATATACTACAAAGGCGGTGGGCGAAATTCAGTCAGATCTGAAGCTCCTGATGAGCGCTCCCCGGGAGCGGTGGGAGACGGTTCTGAGCGTGCTGATCACGGCGTCGCTCAGCGGAATTGTGGGCGCCGTTCTGGCGCTGATTCTTCGGTGATGGGAGGTGCGAAGAATGGATTTTGGAATTGCAAGCGTGGCCGGGATTACGGTGATCTGCTATCTGCTGGGGCAGATCATCAAGGCCACGGGGCTTCCCAATAAGTGGATTCCCTGCATTGTGGGGGTGTTCGGAGGTCTTTTGGGCATTGCAGGGCTGTACGTCATGGCGGACTTCCCCGCGGCGGAGCCCATTACGGCGGTGGCCGTGGGCATCGTCTCGGGGCTGGCCTCCACCGGCATACACCAGGCTGTGAAGCAGCTGAAGGAGGAGCAAAGAGATGGGAATTTTTAAGCTGGCCCTGGACGCGGGCCACGGTATGGATACCCAGGGCCGCCGGATTCCGGGGACCCTGGACCCGGAGGAGCACCGGGAGTGGTGGCTCAACGACCGGGTGTGCAGGTATATCGCCCAGGCGGCGGCAGAGTATGAGGGCTTCCAGGTGTTCCGGGTGGACGATGTGTCGGGCCTGGAGGACGTGCCCATGGAGGAGCGCTGCCGGAGGGCCAACAGCTGGGGCGCGGATCTCTACTACAGCGCCCACCACAACGCCGGTGTGGGCGGCGGCACAGGGGGCGGCGTGGTAGCCTACTCCCTGAACGAGGGCACCCGGGGCGCCATGTGGCGGGATGAACTGTATGGGGCCATTGTGGGCGAAACCGGCCTTGTGGGAAACCGGGCCTCCCCCAAAGCCACGGCCAACTTCTATGTGCTGCGAAACACCGCCATGCCGGCGGTGCTGATGGAGCACGGCTTCATGGACTCCGCCGCCGACGTACCGGTCATTTTGAGCGAGGAATACGCCAAGGGCGTGGGCCGCGCCGTGGCGGACTGCATCGCCCGGCGGCAGGGGCTGGAGAAGCTCCCGGAGGGTCAGCTTCCGGGGCAGCGAAGAATGAGCGACGAAGAAATTCAGGCCATTGCCGAGACAGCCGCCCGGGAAATCGCCGTGTCCATCGCCCGGGAGTCGGCCCGGGCCGCCACGGAGGAGGCCCTTGGCCCCCACTACACCCGCCTGGGGGATGTGACCCGGCCCGGCTACCGCCGCATTCTTGACAAGCTGGTGAATCTGGGCTATCTCCGGGGCCGGGAGGGCACCGGAGAGGACTTGATTCTGGACATGAGCGAGACCGGCGTCCGAACCCTGGTCATTCTGGGCCGCACCCTGGAGGGGGCGGGACTGCTGTAAGCCCCCCAAAAATCTCTCCCGGGCACCTGCAAATCTGTTTGGCAGTACCATCCCAAGGCACATGCTCCCAAAACTGTCATTGCGAGGAGCGCAGCGACGTGGCAATCCGTTCCTAAGCAATGCGCAGCATTGCACCGGCCGTGAGGCCGGTCATGCCCCGGGCCAATATTGCGCCCCTGACGGGGCGCGCAAGCCTTACGGCTTGCAGGGAAACGGATTGCCACACCAGCGTGCGCGCTGGTTCGCAATGACAGGCTTGGGCGTGCGGTGGGTTTGGAGGCAGGTGCGGAGGTTCCGGTAGGCGCCCGGCTTAGGTCATGACCCCGCCGGGCACCTGCAAATCCGCCTGGCAGCTCCATCCCACCGCATCAGGCCCCAGCCACGCACCTGTAGGGCGGGGGCTCGCCCCCGCCGGGCGCCTGCAAGCCTGCTCAGCAGTCCTGTCCGGGTGTCCCGGTCTCCCAAAACTGTCATTGTTATGAAACAACCGCCGCA
>JALETK010000053.1 GCA_022781505.1 Clostridiales bacterium | reverse complement strand
CAATGGGGGCGGCGCCTCAGGATGACAGGGGGGCGCTCCCGTCATGTCATCCTGAGCCAAAGGCGAAGGATCTTCTGCAGGAGGGTTCCGGGACGGGGGCCGGTGCGTGAGATCCTTCGGCGGCGCCTCAGGATGTCAATGGGGCTGTGCCTCAGGGTGACAATGGGGGCGGCGCCTCAGGATGACAGGGGGGCGCTCCCGTCATGTCATCCTGAGCCAAAGGCGAAGGATCTTCTGCAGGAGGGTTCCGGGACGGGGCCGGTGCGTGAGATCCTTCGGCTGCGCCTCAGGGTGACAATGGGGGCGGCGCCTCAGGATGACAGGGGGGCGCTCCCATCATGTCATCCTGAGCCAAAGGCGAAGGATCTTGCGCAGGAGGGTTCCGGGACGGGGGCCGCTGCGTGAGATCCTTCGGCTGCGCCTCAGGATGACAATGGGACTGCGCCTCAGGATGACAATGGGACTGCGCCGCAGGATGACAATGGGGGCAGCGCCTCAGGATGACAGGGGGTGCCGTCGGAACGTCACTCCTTTTGAACCCTCAGCCGGTAGTACTGCCAGTTCCAGCGAACGTCCTCCAGGGGCTGGAGCGCCTGGGGGATGGCGTCTGTCCAGGTGCCGTCTGTCAGGCGGCAGCCGTAGACGCTGTACACGGGAAGCTGGAGCCGCAGGTCGTTGAGATAGTCGAAATAGCCGTCAAAGCCCTGGAAGCCTGCCAGCTGGCAGGTGAGAGCGCCCAGATAATGGCTGCTGATCATGTCCCCGTCGGACAGGCCGATGGCCGCCGCCTGGGCGGGCAGGTCTCCGGAGTAGGCGTCGTTGGCCCAGATCAGAAAGGGAACCTCATAGGCCGCCAGGGTTTCCTCCGTGGTGGTTGGGTTGCTGTAATGGAGCCCCAGCTCCTGGTAGGCCAGGAACCCGCCGCCCAGATTGGGCTGATGGTCGCCGAAGAAGACCAGGAGATACGGCTCCTCCTGCCGGTTCAGAAACTTGGTCAGCTCCTCCAGCATCTCCGCGCTGTCCTTAAGGCCCTTGAAGTACACGGACAGATATTGGGTGGCGGCATCGGAGAGGGCGAGCTCCGTGGCAGGGGGCTCCGGGGTGAAGCCGTACTTGCCGTAGGTGTAGGCCTGGTGATTCTGAATGGTCACGGCGTAGGTGAACAGGGGCGAGTCCCCCTGCCGGGCCTCCAGGGACTCCTCCAGAACCCGGAGAAAGGCTGCATCGGAAATCCAGTCGCCCAGATAATCCTCCCGGGTGAAGGCCTCCCGGAACACCTGATCCGTGATGCCCAGGTAAGAGTATACACTCTCCCGATTGTAAAACCAGCTCTGACCGGGGTGCATGAAGAAGGTGCGGTACCCCGCCTGGGTCAGCATCCGGGGGATGGAATCGGTGTTCCGGTGCACCACCCGGAACGCGGAGGAGGTGGCGGGGCTCAGCTTGTTGGTCATCATGCCGGTGAGCACGTCGAACTCCGTGTTGGCCGTCCCCGCGCCGGTGTTGGAGACAATCAGGTGCCCGGAGACGGTGCCCGGGTCCGCAGCCAGACGGTTGTAGGCGGCGATGGGGTTGTCCTCCTCTCCGTAGGTAAAGGCATCCAGATTGGGAAGGTCCGTAAAGGCCTCGCACATGATCATGATGATGTTGGGGGCCTCCTCCGGGGCGGACTGCTCCAGCCGGTAGGCGTCCTCATACCCGGCAGCCGTCTGGGCGTCGAAGCCCTCAGGCTTGTCCACGGGATAGAGGTTAAAATTGTGCAGGAAGCAGTAGGGGAAGCCGAAGGCGTCAAACACCGCCGGAACGTTGGTCCGGCTGGGCCCCTGCAGTCCCTCGTACAGCTTCTGATCGGGATAGAAGAAGACCATGGTGAGGACAAAGGCCCCTGCCACCAGAACGCCGCCGCCCAGGCGGAGGAACCACCTAGGCTTTGGAGTTTTGAACCGGATGCCCAACAGCAGCAGCACCAGACACAGCCCCAGAAGCAGGGCCAGCTTTCCCAGCTGCAAATCCAGCTGATAGCTCCCCACAGCCTCAATGCCCTCGGTGAGCAGAAGAATGTCCCCGGGAACGAAAGGGTCGCCCCGGGAGTTGACCTTGATTAAATTTACATAACTAAGAAGACCCCACAGGAGGGTGGTAAAGCTGATGCTGTAAAAGACGTTCCGGAACAGGCAGAAGGCCAATGCCAGGGTGGCGGCTATGGGCCACAGGTTCAGGGCATAGAGCACGGGGTTGGCCGAAAGGTGCTCCAGAGTGGCGGCAACGGAGCCCTTTTGCAGGGTCAGAACCACCAGAGTTACGGCAGGGATTGCGGCGATGCCCAGAGCCCAGCAGAGCCAGGCGGGCATGGGGCGGGAGGTGCGCTTTTTCATAGGATACCTTCTTTTTGACGCCCCGGGGCGGAACCCCCGGGGCGGGATACGGACAGGGGAGCTATCCCCGCACATGCCAGGCGGAGGGAATGAAGAGCTCTGTGTATTTGTCCACGGCGTATTTGTCCGTCATACCGGCGATGTAGTCACAGACCGTGCGCTCCATGCCGTCGAAGCTCAGCTGGGGGAGGAAGGTCTCCGGCAGGGCGTCCGGGTGACGGATATAGAATTCATACAGCTGCTGCAAAATGGCCTTGGCCTTGGACTCTTCGCTCTTCGCCACGGGATTTTTGTACACCATGCGGAACATAAAGGCCCGGAGCTCCTGCATGGACTCCCGGATTTCGGCGTCCATGCCCAGCTCTCCGGTGTCCAGGGTGTGGCGGATGGTGTTGGTGACCAGGGTGTTGATCCGTTCTCTGTGGGTTTCCCCCAGGGTGCGGGCGATGGAGCGGGGAATGTCCCGGTCGGTGAGGATACCGGCCCGCATGGCGTCGTCAATGTCGTGGTTGATATAGGCCACCTGATCGGAGATCCGGACGATGCGCCCTTCCAGGGTCTCCGGCACATAGGAGCCGGTGTGGCCCAGGATGCCCAGGCGAACCTCATGGCTGAGATTCAGCCCCTGGCCGTCCTTTTCCAGAATGTCCACCACACGCAGGGACTGCTCGTTGTGGCGGAAGGGCTTCCCCAGAACCTGGCTGAGGGCGTCCTCCCCGGCGTGGCCGAAGGGGGTGTGCCCCAGGTCGTGGCCCAGGGCGATGGCCTCAGTGAGATCCTCGTTCAGGTGCAGGGCCCGGGTGATGGTTCGGGCAATCCGGGACACCTCCAGGGTGTGGGTCATGCGGGTACGGTAGTGATCCCCCTCGGGGCGCAGAAACACCTGGGTTTTGTGCATCAGCCGCCGGAAGGACTTGCTGTGCACAATCCGGTCCGTGTCCCGCTGAAAGCAGGTTCGCACATCGTCTTCCCGCTCCGGCTCCGGGGCGGGCCGCCCCAGGGACGCGTCGGCAAAGGCCGCCCGCTTGTCCAGCCGCCGGTGTTCCTCCTGCTCCAATTGCTGCCGTACCGTCATATTCATCCCCTCCATAGGTTGGTTATACCATGGTTTTTCCGAAATGACAATCTTTTTTTGCAAAAAATGAATAAAATAAGGAGCCTTCTTCAATCAATGCGAACCCCCAAAAGCGGCTGTACCTCTCCGGGATTCACAAAGGATAATTCCACACAATTCCTCTTCCGTGCAAGGGGACGAGGTTCGATGCCTCGTGCTTGTGTAAACAACTTGCACATCTGTCCGTTGTACATTGTATCAATTGTAGGGGGCTCATGACCAGGGACGTTGATTGCGGCTACAAATGGTTACAAGCGTTGCAATGGCGCGGGAGCGCCCACGCC
>JALETK010000047.1 GCA_022781505.1 Clostridiales bacterium | reverse complement strand
GCTGGCAAAGGAAATCCCCAACAGCTTCATTCCCGGCCAGTTTGTAAACCCCGCCAACCCGGCCATCCACAGGGCCACCACCGGCCCGGAGATCTGGGAGGATGCGGATGGGAAGGTGGATATCTTCGTGGCCGGCGTGGGAACCGGCGGCACCGTCACCGGCGTAGGCGAATACCTGAAGAGCCGGAATCCCAATGTGAAGATCGTGGCCGTGGAGCCCGCCTCCTCTCCCGTGCTGAGCAAGGGCACCCCCGGCGCCCACAAGATTCAGGGCATTGGCGCGGGCTTTGTCCCGGATGTGCTGAACACCGCCGTCTATGACGAGATCATCGCCGTGGAAAATGACGACGCCTTTGCCACCGGCAAGTGGATCGGCAAACGCGAGGGCGTTCTCGTGGGCATTTCCTCCGGCGCCGCCGTCTGGGCCGCCATTCAGCTGGCAAAGCGTCCGGAGAATGAGGGCAAGACCATTGTGGCCCTGCTCCCCGACACCGGTGACCGCTATCTCTCCACCCCGCTGTTCGCGGACTGAGCTGAGGGCCTGCACTGGGGAATTTGTGCGCTGAATTCAGATACATCTGCTGAAGAAAGAAGAGGCTCTGGCAACACAAAGGCCGGGGTCTCTTTTTTCGCATTGGGGTTTTTACGAAGAACACGCCCAGAGTTGCCATACCTCCGGGCGTGTGCTACAATAAGGGCAAACAGGCGGAACCGGAAGGCCAAGGACGTATTTTCCTTTGCCATTTAAGGGGACGAGACCCCCGTGGGCTTTATGATGCTGGACGGCGAGGCCCTGTACAAATATGTTTTTCAGGAGGAACAAGGGAAATGGAGGTTCGGTACGCGCAGAAAGAGGAGCTGCCCCAGGTGAACCAGCTGCGGCGGCAGGTTCATGAGCTGCACTGTCAGGGCCGCCCGGATATTTTCCGGGACGGTTTCTGCGATGCCCTGCAGCAGCATGTCTATGACATATTTGAAAAGGAGAATGCCGGAGTGATTGCAGCCCTTTCAGAGGGCGCGGTTCAGGGCTTTGCCATTGTGGAGTACATTGACCGGCCCATGTCGGCCTACAATCTCCCCCGCCGGTACTGTCATGTGGAGGAGTTCGGCGTGGACGAGGCGCACCGGAGGCAGGGCGTGGCCACCGCATTGCTGGAGTTCATAAAGGAGGACGCCCTGGCCCGGGGCTTTGAGAAAATCGAGCTGGACATGTGGGAATTCAACCAGGGTGCCCTGGGCTTTTACGAAAGCGCAGGATTCACCACCTTCCGGCGGCTGATGGAGCTGCCCCTCACCAAGGGCAATTCCTAAACGGCGCCCCCAGGCTGTCTCTGGGATCGACAGCCCGGGGGCGCATGTTTGGATGGCTCACCGCTTCAGTTCCAGCCCCGGCAAAGCAAGGGCGAAAGCCGTTGGGTACCAGGCGGTGTATTGACCGGGATGGAGCCGGAGATCCTCCTTTGCCCAGGGGAGCTCCACCCAGGCAGACTCCATGACCTCCTCGGGGTCCGGGATCACCGGGCTGTCCGTTCTCCCCACAAGGACGTGATCCAGCTCGTACTCCTTGAGGCCGTCTCCAAAATCCTTATAGTAGAGGAAGCGTCCCATGTGCCGCAGTCCGGTCACCTCCGCCCCCAGCTCCTCCCGAGCCCGCAGAGCCACAAATTCCTCCAGGGGCACCCCGGGGGCAGGGTGGCTGCAGCAGGAGTTGGTCCACAGCCCCCCGGAGTGATACTTCCCCAGGGCCCTGCGCTGCAGGAGCAGACGCCCCTGCCTGTCCAGGAGAAACAGGGAAAAGGCCCGGTGCAGCAGCCCCTGCCGGTGCACCTCCAGCTTCTCCCCCACCCCAAGGGGGGCGTCCGTCACATCCACCAAAATCAGTTTCCGCATCCTACTCACCTCTTTCCCCCGTATCCTACCACATATGCCTCTGGCCCGCAACCGCATATTGTGGAAAAACGGCGGATTTCCCGGATCACACACCATTGCCCCAACATCATTACCCTACAAAGGGGGCTGACCAACCGGCGCGAATTGTAAATTTTTTGTAAACGGCCCTTTTCTAAATTCCCTCGTTGCCATATAATCCGAAGGAGGAAAAGAACTGGTCGATTTGCTTCCGGCACTGGGTCACCTGCTCCACGGGGACAGCGGCGGTGAGGACATAGTAGTGCATCCCGTCGTCCAAAATGGCGGCCCGGCAGGACTCCAGCCCCGTCTCCCCGGCGCTGATCCAGGTGAGGTCATACCGGGGCATCCCGAAGGCCTCGGTCCGGAGAATGGCCAGCTTCTCCTGGGGAAAGCCTGTGAGCTCCCGGAGCAATGTCCGGAGGCTGTCCGCCGTCAGGGTCTGCACCGTCAGCTCGTATTGCCCGTCCTCCTGGTCATAAACCTGGCACAGGTCCCCGGACAGAGCCTCCACCGCCGGCGCGTCCATGGGCACCGCCACGCTGATGTCATACTCCGGCGTCTGGGCGGACACCGGCAGCTCCAGATTGTCGGACACCGTCTCCCACACGGGCTCCTGAGAAGCGGCGCACCCCGTAAGGAGCAGCGCCAGACCCACCATCCATATTGCCCCACGTCTCATTTTCAAACCCCCAAACAAAGAATCGAGAGGAAACCGAACATGAACGATCTTCTGAAGACCATGCTGCTTGTTTACCTGCTTCTAATCAATGCGGTGGGACTGCTTTTTATGTTTGCGGACAAGCAAAAAGCCCGCCGGGGAAGCTGGCGCATCCCCGAGGCCACTCTGATGCTCACCGCTGCCCTGGGGGGAAGCGTGGGGAGCCTGGCGGGCATGTACCTGTTCCGCCACAAAACCCGCCACCCGAAATTCACCCTTGGCATTCCCGCCATCCTCATAGCCCAGGTGCTTCTGGCCCTGGTGATTCATTTCGCATAACAGCAGTGCCCTGCCGGAAAAGCGACTTTCCGGCAGGGCACTGCTGTTTGGTATAAAGGCAAGTGGCCCCTTTGCACACTGTAGGGGAACGGTCTCGACCAGGGGTGGCGGGGGCTGCCGGACAGGCGGGGTTTATTTCTTTCCGCATTTGCCGCAGCTGGTGCACTTGGTGCAGCCGCAGCAGCCACAGCCTTTGCGCCGCACCATGGAGCGGATGGCGAAGAACAGCCCCAGGCCGATGAGGCCCAGGAGAATCCAGTCCGCGGCCCTCATAGCAGCAGCATCCCAATCTGGTAGAAGAGGCCCGCAGCCACCCAGGCCACCACGCACTGGAGAATCACCACGCCCACCGTCTGGAGGCCGGAGCCCAGCTCCCGGCGGATGGTAGCCACGGCGGCCACGCAGGGCGTGTACAGCAGGGTGAACACCAGGAAGCTCCCGGCGGCCAGGGGGGTGAACAGGGTGGTCAGGGCAACGCCCAGCTGCTCCGTGCCCACGCCCATGAGGACACCCAGGGTGCTGATCACCGCCTCCTTGGCTGTAAAGCCGGAGATCAGGGCGGTCACCGCCCGCCAGTCTCCAAAGCCCAGGGGCTTGAATACCGGCGCAATCCAGCGGCCCACCAGGGCCAGGAGGCTGTCGGCACTGTCGGCCACCACGTTCAGACGGGTGTCAAAGGTCTGGAGGAACCAGATGAGAATGGTGGCCGTAAAGATGACCGTAAATGCCCGCTGAATAAAATCCCGGGCCTTTTCCCACAGAAGCAGCCCCACGCTCCTGGCCGAGGGCATCCGGTAATTGGGAAGCTCCATCACAAAGGGCACCGGCTTGCCCCGGAACATGGTTCCCTTGAGCAGCAGGGCCATGACAATGCCCAGAATCATACCCAGCACATAGAGCCCGATCATGACGAAGGCCGCGTGCTCCGGGAAAAAGGCGGCGCTGAACACGGCGTAAATGGGAATCTTCGCCGAGCAGCTCATATAGGGCGTCAGAAGGATGGTCATTTTCCGGTCCCGGTTGGAAGACAGGGTGCGGGTTGCCATGATGGCGGGAACGGAGCAGCCGAAGCCGATGAGCATGGGCACAAAGGAGCGGCCGGACAGGCCGATTTTCCGCAGGAGCTTATCCATGACGAAGGCCACCCGGGCCATGTAGCCCGTGTCCTCCAGCACAGACAGGAAGAAAAACAGCACCACAATCAGGGGCAGAAAGCTGAGCACGCTGCCCACACCGGCAAAGATGCCGTCAATGATCAGGCTATGTACCACAGGGTTGATGCCATAGGCGGTGAGCCCCCGGTCCACCAGCCCGGTCAAAGCCTGAATGCCCAGATCCATCCAGTCGGACAGCACCGCGCCGATGACATTGAAGGTCAGGTAAAACACCAGCATCATGATGCACAGAAACAGAGGGATGGCCGCGTACCGGTTGGTGAGCACGGCGTCAATCCGCATACTCCGCCGGTGCTCCTTGCTCTCCTTGGCCTTCTTCACAGACTGGGCGCATACCTTTTCAATGAACTCATACCGCATGGCGGCCAGGGCGGCGTTCCGGTCCAGGCCCGCGTCGTGCTCCATCTCAATGATGCTGTGCTCCAGGAGCTCCTTCTCGTTCTGAGACAGGCCCAGCTTCTCCCCGAAGCTCTCATCCCCCTCAATGAGCTTGGTGGCGCAGAACCGGGGGGAGATTCCCCGGCGCTGGGCGTGGTCCTCAATCAGGTGGGACACGGCGTGAATGCACCGGTGCACCGGGCCTGCGGGGCAGAAATCCAGAACCTTGGGGCAGTCCCGCTCCCTGGCCACCCGGACGCACTGGTTGATGAGCTCCGACACGCCCTCGTTCTTCACGGCGCTGATGGGCACCACGGGAACGCCCAGGGCCTTTGACAGCTGCCGCACATTCACGGAGCCGCCGTTGCCCGTGAGCTCATCCATCATGTTGAGGGCCACCACCGTGGGAATGTGCAGCTCCAGAAGCTGCAAGGTGAGGTACAGATTCCGCTCGATGTTGGTGGCGTCCACAATATTGATAATACCGTCGGGCTTCTCATTCAGCACAAAGTCCCGGGTGACGATCTCCTCCTGGGTATAGGGGCGGATGGAGTAAATGCCCGGCAAATCCACCACGGAGCAGTCGGCGGCGCCCCGGATGGCGCCCATCTTCTGATCCACGGTGACCCCCGGAAAGTTGCCAACATGCTGGTTGGCGCCGGTGAGGGCGTTGAACAGGGTGGTCTTTCCGCAGTTCTGATTGCCCACAAGTGCAAAAATCAAGCCTCCTCCCCTCCCTTCAGAAGGATTCTCTGGGCGTCCTCCCGGCGGAGGGTCAGCTCATACCCGCGAATCTGAATCTGGATGGGATCGCCCATGGGCGCAACCTTCTGCACCCGCACCCGGGTGTTGGGAATCAGCCCCATGTCCAGCAGCCGCAGGCGCAGAGGGCCCTCTCCCTCCACCGCCGTAATGATTCCGCTCTGGCCGATTTTCAAATCATTGAGCGTCATTTCTTAGAGCCTCCTGTATTGTCAGAAATTAGGTGATGCTAACTTTTCTTCATGCTACCATTCCAACCCCGGTTTGTCAATTGTCATGATATAAAATATTCCGGGAAATTCTTGCAATATTCGTGCAGTTTGTCTATAATAATAAAAACGATTCTGAACTGGAGGGTTTTTTGTGGATTTTATGGAAATTGCCCGGGCGCGGCAGAGCTGCCGGGCCTATGATCCGGACCGGCCGGTGGACGAAGCCCTGATCCGCTCCTGCCTGGAGGCGGGACGGCTGGCCCCCTCCGCCTGCAATGCGCAGCCCTACCACGTCACCGTGGCCCAGGGCCCAGCTGCCCGCCAGGTGGCGGAAGCGGTTCACAGCATGGGGATGAACAAATTCGCCCGGGAGGTTCCCGTCTTCCTGGTGCTCTCGGAGACGGCCTACAACCCCACGGCAGCCGTGGGTGCAAGGCTCAAGGCTCAGGACTACCGCTCCGTGGACATGGGCATCGCCGCCGCCTATATCACCGCCCAGGCTGCCGCTCTGGGGCTGGGCTCCTGCATTCTGGGCTGGTTTGACGAGAAAAAGCTGGCCTCCGCCCTGGGCCTCACCCAGCGAATCCGCCTGGTCATCAGCCTGGGCTACCCCAGGCAGGGCGATCCCCTTCGCCCCAAGAAGCGCAAGGAGCTGTCGGAGCTCGCCACCTGGCTGTGAGCCCCGGCCCACAGGAAGGAGGCTCTTATGCGAATTGCCATCATCGGCTACAGCGGCGCGGGGAAATCCACCCTGGCCCGATCTCTGGGCCGCCGGTACTGCTGCCCGGTTCTGCACATGGATGCCCTGCACTTTCGCCGGGACTGGCAGGAGCGGGAGGACGGCAAGGCGCGCTTCATCCTCTCGGCCTACCTCCGGAATCCGGACTGGGTGATCGAGGGAAACTACCGCTCCCTGGCCCTTGACCGCCGCCTGGAGGAGGCCGACCACATTCTCATTCTCCGTCTCCCCCGCCTTTGCTGCCTCCGGCAGGCCTATGGCCGGTACCGGCAAAACCGGGGCCGGGTGCGGGAGGGTATGGCCCCGGGCTGTGTGGAAAAATTTGACTTTTCATTTCTGTGGTGGCTCCTGTGGCGGGGCCGCTCGGGCGCCCGGCGGCGGCTGTACAAAAAAATCGGGGCACAATACGGGGAAAAGGTCACCCTCTGCCGCTCCCGGCGGGAGGTAACCCGGCTTCTGGAGGCCGGTCTGCCCGGCGCCGCCCCTTGAGGAAATTTGCAGCTGTTTCCATTGAAATTTCCCGACCCGCAGGGTATAATACTCTCAGACCATTTTCGACACTTTATTGATAGAAAGGATTTTTGCCATGGCCGTTTTGACAATTACCGAGAGCAATTTTGAAGAGCAGGTTCTCCACTCTCCCGTCCCCGTTCTTCTGGACTTCTGGGCCACCTGGTGCGGCCCCTGCCGGATGATGGCCCCTGTGGTGGAGGAGATCGCCGCCCAGCACCCGGAGCTCCGGGTGGGCAAGGTGGATGTGGACGCCGAGGGCGCTCTGGCCGCCCAGTTCGGCATCATGAGCATCCCCACCCTGGTCGCCATGCAGGATGGCCGGCCCGTGGGCACCCTGGTGGGCGTTCAGCCCAAGGCCCGGGTTCTGGAGCTTCTGGGGCTTTAATACCCAGACAGGCGTCTTTGCCGCCGGGAGCCGGGATTTCCCCCCGCACCCGGCTGACAAAGGCTCCGCTTCGTTGACATCCTGGGCGGAACGTGGTACAATTTTGGAAGTTCAGCGGAACTGGGGTGCACTTCAGATTGCCTCTGTTATTCTTCTGCAGTTGAAGGCCCCACAATCTCCTGAAATTCCGTCTGTGTCGAGGTCTCGATTTATGAATCAAACTCACCACCAATTTTTGACCTCTCATCTGCCCCGGCTGGTTTTTCTGCTGTGCATCGTTCAGCCACTTCTGGATGTGCTGTCGTATTGGCTCGATGCTCTGGGGTTGCCCAATTGGCCAACCCTTTCCATTCGATTTTGTATGCTCGCCCTGCTTCTGCTGGCCGGCCTTCTGCTCAGTCAACGAAGGTGGATTTACTGGACTGCGCTGGCCGTTTTATTTGCGCTCACTGCTGGTCACACCTGGGCCTGTCTCTTGACCGGCTACAGTGACCCTGTGGGCGACTGGGCCAACCTTCTCCGCATCTACCAGATGCCTCTGAGTACCATCTGCTTTATCACCTTTCTGAACCGGGATCGCCGGGTATATGACGCTCTGCGCAAGGGTATGGTCTGCTGTCTAGGGATCATTGCCGCAGTAGAAGTGCTCAGTCTTATGACTGGCACCAACTCCTACACCTATCCCAACAAATCCCTGGGAGTTCTGGGCTGGTTCTACTTTGCCAATGCCCAGAGTGCCATTCTCTCCATGCTGGTGCCGGTGAGTTTGGTTTGGGCCATGGAACGGTGGTTCCACCGCCCTGCAACTGTGTGTTTGTTTGTGGTCGGCGGCTTTTCCATTCTCTTTTTCTTTGGCACCCGGCTGGCCTTTCTAACCCTGGCCGCTACAGGCATCGGCCTACTCATCACGCTGCTCCTTGTGGACCGGAAGCAAAAGCGGAACATGGGAATTCTGCTGATCTGCACCTGCCTGTTCCTGGGCTGCTTCACCTTCTCGCCAATGTACCGCAATCAGGTGCAGGTACAGGCCAATGCCCAGCTGAAGCAGGCGGATATTGATGCCATGGTGGCTGCAGATGAGAAAGAGGCGGCTGCCCGCAGTCTGACCGGCGAGGACTATGAGTTGGCCAGACTTCAAAGCGCCTATGAAGCCTATATGGGTGGCCTGGTTCACAAATTCGGCCTGCCTCGGGTAGCAGCGCTTTATGGCTACAGTGACCAGGCCTCTGACCTGGCCGATGTCCGTCAGCTGCGCATCAACTACTGTAGGCTCCTTCTGGAGGATTCCCCCACGGCCAGCGCCATCTTCGGCCTGGAGCTGGCGGATCTCACCTATGAGGGTTACATTTACGACGTGGAAAATGATTTCCACGGCATCTTCTTCCTCTGCGGCGGAGCCGGTCTTTCACTGCTCCTGGCATTCCTTGCTTGCTTTCTGGTTCTGATTTTCCGGGCTCTGCTGAAGGATTTTCGGCGCTTTTTCACATTCCAGTTAGGAGGCTGGGGCATCGCGCTCATCACCTGTTTGGCCCATGCCTATGCCACGGCAGGCGTCCTGCGCCGCCCCAATGCATCGATTTATTTATCTGCCATTCTCGCTGGAATCTATTATCTGGTTAAGCTTCGCTTCTACCCAAAAGCCGGTAAACCTTCACCGCAATAAGAAAACACCCATTTATTTATGGAATCTATCGTTTTTTTGTCTGCATTGATCTTGTTAAGCTGACCAGTGCAAGCTCACACGCATCAGAAAGGAAACACATTGATTATGAAAAATAAAGCTTGGTATGCTGTCCATCTTCACATATATATGGCCGTCTTTCTGGCCATTCAGCCTCTTCTGGATGTGGCCTCGTTCTGGCTTCAAAAGCTGGGAATGTCCACAGCTCCTACCCTGGCACTCCGAATGGCCCTTCTGGCGATTAGCGTTTTGATTGCCTTTTTCCTGGCCCCCCGAAAGCGGGCCTTCTGGATTGCCGCGGGTGCATTTCTCTTTTTGGGGATTGGACATATCTTTGCTTGTATTCAAGAGGGCTACAGGAACCCCTTCAGTGACCTGACAAATTTCGTCCGTATCATCCAAATGCCCCTTTTGGTTCTGTGTTTTATCACCTTTATGCGTTTGGATGACCGCTGTTTTGAAGGGATGCAGTTAGGGGTATCTTCCGCCTTTCTGATTATCCTCCTTGTGGAGCTTCTCAGCGTTGTCACGGGAACCGACCCCCACACCTATATTCTGCCGGAGCCGTCCGGTATTCTCGGGTGGTTTTATTTTGCCAATTCTCAATGCGCCATTTTGTCTATGGCAATTCCAATTTGTCTTGCCTGGCAGCTTAGTTGGAAAAAAAAGCGTCCAGTTCTGTTTTGCACCACCGCCATATTGGGCTGCCTGGTGCTGTACTACCTTGGTTCCCGTCTGGCCTATCTTGCGCTGATGGTCATTACCGTGGGCCTTTGCGTCACCATATTACTGATATGTAGAGCAAATTGGAAGTACGCTGTTTTCCTGGGGATGTCTGCTGTTGTCTTTGCATTTCTACTTCCCTACTCCCCCATGTTCCGGCATATAAATTATGACAGTTATATGCAAGATACACGGCAGAACTGGATTTATGACTCCCTGGGAGAAAAAAAAGATGAGGTGGAAAAGCTTCTGGAAAAGCAGGCTGAGAGCAAAAATGAAATCCAAAGTGATTCTCAAAAGTCGGTTCTCGTTGAAAAAGATCGCCAGCGTCTGATTAAAGAGTTGACCCCGGTTTATGAAACTTATGTTCCAGACTTTGTGGAAACCTTTGGCGTTGAAAAGACAATAGAGATGTTTAACTACACCATTAATGTACGGGATTTCTCCTCGGTAAGAGCAAAAAAACTGATGTTTGCGAAAACCCTTATGAGTGAGTCCGGTCTTGCTTCCCATCTTTTCGGTTTGGAATTGTCCCGCTTCACCGTGAATAACAGCACTTATGATGTGGAAAATGATTTTCACGGTATTTTCTATCTCCAAGGCGGGGTGGGTCTGGCAGCCTATTTGTTATACCTTGCCTATTTTGTTGGTCTGATCCTATGGGCCCTCATCAAAAGTGCCAAGCGCTACTTTACCTTTGAAGCTGCCGGTTATGGCATTGCCTTTCTTCTTTGTATGGCAAATGTTTACAACACCGCCGGTGTACTGCGCCGTCCCAATGCCTCTGTATTCTTATCTGTAGTTCTTGCAGGCATTTATTACCTGGTAAAAATCCGTTCCTACCCGGATTGTGAAAAACAGGAGACAAAAAGATAAGAGAAACATTCTTTATGGAGGGTTATCATGGTGCTGAGTATCATTATCCCAGTATTCAACACATTTCAATATCTGGAAGGCTGTGTGCTCTCTATTTTGGCAAACGATTGCACCGACTGTGAGATTCTGTTAATTGATGACGGCTCCACAGATGGACGTAGCCCTCAGCTATGTGACCGGCTGGCGTCGGAAGCGGGTGGACTGATTCGTGTCATTCATCAGGAAAACCAGGGCCAGGGCGGTGCGCGGAATACTGGTCTGGAAGCTGCCCGGGGAGAATATCTGTTCTTCGTGGACAGCGATGACACCATCACTTCTGAAGCGCTTTCTGTCATCCGCCGTGCCATTAAAGAAACCCATGCGGACGTTATCGCTTTTGACTTTTACTCCGATGATGGAGAGGGACATCACACTCCCATGAACGCATCGGCTTTTCACGAAAGCACTCCTTTTTCACCAACGGAGCGGCCGGAATTCTTACTTTCTCTTCCAAGTCCCTGGAGTAGAGTTTGGAAACGAAGCCTGTTTTTGGATGGCAATATTCGGTATCCTGCTCGGGTCTGGTATGAGGATCTGCGAGCGACTGTAAAACTTCTCGCCATTGCCCGTTCAATTGTGGCCCTTCCGGATCATCTGTATCTGTATCTCCAACGTCCCGGCTCCACCATGCATTCTTCCAGCTTGGAGCGAAACCGAGAAATAATCGTTGCCTTTGACGATATCGTAGATTGGTTTACCAAAAATGGACTTCTGAACTCCTACAGGGATTTGTTGTGCCGCCTTGCCATTGACCATCTTTTGTTGGCAGCCTCTGTCCGGGTTGCAAAAATTGATCCGCGCTCTCTCCTTCTTCTGGAGTTCTCTTCGTATATGAACGAGCATTTCCCAGATTACCGGAAAAATCCCTATCTTTCGTCCCTTTCCAAGCCAAAACGTCTTGCCCTGTTTCTGGTGGATCACCATCAGTACCGGCTGCTCCAATTTCTGTTTCGCAATCGATAACACCAAGGAGGGAAGTCCATGCTCTTCAGTCTCGTGGTTCCTGTTTACAATGTCGCCCAATACCTGCCCAAATGCGTTGAATCTCTTTTAGCCCAAGACTTTGAAGATTATGAGATTCTTCTGGTGGACGATGGCTCCACGGACGGCATTTGTCCTGTCCTCTGCGACCAGTATGCCGCCCAATATCCCCAACGAATTCATGCAATTCATCAAAAAAACTGCGGCTTGGGCGGGGCACGGAACACCGGTTTGGAGGCCGCCTCTGGGGAATATCTCTTCTTTGTTGACAGCGATGATTATATCGAAAAGGACTCTCTTTCCTATCTAAGCAAGCAGATTTCAAAGAATCCCGCAGATATGTATTTTTTCCCCTTTCAATATGTGAAGGGCAACCTTCTTTCACCTTCCAAGCCGTATAATCTCCCGCTCCACGTCCCTCTGACCCTCCAGGCATATCCACGCCTTCTTATGGAAACGCCCAGTGCTACAGTTCGGATTTGGCGGCGGACGCTTTTCACTGAAACCGGAATTCGCTTTCCTGGCCGGGTCTGGTTTGAAGATCTGTGTACTACGCCCAAGTGTCTCCACAAGGCCGCCTCGATCGTTGTTCTGGAAAAGCCCTTGTATTATTACCTTCTTCGGGAAGGCTCCATTATGCACAACCCGAACTTACGCCGCAATCTTGAAATCATTGACGCGCTGGAGACACTACGGACTTATTTTGAAGCAGAAGGGTGCTTTGCTGAATATGAAGAAACCTTGTGCCTCCTGGTGGTAGATAGTTGTATCTTTACCGCTCAGCGGGTTCTGATGGCAGATCCGGATGCAGATTTCCTTCCCCGCTTTATAGACTATGTGCAGAAGTATTATCCAGACTACAGACAAAATCCCCTTTTGCCTACCCTGGGCAGGAAAAAGCTCCTGGTGCTTCGGCTTCTGGAGCGAAAACGTTATTGGCTGCTGCGGCGTCTGTTTACCCTTTCGCACCGGCTCCAGGGCCGCTGATTCCCGGTCTGCCGCGGTGCGGAGAATCATTACTTGTGAATTGAGGTTCGGAAACATTGCTACAAAATATCTTTTCTCACAAGAGCAGCAAGGGTAATCTAATGCACAATACCATTATGCTCTATATTCTGACATTTTCAAATTACTTTCTTTCTCTCCTTGTGGTGCCATATGAAACCAGAATTCTCGGAACAGAGGCTTTCGGTACCCTGGGTGCAGCTACTGCTGTGATGGTATACTTCCAGCTTTTTATTGACTTTGGTTTTCTTCTCTCCGGCACACAAAGCGTCTCTATGTACCGGGATGACACCAGCCAGCTGTCCCGTATTTTTACTTCCATTACCTATGGAAAGCTGATTCTGACCGGAATTTCCGGAGTTATTCTGGTCATTCTGTGCAAACTTATTCCCGCTTGGCATGGGCGGCTTGTATTCTATCTTTTGTTTTTTCTGTCGACGGCGCTCAATTCCCTCCTGCCAGATTATCTGTATCGGGGCATGGAAAAAATGTCCGCCATTACCGTTCGGACAGTCTGCATCAAGCTATTTTTCACACTGGGAATTTTCCTGTTTCTGAAATCTCCGGCAGATCTCTGGATGGTTCCCGCTATTACTGCCGTAGGAAACCTGGCCGCCATTCTTTTATCCTATGCAGATTTGAAAAAGCGCTTCGGTATTCGTTTCTGCGCAGTTCGGCTGTCCGATATAACCTCTCGCATGAGGGAGTCCTCCGTCTTCTTCTATTCCCGCATAGCAACAACCGCCTACTCCGCTCTGAACACTGTGATTCTGGATTTGATTTCCAGCACCGGCGCTCCCACAAGCCTCTATACCTCTGCGGACAAACTGATTGCCACCGGGAAAAGTGCCCTCTCCCCCATCTCGGACAGTCTGTTTCCCTATATGGTCAAGCACCGGGATTTCCGGTTGGTACGAAATGTTCTCTTAATTCTGGAGCCGTTGATCATGGTCTTCTGTGTCTGTTGCTTCATCTGGGCGGAACCTCTGTGCACCCTTATTTTCGGTGCGGACTTTGCCCCTGCCGGTCAGGTTTTGCGGGCCATGCTTCCGGTGGGAATCGTCATTCTGCCCAGCTATATTCTGGGCTTTCCCATGATGTCCGCCATGGGCATCTCGGAGCACGCCAACTATTCCGTTGTGTTTGGCTCGGTCATGCACGTCATCAATCTGGCCATTCTGTTCTTCACCGGAAATATCAACATGGTAACTCTGGGTATTTCCGTATCTGTGGCAGAAACCCTCATCCTGGCCTATCGGATCATAGCAATTTGGCTGCATCGGGATGCTTTGCGAAAGGAGGCCTCGTCATGAACCTCCACAATGTCGTCTCCGTGCTTTTCTGGAGGCTTTGCCGATTGCTGCCCGTGAACCGGAAAAAGGTTTTGTTTTCCAGCTACTATGGCCATGGATATTCCGACAGTCCAAAGGCCATTGCCCAGGCACTGCTGGATTCCGGCAGTGATTTGAAGCTCTGCTGGCTGGTAAACTCGCAGAAGGAAGCCACAAGTCTTCCCGAAGGTATTCATCCTGTCTCAAATACCGGTCTGCGCCGCGTCCTTGCAATCTCCACCGCCAAGGTATGGGTGGACAACTGCCGGAAATATGAGCGGTATAAAAGAAAAGAACAATTCTATCTGCAGACCTGGCATGGCTTTGCTTTGAAACGCATTGAGGAGGACGTGGCAGATGTACTGGAGCCGGAATATATCGAGGGCTGTAAAAAGGACTCAACCCAATGCGACCTGATGGTTTCCAATAGTGCCTTTATGTCAAAGCTATACCGCACCTCCTTCTGGTACGACGGTGAAATTGCCGAGTATGGTTTTCCCAGAAATGATGTATTTTTCTCACAACCGCCGGAAATCCGTGGCAAGGTTCTCTCCCACTTTGGCCTTTCCCTGGAGCGGAAGCTGGTTTTGTATGCCCCCACCTTTCGGGCCGACCATTCTACAGATTGTTACCGTCTGGCAGCGGAATCACTGCTTAACGCCTGTGAGAGCCGCTTCGGCGGAAAATGGGCGCTTCTGGTACGGTTGCATCCAAATGTGGCTGGCCAATCCCAGGGGCTTTTTGCCTATGATAACCAGCGGATTTTTGATGCCACTGCTTATCCCGATATGCAGGAGCTGCTGTGTGCGGCGGATCTGCTCATCACGGACTACTCCTCCTCCATGTTCGACTATGCCCTGAGCCGCCGTCCCTGCCTCCAGTTTGCCCTGGACATCGAGGACTACCGGAAGGACCGGAACTTCTACTTCCCCCTGGATCAGCTTCCCTTCCCCCTGGCCACCTCCAATGAGGCCCTGGTGGAGGCAATCGAACACTTTGACATGGAGCGCTACCTGACGCGCTGGGACCGGTTCCGCTGGGAGCAGGCCTTCTGCGAGGACGGCCAGGCCGCCCGGCGCTGCGCCCAATGGATTCTGAACAAGATCAACGGAAAGGACAAGCTATGAAACGTGTAATCACCTACGGCACCTTTGATCTCCTGCACTACGGCCATATCAACCTCCTGCGCCGGGCCAAGGCCCAGGGAGACTATCTCATTGTGGCCCTGTCCACCGACGAGTTTAACTGGCGGGAGAAGCAGAAGAAGAGCTACTTCACCTATGAGGAGCGCAAGGCCATGCTGGAGGCCATCCGGTATGTGGATCTGGTAATCCCCGAGGAAAACTGGGAGCAGAAGAAAACCGACGTGGCAAAATATGACATTGACGTCTTCGTCATGGGGGACGACTGGGCCGGGAAGTTTGATTTCCTGAAGGATCAGTGCCAGGTGGTCTACCTCCCCCGCACCCCGGAAATCTCCACCACAAAGATCAAAGAAGAGCTGCACACCTGATGTGCAGCTCTTTTCATTCTCATGGGAAACCCGGACGGCCCTTCAGAATTCCCGCAGAACCAAATCCGTCTGCCCCGGGTTGAGGCCCAGCTCCAGGCGCAGCACCTTGGGGTGATTCCGGTAGCGCTTCCGGATAAAGTCCCGCAGGGCGGTGCCGGTGTGGCAGCCGTGAATCAGGCGGATGCGGTATACCCCGCCGCTTTTCCGCAGGGCGGCGTTGATTGCCGCCTCTGCCTGGAAGACCGTGCACCCGTGAAGATCCAGCTCCAGAACCGCCTGGGTCATGGCTCCGGCCTCACATAGACAAAGCGCGGGCCGGTGTAGCCCTCCCGGCTCACAGGCTCCTCCCACATGGAAAGGGGCCGCACCCACAGGCCGCCCTCTCCATACAGGGCCTGATACACCACCATGGGCTCCCCCGTCTCCGAATGCCGGGCCACGGACAGAACCAAATACTCCCGGCCCTTAAAGTGGCGGTACACCCCCCGCCGAAGCTCCGGCAACTGCTCCATGGCCATCACCGGTGAATGGCGTATTCCACCGGGGTGCCGGCAGAGTTCTCCAGCAGCTCGGGGTGCTCCAGCAGCTCCCGCACCAGCGCCACGGTGCCGGAATAATAGTACCCGTCAGCAATCCGCTCGTCCAGGGTAATGCCCAGGGGAACCACCATATGGGGATCCGGCGTACCGTCCTGGTCATAGGTCACGGTCATGTGCTTTTTGCCGATCACCACAAAGCAGGAGTTGGTGCCCCAGTTGGTCAGGTGGTGATAGCCGCACTCCAGGCCGATGGAGCCCAGGTTGCTGATGAAGATGGAAGAATAGTTGGGGTCCGTGGCAATGATGCCCTGGGGCACCTTTCCGTGGCGGTCCAGGAAGAACAGAATGTGCATCACCAGCCGCAGAAGAGGCCGGGGCAGCTTCACCAGCATGTCCATCACACCGGAGGAGGCGTCCTTCACATCCGTGCGGCGGGTCTGATGAATGGTCTTCACCAGATCCTCATGGAAGGAATCCACCGTGGAGTTTTCGTCATACTTCAGGAAGGCCAGGCCCTCCTCGGATTTGTCCTCAAATTTCTTCTTGACCACAAAGGCAACAGAGATGTACTTCCGCTCATAAAGCCGGTTGTAGGCGATAAACCGGTTCATCTTGGGCCGCAGGACAAAGGCTTTACCAATGGCGGCGCTGATGATGTGGAAATAGGTGTACTTGTCCTCCGTGCGGCCCTGGTTTTTCTTTGCCAGGTACGCATCCAGGGGCCGGAGGTCGATATCCATACTGATGAACGCCTCATTGTCCGCCCGGTTGGGATAGAGGTGGGGCATAAACTGATGCATGGCAGGCAAATCCCGCAGCCACCAGCCGTCTTTTCTGTCTCCCCGGTGCTTTTTTCTTTCTTCCAAATGTTCTCACTCCATTTTGGGCAAAATGCCAAGATAGGCTTATTATACTGCACCCCTGCTGGAAATGCAAGAAAAAGCGCATTCCCTCTTGTTTGTTTCCCGATTTATGCTAAAATAGATAACGTATATACAAGGACTTTATGACCGTCACCTCTCCCAAGGAAAGGATTTCGCAAAATATGGATACAATGATTCAGGCCCTGGCCCAGGAGCTGGGGCAGAAGGAAAGCTATGTTGAAAACGTGGTTCGGCTGCTGGACGAGGGAAACACCATTCCCTTCATCGCCCGGTACCGCAAGGAGCTCCACGGAGCCATGAGCGACACCGTGCTCCGGGAGCTGGAGACAAAGCTCAAATACCAGAGAAGCCTCCAGGAGCGCCGGGAGGAGGTGCTCCGCTCCATTGAGAGCCAGGAGAAGCTGACCCCGGAGCTGACCCGGGCCATTGCCGCCGCCAAGACCCTGGCGGAGGTGGAGGATCTGTACCGCCCCTACAAGCCCAAACGCCGCACCCGGGCCACCGTGGCCCGGGAAAAGGGGCTGGAGCCCCTGGCGGCGGAGCTGTTCAAGCAGGACGGCCGGGACCCACAGGTTCTGGCCCGGCAGTACCTGAGCAAGGATGTGGCCACCGTGGAGGAGGCCCTGGCAGGCGCCTCCGATATTATCGCCGAGAACATCTCCGACGACCCCGCCATCCGGAAGGAGCTGCGGCAGGTCATGGGCCGGAAGGCCGTGGTGGGCTCCAAGGCCGCCAAGCCCGAGGAGGACAGCGTCTACCGGCTCTACTATGAATTCTCCACCCCCGCAAACCGGCTCCAAGATCACCAGATTCTGGCCCTGAACCGTGGGGAAAAGGAGGGCTATCTGAAGGTAGATCTGGACTTGCCCGGCTCCGACGGCCAGGCCGTGGTGTGCCGCCACGCTCTGAAGCCCGGACGGTATGTCTCCCCCTTTGTAAAGGCGGCGGCGGAAGACGCCTATGACCGCCTCATCGCCCCCGCAGCCCAGCGGGAGCTCCGCAGCGACCTGACCGACCGGGCGGCGGAGGGGGCCATTGCCAACTTTGCACTGAATCTGAAGCCCCTGCTCCTCCAGCGGCCGGTGAAGGGCGCCGTCACCATGGGTCTGGACCCGGGCTACCGGAACGGCTGCAAGGTGGCCGTGGTGGATGCCACCGGCCGGGTGCTGGACACGGCGGTGGTATACCCCACCTTCTCCCAGCGCAAGAAGGAGGAGGCCCAGGCGCTTCTCCTGGGCCTTATTGAAAAGCACAAGGTCCGGCACATCGCCATCGGCAACGGTACCGCCTCCCGGGAGACCGAGGAGATGACCGCCGAGATGCTGAAAAAAGCGCCCGGAGTCAGCTATATGATTGTGAACGAGGCCGGGGCCTCCGTATACTCCGCCTCTCCTCTGGGCGCGGAGGAGTTTCCCGACTATGATGTAAACCTCCGCTCCGCCATCTCCATCGCCCGGCGGCTCCAGGACCCTCTGGCGGAGCTGGTGAAAATCGAGCCCCAGGCCATCGGTGTGGGACAGTATCAGCACGACATGCCCCAAAAGCGGCTGACGGAGGCTCTGGAGGGGGTGGTGGATGACTGCGTCAACGCCGTGGGCGTGGACGTGAACACCGCCTCGGCGAGCCTTCTGCGGCAGGTGTCCGGCCTCAACGCCACCACTGCCAGGAACATCGTCGCCTACCGGGAGGAGCACGGCCCCTTCACCGGCCGCCGGCAGCTGATGAACGTCCCCAAGCTGGGCCCCAAGGCCTTCCAGCAGTGCGCCGGCTTCCTCCGTGTGCCGGAGAGCAGCGAGCTTCTGGACAATACAGGGGTTCATCCGGAGTCCTATGAGGCTGCGGGAAAGCTCCTGAATCTCATGGGCCTGCGGAAAACCGGCGGCCACACCGGGCTTGTAAAGCGGGTGGAGAATATGGGCTGGGAGCGGGCCGCCAAAATCTGCGGCGTGGGCGTTCCCACCCTGCGGGACATCGCCGCCGAGCTGGAGAAGCCAGGCCGGGATCCCAGAGACGAGCTGCCCGCCCCCATCCTGCGGCGGGATGTGCTGGGCATGGGAGACCTGAAGCCCGGCATGGTGCTCACCGGCACCGTGCGGAATGTGATTGATTTCGGCGTATTTGTGGACATCGGCGTTCACCAGGACGGTCTGGTACACATCTCCCAGGTGACGGACCGGTTCATCAAGCACCCCTCCCAGGTGGTCCGGGTGGGAGATGTGGTTCAGGTGGCAGTTTTGGAGGTGGATGAGAAGCGCAAGCGCATCAGCCTCACCATGAAAGGCGTTCCCAAGGAGGTCAGAACATGAAGGAAGAAGTCTTGGCCCTGCTCCGTCAGACCGACGATTATCTGTCCGGACAGGATATGAGCGCCCGCCTGGGCGTCTCCCGGGCAGCGGTGTGGAAGGCCGTGGAGGCACTGCGGAAGGAGGGCTATGTCATCGACTCCGCCCCCAACCGGGGCTACCGCCTGGCCGCCGCCACAGGCCGCCTGTCCCAGCGGGAGGTTCTGGGCCTTCTGGGGAACCATCCCTGGGCCCCTATGGTACAGGTTCTGGATTCGGTGGACTCCACCAACAATCTGGCCAAAACCCTGGCCGCCCAGGGCGCTCCCGCCGGCACCGTTGTAATCGCGGACTGCCAGACCGGCGGACGGGGCCGTCTGGGCAGGAGCTTTCTCTCTCCCGCGGGGGACGGAATCTATCTGTCCGTCATCCTCCGCCCCAGGGCCACCCCCCCGGAGCTGATGCATCTCACCTGCGCCGTGGCGGAGGTCATGTGCGACGCCGTGGAGAATGCCACCGGCCTGCGCCCCGGCATCAAGTGGACCAACGATCTGGTCTGGGGCGGGCGGAAGCTGGCGGGTATCCTCACGGAGCTCTCATTGGAGGCGGAGCTGGGCCATGTGCAGTATGCCGTGGTGGGCATCGGCGTCAACTGCCAGCAGGAGCTGTCCTCCTTCCCCCCGGAGCTTCAGGACATGGCCGGCTCTCTGAAAATGGCCACCGGTAAAACCGTGGACCGGAACCGCCTGGCGGCGGAGATGGTTCGGGGCCTCTACCGCCTGGATGGCAGCCTGGTGACCGGGCGGCTGGCCTGGATGAAGGCCTATCGCAAAGACTGTGTCACCCTGGGCCGGGCCGTGGCCGTCCGCAAGGCGGACGAGGCCCGCTGGGGCCAGGCCCTGGATGTGGACGACTGGGGCGCGCTCCTGGTTGATTTCGGCCAGGGGCCGGAGGCCGTCCGCTCCGGAGAGGTGAGCGTCCGTGGCCTCTATGGATATGTGTAACAAACATCAGAAAGGAGAATCCCTATGAATGATGTAATAAATGCAATGGTAAGCCGCAGGAGCTGCAAGAGCTACCTGGACAAGCCCGTTCCCCGGGAGCTGCTGGAGCAGGTTCTGCTGGCCGGCACCTATGCCCCCAACGGCATGGGAAAGCAGTCGGCGAAAATCATTGCTCTGACCAGGCCGGAGGATGTGGCCCGGGTGGAGCGGATGAACGCCGCCGTCCTGGGCAATCCCAATGCCCACCCCTTCTATGGCGCGCCTGTGGTGCTGGTGGTTCTGGCGAACCCAGCCATCCCCACCGCCGTGGAGGACGGAAGCCTGGTTCTGGGCAACATGCTCCTGGCCGCCCATTCCCTGGGGCTGGGCGCCTGCTGGATTCACCGGGCCCGCCAGGAATTTGATTCCCCCGAGGGCAAGGCTCTGCTGGAGGTCTGGGGCGTCAGCCCGGAATACATCGGCGTGGGTCACTGCATCCTGGGCTACCCCGCCGCCGCCCCCAAGGCGGCAGCACCACGAAAATCGGATTTTGTTACAATTCCGTAAAATTGTTGTTGCAAAACCGCTCATTTGCGGGTATACTAGAAGACGACCTGATTTTACAATTTGGAGGGATACCCTATGAAAGAACTGCTGAAAATCGCTGCCGCTCTGGCAGCCATCGCCGGCGCTGTGGCCGTTGTGGTCAAGTTTGGGGACAAGATCATTTCCAAGCTGAAGGGCTGCAAGTGCTGCTGCTGTTCCGACACCCCCGAGGATGAGGCTGAGGCTCCTGCGGAAGAGCCCGCCCCGGAGGAGGCCCCCGAGGCCGCCCCCGAAGCCCCCGAGGCCACGGAAGAGCCCGAGGCTCCTGAGGCTCCCGCCAGCGAAGAGCCCGAGGTCACCCCGGAGGACTTTGCCGACTAAGCGAAAAGGCTGCCTCACCGGCGGAATCTTGCCGGTGAGGCAGCTTTTTGGTTCCGCTTCAGGGCGCATCCCCCTTGTATTTCCTTCGCGTGGCCATGCCGCCCCGGATGTGGCGCTGGGCCTTGTTGGTCTCCAGAACCACCTTTACCTGCTCATAGAGGCTCTTGCTGTACTGGGGCAGGCGCTGGGACAGGTCCTTGTGCACCGTGGATTTGGACACTCCGAATTTTTTGGCGGCGGCTCGTACCGTGGCCTTGTTTTCGATCATGTACACAGCCAGTTGGCAGGCTCTCTCCTCGATGTGATTCTCCATATGCGTCCCTCCTAAGCTGTGTCGTGACATGACTACTCTATGCGCGTCTGGGCAGCCATATGTTTTTCCGGGGAGGAAATCCCCCGCCGGAGGCTTTCCTCAAAAAAACCAATGAATCCATTTTACATATAGCAAAATCTGTGCTATACTGTATGCAGCTATGTGCGCCGGACTCCCCGGCGAATTATGGAGGTACACAACAATGGTTAAAGCAATCGTAGGCGCCAACTGGGGCGATGAGGGCAAGGGTAAAATCACCGACGTGCTGGCAGCCGACTCTGACGTGGTCATTCGCTTCCAGGGCGGCAGCAATGCCGGTCACACCATCATCAATGACAAGGGCCGCTTCGCCCTGCATCAGCTGCCCTCCGGCGTGTTCTATCCCCATGTGACCAATATCATCGGCAATGGCGTGGCTCTGGACATGGGCAAGTTCCTGGCAGAGGTGGCCTCTTTGAAGGAGGCCGGTGTAGAGCCCAGGCTCCTGGTCTCCGACCGGGTGCAGGTGGTCATGCCCTACCATGTGCTCTTCGACCAGTATGAGGAGGAGCGCCTGGGTGGCCGTTCCTTCGGCTCCACCAAGTCCGGCATTGCCCCCTTCTACTCCGATAAGTACGCCAAGATTGGCTTCCAGATGGCGGAGCTCTTTGACGATGCCTACACTCTGGACAAGCTGGAGCGGGTGCTGGAGGTCAAGAACGTGACCCTGGAGCACCTGTATCACAAGCCCGCCCTCTCCGCCCGGGAGGTCTTCGACCAGCTCCGCCGGCAGCGGGACGCGGTGGCCCCCTATGTGGCGGACACCTTCCAGTTCCTCCGGGAGGCCCAGGCCCAGGGCAAGCAGATTCTCCTGGAGGGCCAGCTGGGCGCCATGAAGGACCCCGACCTGGGCATTTACCCCATGGTCACCTCCTCCTCCACCCTGGCAGGCTACGGCGCCATCGGCGCGGGGCTCCCCCCCTACGCCATTACGGACATTGTCTGCGTGGTGAAGGCCTACTCCAGCGCCGTGGGCGCAGGAGCCTTTGTCAGCGAGATCTTTGGCGACGAGGCCCAGGAGCTGCGGATTCGCGGCGGCGACAAGGGCGAGTTCGGCGCCACCACCGGCCGTCCCCGCCGCATGGGCTGGTTTGACGCCGTTGCCACCCGCTACGGCGTCCAGGCCCAGGGAGCCACCCAGGTGGCCCTCACCGTGGTGGACGCTCTGGGTTATCTGAAGGAAATTCCCGTGTGCGTGGGCTATGAGGTGGACGGCAAGGTGCTGACCAACTTCCCCACCACCCCCACCCTGGAGCGCTGCAAGCCCGTGCTGAAGGTTCTCCCCGGCTGGAACTGTGACATTCGGGGCATTACCCGCTATGAGGATCTCCCCGAGGCCTGCCGGAACTATGTGGAGTTCATCGAGCAGGAGATCGGCGTCCCCATCACCATGGTCTCCAACGGCCCCGGCCGGGAGGAAATCATCCGCCGGTAAGCCTCTGCCCCCATATCAATCCGCAGAAAGCCTCCAGCTTTTCATTCTGAAGCAAAAGGATCTTATGTGCAGGTTTTCCTGACCGGAACGCCTGTGCATAAGATCCTTCGCAATGTTCAGGATGCCAAATCGGGGGTCTTTTCTTTTTGTATCCAAGAAAAAAGCTGCTCCGTAGGCGCGCAGGCGCCAACGGGGCAGCTTTTTTCGGTTTACAGCTTTTCCACGGCCCCGGCCACGCCGCGGAGGTCTTCCGTGTCCAGGGTCTCCATATTGCCCTGGTCAAAGGCCTGGGCCACGGCGGGGTCTATGGGCAGCTTCGCCAGCACCGGCAGGCCGAATCCGGCGGCCACCTCCTCCAGCCGGCTCTCCCCAAAGACGGACAGCCGCTTGCCGCAGTCCGGGCAGGTGATATAGCTGTAGTTCTCCACAAAGCCCAGAACGGGAATGTGCATCATGTTCGCCATCTTCACCGCCTTGGACACGATCATGGACACCAGAGCCTGGGGGCTGGTGACCACCACCACCCCGTCCACAGGGAGGGACTGGAACACCGTCAGGGGCACGTCCCCGGTTCCGGGAGGCATGTCCACAAACAGATAGTCCACATCCTCCCAGATCACGTCGGTCCAGAACTGCTTCACCGCTCCGGCAATCACTGGGCCCCGCCAGAGAACCGGGTCCGTGTCATTGTCCAGAAGCAGGTTGATGGACATCACCTGAATGCCCGTCCGGGTGAGGGCGGGATACAGGCCGGACTTGTCCGCCCCCTGGCACTCCGTCACCCCAAAGGCCTTGGGGATGGAGGGGCCGGTGATATCCGCGTCCAGGACGCCCACCCGGTAGCCCTTCCGGGCCATGGCCACCGCCAGCTGGGCGGTGACGGTGCTCTTGCCCACGCCGCCCTTGCCGGAGACCACGGCGATGACCTTCTTCACGCTGGAACGGGGGTTCAGCTGTGCCAGCAGACTCTCCGCCTTCCGCTCGCCGCAGTCAGAGCCACAGGCAGAACAGTTGCCGATGCAGGATTCACTCATGTTAAACAACGCTCCTTTTTTGTTTCTCCCCATATTATATGCACCTTTCGGGAGCCTGTCAACCCTCCGAAGCCCCCGGAAATCCTTCCTGCCGCAAGCTGCGACATCGGGCATTGTTTTCCGTCTGTAAAGGAAAAAGCAAATAAAGGGAGGCATCATTCCATGAAAGCGCTACGTCTGTCTCTGCTGATTTTTGCGTCCCTGTTCTCCCTGTGTACGCCCCCCGCCAGGGTGGAGCCCTTCTCCTATGCTGAGGTACAGGCCCAAAATCCCCCTGGCACCCCGGGGGTCCGGTATGACGGCTTCGTAAATACTGCCGCCACCCCTGTTTACGGCCCCAAAGATGCCCTCCGGTGCGCGGAGGCGGAATGCACCCTGGAATATGACACTACCCAAATCTCCTTTGATGCAAGTACCCGGATGTGGTGTGTTACGTTCTGTCAATCCGATTTTCCCGGAGGCGACCAGAGGGTTTTTCTGGACTGCAATGGGGTCACCTGTTTAATTGTATACGGGGAATAGTCCCCATCTTCGCCTCCGAATCAGAAGCAGAATTCTCTGTTGACACCCCAAGAAACAAGTGATATATTTATAATATATCATACTTATTCTATTCTGAATGATTGGGGGAATTATTATGAAGCGTATTCTGTCTTTTACAACTACCCTTGTGCTTCTTTTATGTCTGGTGCTGTTTCCCGTCTGCGCCAGTTCTCCAGAGGAACGAGGCGCTTTGGGAGATGACGTGACCTATGTCCTTGACCTGTTCAGCGGTACCGTCACCGTCTCCGGCTCCGGCCCCATGTGGGATTTTGACCATACACCCAGGGACACTGCCGAGGGGGATTCAAAAGGCCGTCACAGCCCTCTGGCTTTCTCCGATGCCATTCGTGCGGTGGTCATTGAGCCTGGGGTCACAACTGTGGGCCAGGAAGTCATGTGCGGCTGTCGCGCCCTGGAGCAGGTAATCCTTCCGGACTCCATCGAGAAAATCGGTCTGATGGCCTTCGCCTCCTGCAGTTCCCTGGAGGCCGTCTATTTCCTGGGCGATGCGCCTGAAATGGACGGTGCCTTTGATGGAAATCAACGGCTGTATCACCTGCCGGAGGCCCAAGGCTGGTCTGGTGTGGAGAAGGCCGCCACCTTCTGCGGAGCTCCCTTTGCGGACGTCTCTCCCAACGCTTGGTATGCCCAGTCGGTTCGGTATGCCTGGGAGCAGGAGCTGTTCTCCGGAATGGAGCTGAACCGTTTTGCCCCGGAGAGCGGCATGACCCGGGGAATGCTGACAACTGTGCTGTACCGCATGGCAGCCCAGCCGGAGACCGGGGCCGCCTGTCCCTTTGGGGATGTTGCACAGGGCCGGTATTACACCAAGGCCATCACCTGGGCAGCCTCTGCAGGTGTGGTTCGGGGTATCACAGAGACTGCGTTCGCCCCAGAGCAGCCGGTTACCCGGGAACAGTTGGCTGCCATTCTCTTCCGCTATGCAAGCTACACCGGCTGTGACACCGGCGCTCAAGGGAGCCTGTCTTCCTTCCCCGACGCCGGGCAAGTCTCCCCCTACGCCCAAAAGGCCATGACCTGGGCCGTTGGCAGCGGCATCCTGAAGGGCATTCAGAATGAAGCTGCCATCACCCTCTCCCCCAAACAGGGAGCCACCCGGGCCCAGGTTGCCGCCATCCTCATGCGATTTCTGGAACAGAGCGAAACATCTGACGTCGGGATGGGATTGTCTCAAAATTCGTTTTGATACGCTCCCCATCCGTCCAGCTCTTGATTTCCCTGACCGGAACATCCAGCCTCCGCAAAACGGCGATGGTCTTGAGCCGCTCCACATCCGCCTGGGAATAATCCCGGTAATCGTTCTCCGCCTCCCGGGCCGGCTCCAGCAGGCCCTTGGATTCGTACAGCCGGATGGCCTTGGCCGTGAGGCCCGTGGCCTCCTGCACTTCTTTGATTCTCATTGTTCGCTCACCTCTTCCCCAATATAAACCCTGCCCCTGGGGCAAGGTCAAGGGAAAACCGCATATTTTCCAATATTTTTCCCGCACCGGCTCCGGGCCGGTGCGGGAAAAATCCTTTCAGCTTTCCAGCTGCCCGGCGGCTTCCTCCCACTGATCCATGAGGGTCATGAGGGCCTCGTCTGCCTGTTCCTTCTCCGCCATCAGGCGGGTCAACTCCTGATAGTCCGCAGCGGCCGCCGCGATTTGCTCCTCCAGGGACTTGACCGCCGCCTCCTGCTTCTCGATCTCCCGCTCCAGGCGGCGAACCTGCTTCTCCAGCTCCTTGTCCTTGGGGCGGGGCTTCTCCTTCTTCTCCGGCTCCTTTTTCTGGGGCACCGCCGCAGGGGCCGGCGTCCCGGCGGCCTCGTGGGCCAGGATGGAGCGGTACTTGGCGTAGCCGCACTTGAAGTCCCGGATGTGGCCGTCCTCCAGCTCCCAGACCCGGTCCGCAAATTTCTCCACGAAATACCGGTCATGGGACACGAACAGGAGCACTCCTTCAAATTCCTCGATGGCGCACTCCACCCACTCCCGGGAGGCGATGTCCAGGTGGTTGGTGGGCTCGTCCAGAATCAGGAGATTGATTTTCTCATCCATGAGCATACACAGCCGCAGCCGGGACTGCTCCCCGCCGGACAGGCTCCCCACGGGCTTGAACACGTCCTCCCCCTGGAACAGGAACGCGCCCAGCCGGTCCCTGGCCGCCTGGGGGGTCAGGTTCTTCTCATAGAGCATGGTGTCATAGAGGCTCCGCTCCGGGTGGCTGAAGTGCATGATCTGGGGCAGATACCCCACCTTCACCGTGGGGCCGAACTTGAGCTTGCCCTCACAGGGCTCCTCCCCCAAAAGGCAGCGGATGAAGGTGGTCTTCCCAGCGCCGTTATCTCCCAAAAGGGCGATGCGCTCTCCCCCTTGCACCAGCAAATCCACGTCGGAGAAGATCCGCTTCTCACCAAAGGACTTTCCCAGGCCCTTGGTCTCAAACACCAGGTCCCCCTGGAAGTCCTTCTGGGCAAAGGAGGCTTTCATGGTTTTCTCCACCGTGGGGCGCTTGGTCTTCTCAATCCGCTCCATCCGGTGCTGGATGGACATGGCCCGGCGGTACAGCGTCCGGTTGTTGATGCCCCAGCCCTTCATCCGCTCCAGGGTGTAGCCCAGCTGCTTCAGCTTGGCCTGCTCCTGCTCGTACTGCTTCAGCTGGAGGTTGAACCGGGCCTGCTTCTCCTCGATGTAGAAGGAATAGTTGCCG
>JALETK010000043.1 GCA_022781505.1 Clostridiales bacterium | reverse complement strand
CGGTGAGCTTGCCCTCGTAATACCGGAGGGCGGCCTCCTTTGCGGCGTTGTAGGTCACATCCTCCAGAATCACCGGGCGAAGGGCAGAGAGAGTGGCCCGGAAGTCGTTTTGAATGTGGAAGGTGTTGTCGCATTCCTGCTCCATGTCCTCCAGAAGGGCCGGGGTGCAGCTCCATTTCACCGGGTAGCCGTCCCGGCTGTAGGAATCCCCCACCAGGCCAAGCTGAACCTCGTCGGACAGGAGTAGCTGCAGGAATTCTACCCCGGCCTGTGCATTGCCGCCCTCCCGCAAGGCGGCGATGGCCGTGGGAATCGTGGCGCCTGTGCCGTCGGGGCCGGGGATGCCTATGATTTCGCAGTCAACGGAGGGCGCGGAGCCAGGAAATTGGGGATCGGAGCGGGGCAGGAAGTTGTGCATTCCAACATAGTTGGTGGCGGCGAGGCAGTAGAGATAGGTTCCGGCGTCATTGTTGTTGGCGTCCGTGGCATTGACGATGGTGTAGCCTGTTTTGGTGAGGCCTGTCTTATCGCTCTCCTCGTATACGGTCAGCATCTGGTCAATGGTCTGCAGGGAGTAATGCTCCGACAGGCGGCCGGTCTGGGTCAGAAGCTCCTGGTACACCTCCGGGTGGAAGCTGCCGCTCTCCCAGATGGCATCGCACCAGGTGGGATACCACAGGTCAAATAGCTCATCCGGATATGTAATATAGTAAAGGGCTTTCTGGGATTGATCCCAGGAGTGGGAGGGCTCGCCTTCTTTGTTCAGGGGACTGTCGCCCATGATGGCGGCATAGCTGCAATCCAACTGCTCCGTTGCGGCGATGATGGCGTCAGCAAATTCCTCCAAAGAGGATACCGGCTGGGTTCCCTCCACAGCCCGGCCCAGAAGGTAAGGGGTCATTTTTCCGGGAACCGCATAGAGGTTTCCGTCTGCGGTAAACCGCTCCAGGAGCTTCGGGTAGACCCCGGTGGTGTCCAGATCCGACAGAGGGTAGAGGAAGCCCTTGTCAATCATGCTGTCCACAGGAAGACCGTCCAGAATCAGAATGTCCGGCCCCTCCCCATTCACCAGTTGGGTGTTCAACTGGGTCACGGCGTCTTCCAGGGTGAGGGCGGTTCCCGCAATTTCCTGGGTGGCTATGGTGTACTGGATGACCGCGTCCGTGTGGGTGCGGTTCCACAGAGAAACGGCGGTTCTCACTGTCTGATTGTCCTCCAGGGCGTAGACGGTGACAATCTCATGCTCCTGCTTTCCCTGGGGATTGTAGTGGTATCGCCGGAGAATTCCCCGCCCGGATTCCCCGTACCAAATGTAGAAGTCACCGCCGGGTACTGCGGCCATGCGGAGAGGCTGTGCGGTGGGATTTCCAAAGGCATATACATCGGGACTGGAGATCACCGTCTCCTGGCCGTTTTCGTCGAACCGGAACAGCTGATACATGGATTCGCCGAAGTTTCGCTTCAGGAGATACAGGGACTCGCCGTCCGGTGTGGCGGTGTGGCAGGCAACATACCCCCGTTCTATGGGGTATTCCTCCAGAACGGAGAAGTCGTTGATGTTCATCAGGGTAAGCCGGCTCTGAGCCGCGTCAGCAAACCAGACGGACTCTCCGCCGTAGCCAAATACAGACCACAGGGAATCGTGCTTTTTCCCTAAAGAATGTACAAGCTCCCCGTCGTAGGAAAAACAGAAAAAGCTGTCCGAGGACATCAAATACTGGTTCTCAAAGGCGTAGATGGAGCCGATGTAGTCAGAGGAAATGACAACGGGCTTTCCGTCCAGCTCGTGCCGCAAAGAGAAAGGCAGCTGTGTCAGTTGATTGTCCTGCACTTGGTACACCATGGTGCACTGGTGTTCCTGGCCTCCCCACAGGGTCGCGCGGATGAGAATGCGTCCCTCCCAGGCGGAAAAAACCAGATACCATCCTGCGTCATCGTAGGGCACTTCCGCTCGCCCTGCGGTGAGTGCCTGATCCAGCTGATCCATCCAGTCCGAGGGCTGCTTTACCGCCTCGCCCTCGGGGCTGATGGTGTAATACTGAAATCCCGCCTCTACCATGGTCTGGATTCCCCGGGCGTCCTGATCCAGGGAATTGCAGAAGATATAATCCAGGGTTCCGTCGCTGCGGGCGCTGAGCAGAACCAACGCCCCCTGACCGGGCACATTGGCCAGCAGTACGGATTCCTGATAGTCTCCCAATTGGGGATATTCCAGAATGCTCTCCTCACTCAAAGCCTCTGCAGGGTTCGGAAGGGTCGCCAGGGAGACCGGCTCCGTCTCCTCTGTGAGGGCGGCGGTTTCCGTGGACTCCCGTGGGGCGGTTGTCTCCCCACCGTCGGGGTTACAGGCCCAGAGGCCCAATAGCATACAGATGCATAGCAAAACAGACAGAATTCGTTTCATAGGGTGTTCTCCTTTCTTTTTTCAACATTCCGGCAAAGGGAAGCAGCAGGGCCGGTGCGTGAGATCCTTCAGCTGCGCCTCGGAATGACAGGTCGGGGCCTCCCACTTGTCATCCTGAGCCAAAAGCGAAGGATCTGGCGCGGAAGACTTCCGAGACGGAGCCCCGGTGCGTGAGATCCTTCGGCTTTGCCTCAGGATGACAAATGGGGGGCTGGTGCGTGAGATCCTTCGGCTGCGCCTCAGGATGACAATGGGGGAGGGGACGGGGCTTATTGCCGGTGCTCAGCCAGGTAGATGGCTGTGGCTTCTGCCACCTGGTCGGCGGCCTCCTGGGCGGTGAGCTTCCCCTCGTAATACCGGAGGGCGGCCTCCTTGGCGGCGTTGTAGGTCACGTCCTCCAGAAGCACCGGGCGAAGGGCCGAGAGAGCGGCCTCGAAGTCGTTTTCAATCTGGAATGGACGAACCTCCTGATCAAAGATGGTGGCAAACCGGGAGGCGGTGCCCTCCAGCAGGATGGGGGTGCAGCTCCATTTTACGGGATACCCGTCGGTGGAAAGGCTGCGGGCATCTCCGGTCAGAAGCTGAATCTCGTCGGAGAGAAGCAGCCGTAAAAATGCCAGCCCGGCCTCCCGGTCACCGCCCTCCCGCACACCGGCGATGCAGGTGGGAATTGTGGCCCCTGTTCCATCAGGGCCGGGGATTCCCACAATTTTGCAGGGGATGGGATCATTGTTGCCGGTATACCGGGTGGGTGGGTTGAAATTGAGCAGCCCGACATAATCTGTGGCCGCAAGACAGTAGGCATATGCGCCAAAAAACTGGGAACAGTTTTCCGTTTGGTTGATGACAGACCGTATATCGTATTTGTCCGTTGTGTTCTCCTCCTGAAGCAGGGTGTCCTCCGGGTTCGGGGCCTTTTCCTGATCGACGGTGTCCAGAGAATAGTGCTTCACCAAACGGCTGGTGCCGGTTAAAAGGGCCTGATACACCTCCGGGTGGAAGCGGCCCCCCTCCCAAATGGCGTCACACCAGGCGGGATACCACAGGTCGAAGACCTGGTCCGCATAGTCAATATAATAAACCGCAGACCGGAACCGATCGAGGGAATCGGAGGAGCAGCTCAAGTCCAAGGGCCCTGTGGCGGATTCCACATAATCGGCGAAGGCTTCCAGGGAATCAATATCCACGGTTCCCTGAATCTTCCGCCCCAGCAGAAAGGGGATCATTTTCGACGGGACAGCGTACAGGCTTCCGTCTACGGTGAACCGCGCCAGGAGCTTGGGATAAACTCCGGTGACGTCCAGGTTGGGCAGGGGAGACAGAAAGCCTTTCTTTACCATGCTGTCCACCGGCAGTCCATCCAGGATCAGCACGTCCGGACCCTGGCCGTTCACCAGCTGGGTATTCAAACGGGTAATGGCGTCCTCCTTGGTCAGGGAGGTGTCCTGAATCTCCTCCATACCCACGATGTAACGGAAGGTGATATCGCTGTGGGTTCGGTTCCAAAGGGAAACCGCTGCCTGCACCGTTCGGCTGCGCTCCAGGGAGTAGACGGTTCTGAACTCCGGTTCAACCGCCCCCTGGGGATTGTAGCGATACTGCCGGAGAACCCCCTGCTCGGTGCCCTCCGTCCAGGTGTAAAAGATACCGTCATTGGCCGCAGCCAGACAGGAGGGGGGTTCGGTTGGATCTTCAAAGGCGTAGAGATTGAACCCACCCACCGTGATCTCCTCACCTCCATGGGGAACCTTGCTCAGCCAAATCCGGGATTCCTCTGGAGTATTTCGCAGAAGATACGCTGCGGAACCGTCCGGCGCCACAGCTCCGCAGATGGTATGGCCATATGCTATGGAATACGTCTCCAGATAGGCGAGATCCGCTGCGCTCGTTTCCTGCAGGCAGTCCCGGCGAAGGGAGGTAAACCAGGCGGTTTCCGCTCCCGCAGCGGCAAGATCAAAGAGCCCATCTGTGTCCATAGGCTGCCGCGCCAGAGGAACGCCGTCATAGGAGAAGGAGTAGAAGGAAACGTCTGTGCCGTCGGACGCCGTCAGAAGGAAGCAGTCCCGGCAGGTGAAGATTCTGCCGGTTCCCTCCAGGGAAATGGAGACCTTGCGTCCGTCCAGGATGGCGGTGGAGGGAATGGGGATTTGCACCAACTGATTGTCTTTCACCCGATACACCACTGTGCTCAGATTGCGCCCCTCACCCCCCAGGCGGGCGAGAATCAGAATGTTTCCCTCACAGGCGGAAAAATCAAAAGTCCAGGAGATATTTCCGCCGTATAAATTTTCCAGCCCGGCGGCCAGGGCCGCGTCCAGCTGGGAAAGCCAGTCCAGAGGCTGGCTGGTTGCTTCTCCATCCGGGGTGATGGTGTAGTACCGGAGTCCCGTGTCCTCCAGGGCTTCAATGCCCTTATAGGATGTTCCCACCTGGGGCTCCTCACTGAAGATGTAATCCACCGTTCCGTCGCTGCGGACACTCAGGAGAAGAGCGCTTCTTTGGTTGGGGACATTTGCCAGAAAGACGGACTCCACATATTCCCCCACCTGGGGAGTAGTGAGGACGCTCTCCTGGCCGAGAACCTGGGAGGCGTTGGGATTGGCCGCCGGGGAGGCGGTGCTCTCTGCGGTGGAGGCTTCGGGGACTTCCCCGGGCTCCCTGCTGCAGGCCCAGAGGCCGGGCAAGAGGCACAGGCACAGGATGACAGAAAGAATTCGCTTCATATGGATACACCCCTTTCAAGGAATTTTGTATATTTTAACAGGGGAATATCTAAAATGTATCTAAGATTTAGACACAGCTTAGATATTTTGTGATATAATGGAGGACAAGGGAGGCGGATTGGCGTGCGGATTCTGGTGATTGAGGACAACGGAGCCCAGCGGGAGCTGCTTATGC
>JALETK010000023.1 GCA_022781505.1 Clostridiales bacterium | reverse complement strand
AAATCAGCTCAATATGGAACTGACTGTCCTGCTATATAAAAATGGCTATCCGCCTGAGTGGGACGAAGAAGTGTTCGAGAAAGTTATGGAACAGGCAGAAAATTTCAAAAGATACTCCGATAAAGGATAGCGTTGTGTTCTAAAAATAAGAAAGGCCACACAGCAGACATTGTAGCCTGTTGTGTGGTCTTTTTGTTGGTCCCGCTTGAAGAGTGTCAGTCAAAAATATCCTTCTTTTAGGTTATCCCTATGCTGAACTCTCTTTTGCAGCGGGCCTTTTTATGCGTCCCGGGCGTGATAATTGGATTGCCGGCAGAAGACCTACTGCCCGATTGCATTGGGGTTCTGTGCGCAGGCTGGTTGACAGAAGTAGCGGACTGTGATATATTATCTTTAAAAATTCTAAAAATAAACAAATGGAGGGATCAAAATGAAATGCTTGCTCATCATGTCCGCTGCTGCCAAGGGCAATCAGGTGTACAGGAGCTTCTGTCAGCCAGTGTGTAAGGCATTTGACCTGAGCCCCACGGCCTTTGATGTGATGCTCTTTCTGGCCAATCATCCGGAGCACAACACCGCCCGGGACGTGTGCCGGATTCGGGGCATCAAAAGCGGGATTGTCTCCGTGACCGTGGAGCAGCTGATTCTCCGGGGGCTCTTGCTCCGGGAGACGGACCTCAGGGACCGCCGGATTCAGCGCCTGCGGCCCACTCCGGCGGCGGAGCCTCTGATTGCCGCAGGGCGGCAGGCCCAGCAGCGGTTTGAGGCGGCCATCATGAGCGCCTTTACCCCGGAGGAATACGAAGAATATGCAAGGCTCACAGGAAAACTCATGGACCATGTGGACCGCCTTGCGAAACATCAGGAATCGGGAGCGTCAGTATGCTGAAAATTATTTTGGTTTGCTTTTTTGCCGGTATGGGCGCTGGCCTGGGCACCGGCTTTGCGGGAATGAGCGCGGCGGCAGTTATCAGCCCCATGCTCATCACCTTCCTGGATATGGAATCCTACCAGGCGGTGGGAATCGCCCTGGCCAGTGACGTACTGGCCAGCGCAATCTCCGCCTACACCTATGGTAGGCATAAAAACCTGGATATCCGCAACGGCCTTGTGATGATGGCGGCGGTGCTGTGCTTCACCCTGGTGGGCAGCTGGGTGGCAAGCCTCCTGCCCAATCAGACCATGGGCGGATTCTCCATGTTTATGACCCTGCTGCTGGGTATCAAGTTCATTGTAAAACCGGTGATGACCACCAAGGAGGCCATGGAGCAGGTGTCCCGCCGGAAGCGCTTCATTCAGTCCCTCGTCTGTGGAAGCCTCATCGGCTTCATCTGCGGCTTCGTGGGAGCAGGCGGCGGACTCATGATGCTACTGATTCTCACCTCTGTCCTGGGCTACGAGCTGAAGACCGCTGTGGGCACCAGTGTGTTTATTATGACCTTCACGGCCCTCACCGGCGCCCTGTCCCACTTTGCCATCGGCGGTATGCCGGACCCTCTGGTGCTGTGCCTGTGCGTGGCCTTCACCCTCATCTGGGCCCAGATTGCTGCAAGGCTTGCCAACAAAGCAAAGCCCGCCACCTTAAACCGGGCCACAGGCGTGGTTCTCACGGTTCTGGGCCTGGTTCTGGTGGCCTTCCGGTACTTGTAAGTCGTACCACGCCACAAAATTCGCGGATTGTGTATTTACATTTCCTCGTATTCCTGTAAAATTTACCTGGGTGAGAGATAAACAGAAAGAGGAATAAACTATGAAAGTAACAATCGTGTGCGATGTTTTGGGCGAGGAGAACAACGGCACAACCATAGCGGCAATGAATCTGATCCGCACCCTCCAGGCCAAGGGACATCAGGTTCGGGTGGTGAGCGGAGACCAGAGCAAGCGGGGTCTTCCGGGCCACTATGTGGTTCCGCCCCGGAGCTTCGGCATTTTCAACGGATATGTGGCAAAGAACGGGGTGTCCCTGGCAAAGCCGGTGCGCAGCATCCTGGAGGAGGCCATCGACGGGGCGGATGTGGTGCACATTCTGGTGCCCTTTTCCCTGGGCCATGCCGCTGTCCTTCTGTGCAGGGAGAAGGGAATCCCCATCACCGCCGGGTTCCACTGCCAGGCGGAGAACTTCACCAATCACATTTTCCTCATGAATGCCAGGCTGGTCAACCGGCTGATTTACAAGTATTTCTACTGGCGGGTCTACCGCTACTGTACCTGCATCCACTATCCCACCCAGTTTATCTGCGACGTTTTTGAGAAGGTCACGCATCCCACCAATCACTATGTGATTTCCAACGGTGTGAACAAGGTCTTTGCCCGGCGGGAGGTCAAGCGCCCCCCGGAGCTGGAGGGGAAATATCTGATTCTCTCCACCGGCCGGTATTCCCGGGAGAAGTCCCAGAAGGTTCTCATTGATGCCGTGGCCAAATCCCGGCATCGGGACCAAATCCAGCTGGTGCTGGCAGGGAAGGGGCCCCAGGAGAATGCTCTGCGGAAGCGGGTGAAAAAGCGGGGCATCCGGGAGCCGGTGTTCGGCTTCCACACCCGGGAGGAGCTGATCGGGATCATCAACCTGGCGGATTTGTACGTCCATCCCGCCCAGATTGAGATTGAAGCCATTGCCTGCCTGGAGGCCATTGCCTGCGGAAAAGTCCCGGTGATTGCGGACTCCCCCCGGAGCGCCACCCGGCACTTTGCCCTGACGGAGAAGAACCTCTTCCGCTGCAACGATTCGTCGGATTTGGCAAACCGAATTGACTACTGGCTGGATCACCCGGAGGAGCGGGAGGAATGCAGCAGGGCCTACCTGGGCTATGCCCGGCAGTTTGACTTTGACAACTGCATGGATGCCATGGAGCGGATGCTCCTGGACGCGGTAAAGGCAGGCCCCCATGGCTAAAAAGGTCATTTACTATTCCGATCCCCTGAACGATGACTTTGCCGGAAATCACATCACCACAAAGCCTGTGGGAAAGGACTTTCCCTTCCTGCACAAGTCCTTCTGGTGGAACATCTGGTCCTTTTTCATCTACTACTTTGTGGCAATCCCCCTGGTGTTTATTATCTGCAAGGTCTATTTGGGATTGAAGTTCGAGAATAAGAAAAACATGCGGAAGGTGGGAAAATCCGGCTGCTTCCTCTACGGGAATCACACCCGGTCTCTTGACGCCGTCCTCCCTGCCATGGCGGCCTTTCCCAAGCGGGGCTACATTGTGGCAAATCCCGACGCGGTGTCCATCCCCGGCCTCCGGAACCTGGTGCAGCTCATTGGCTGCATCCCCCTGCCCACGGAGCTGAAGGCCTTTCCCGGCTTCCTGGAGGCCCTGGAGACCCGCTGCCGGGAGGGAGCCTGCGTGGGCATCTTCCCGGAGGCCCACATCTGGCCCTTCTACACGGGGGTTCGCCCCTTTGTGGGCACCTCCTTCCGCTATCCGGTGCGGCTGGATGTTCCCGTGGTTGCTATGGCCACCACCTACCGCAAGCGCCGGGGCCTGTTCTTCTGGGCCAAAAGACCCGGCATGACCGTGACCTTCAGCGAGCCCATGTACCCGAACCACAGCCTCAGCCCCCGGGCCGCCCAGGAGGACCTGCGCCAGAGAGCCTACGAGTTCATGTGCCGGGTGACCGGCCGTGGGGACAATGTGGAGTACATCCGCTACGAGCGGCAGAGCCCTGCCGCCTCAGAATGAGCAACCGATAAAATCCCCCGGAGGTTGCGCGGGTGCGCACAGAAGCGCAAATTGACCCATGAAAAGCCTGGCGAACCAGGGCAAAATCAGATAACGGGTATTCGGTGTAAAAGCCGGGTGCCCGTTCTTTTTATGCGACGTATCCGGCGAACGAACCCGAAAAAATTCCGGTACTGTCTTGACAATGCTACAAGACAGTTGTATTATAAATCCATAAGACTATTGTATTATAAGGAGGAACCAATTATGCCAAACACATTGGGCGACGCTGAGCTGAAGGTGATGCGCGTTATTTGGAGCAGGGGAGACCTACCTGCCAGGGAGGTGGCGCAGATCATCACGGACACCTATGGGTGGAACACCAACACCACCTACACCCTTCTCAAGCGGTGCATCAAGAAGGGCGCCCTGGAACGGATTGAGCCGAATTTCATCTGCCATGCCCTCATTGCCAAGGAACAGGTGCAGAAGCGGGCGACACAGGAGCTGATTGACAAGGTGTTTGACGGCTCTGCGGAATTGCTGTTTGCTTCCCTCATCAGCCAGGGAGACCTGTCCCCCCAGGATATCCAGCGCCTGAAGGCGCGGATTGACCAGGCTGAAAAAGAGGCGCAGCCATGACGATTCTGTACAGCAGCCTTTCCGCCACGGTTCTGATTGCGGTCATTGCCCTGGTTCGCAGGGCGGCGCTGCATCGGCTGCCGAAAAATACCTTCCGCGTCCTCTGGATTGGGGCGGCGCTTCGCCTGCTGCTGCCCTTTTCCGTCGAATTCCAATACAGCTTCTTTACCCTGGTTCACACCTTGCTCCGGAAGAACAGCGGCGATTTGCCCTTCTCTCCCATCGTCCTGGAGGAGACACGAGGGGAGATTGGCCGCGCCGCCCACAGCCTGTTTTCCATTCCGGAGGTTCTCTGGCTGGCCGGTTTTTGTATCATGGCCGGGTTTTTCCTCACGTCCTATATCCGTTCCATGGGCAAGTTCAGACACGCTTCGCCGGTCAGCGGCGCTTATGCACAGTCCCTGCCCATAAAGCAACCGCCCCATGTGAGGGTCAGGCTGTGCGAAAGGATTCCTGCTCCCCTGACTTACGGCATTTTCCACCCTGTGATTTTGCTGCCCCACGGGGTGGATTGGGACGACCGGGAGACGCTCTCCATGATCCTGGCCCATGAGTACACCCATATCCGCCGCCATGACTGCCTGGTGAAGCTCCTGTTTACGGCTGCGCTCTGCGTTCACTGGTTCAATCCCGCCGTTTGGCTTCTTTGCCGGCTGGCAAACCGGGATATTGAGTTGGCCTGTGACGAAAAAACCATACGATCCATGGGGGAGGACAGCCGGTTTTCCTACGCCAGAGTCCTGCTCTGCCAGGCGGAAAAGACGCCCGGTGTCTTTCAGCTGTTCAGCCACTTTGGCAAACACGGGGTGGAGGAGCGGGTCATCTCTGCCTTAAAGCAGCGGCGGCAGTCTGTTTGGCGTGGGGCCTTGGCCTGCCTGCTTGTGGCAGGAACTCTGGCAGTTTTTGGCACAGGCGCCGCAAGGGGCTTGGATGCCGGGCCGAAACCGTCCTCCGGCGTTCTTTCGGAAGGGGAACCCTGGATCAGCGTCAGTTTCTGTTCCGATGCTCCAGCAGATACCTTCGATCAGTTGAAATTGACAACGCCGGAGGGGGAACCATATCCGCTGAAAGCACAGCAGTGTTACACATATCAGCTGAACCAGGAGGCTTTTAAGCAGGGTGTTGTCAACGGACAGATCACGGAACGTACACTGCAAGGTGAATACCTGTTCTTAACCAACGCATCCGCAGAGCTTTGCTTGATCTCACAAGATCCGATGATATATCAAATTGGTAAGTTAACCGTTCATTTGACAGGAGGAGATTCATGAAAAGAAGCTTGATATTACTCGTGGCGGTTGTGTTCCTGCTCGCTGCCTGCGGGAGCATCCAAAGGGGGGAGACTATCTGGCAGGATACGCCCACGGCTCCCCAAAAAAATGAGAGCCTGACGGTTTTTTGCATGGGCGGGCAAAAGGACAGCGCCATGTTCCAGCTTGCGCTGAACCGCTACCAGGAGTTGTATCCCGAGATCTCCGTGGAACTGATCAAACCGGAAACCGATTCCACTGATTATGAGGCAGAAGAAGAGCTGTTTCAGCAGGTTGCCGCCCAGATCATGGCCGGGGAAGGCCCGGATGTGTTCATCGTCAACGACAGGGTTATGGATGTGGAAAAGCTGGTTCGTCAGGGAATTTTCGCGGATATGGAGCCGTTTTTCCAGGCGGATGATTTTGATTGGACACCATATCACAAAACGGTCATGGACGGGGGCGTTTGGGACGGGAAGCGCTTTGTCGTCCCCCTGAGCTACGATTTCCCGCTGCTTATCACCAGCCGGACCGCCTTGGAGGAAACCGGCTTTGACATGGACGTATGCAGGGACTACCAGGGCTTCATAGATGAAACCACCCGATACATGGAGGACCCTACTCAGACCCGCCAATTGTTCAGGCAGCCGCTTATAATTGCAGATATAGTCGGTTTTTCCGGTATTTCCGTTGCGGATTATGATACACAGACCATTGATTTGTCAGCACCGCTATTTAAGGCGGGATACCAATGGTACAAAACTACCATGGAAAAGAATACGAATGATTACAACGATTATACAGATGACATGTCTTTGTACGGAGCAGCTGCTGTGCGGGACGGAAATGTGTTGTGGACGCCGCCAATTCAAGGGGCACTTTCCGGTTTTTATAATGACTTTGGTGCAATTAAAACGGTGGATGATGCTGTAATGATGCCAATTCGGGATGAAAAGGGCGGAATTCAGGCAAGACTCAAGTTCCCAGTGGCGGTTCGGGCCAACAGTGAGAATCTTCAAAATGCTTATGATTTCATCAAACTCCTGCTCAGTTCAGAAATCCAATGCGTAGTCAGCGGAGAGAAGCTGTCTGTCTTGAATTCCGCAAACGAATACTTCTTCCAGCAGACCGTTCAGGGGAAAATATACCATATTAAAGCGGGAACAAATGGATTTGTCAGTACTGCCAATCCGGACGAGGCCCTTGACTGGCCCACGGAGGAAGATTTCCGGCAATTCATGGAATACGCCAATGAAATCACCGGCACCTATTACGCCAGTCACCTGGGGTTGGGCGGTGCAATGTACGCATTTGTGTATGAAAACGCGGACTATGAGGAAACGCTGAAAGCCGCCCAGCGCAAGCTGGAACTCTATATCACCGAATAATCGGGGAGAGAACTCCATGAAAAAAGGGATGTCTTTGCTTTTGTGCCTATTGCTGGCAGCCTGTGCGGATGAGGCACCGGTTTGTCAGGAAACGCCCACGGTTCCCCAGACCAATGAAAGCATAAAGGTTTTCTGTATTGTTAGGACACTGAATTTGGACAATCTGAGCGGAGCAGCAGCCGTCCGGGATGGGAAAGTATTGTGGGAGCCCAGCGTCAGCTGGAAATAAATATCTCGGAATAAGACGAGTCATTGAGGAGGTGTTCCTGTGAAACTGAAAACCCGGTACTCCCTGACCGGTGTGGGCTTCATCCTGCCCTTTCTGGTGGGCTTTGCGATGCTGTACCTTGTTCCCTTCGTCTGGAGCGTCCAGAAGACCTTCACCGCCGGGGCGGGCGGGGCGCGATTTGTGGGGCTGTGGAATTACACAGACCTGTTCCATAGCGCCGCTTTCCGGCTGGCGGCGGGGAATACCCTGCGTTTTATCGGTGTGGGGGTGCCGCTGCTGATGGCTCTGTCCTTTCTCCTGGCCCTGGCCCTGTACCGGAAATTCCGGGGCGCCAGCTTCTTTCGCTCCGCGTTTCTGTTGCCCATGGTGTTGCCTGTGGCGGCGGTGGTCACGGTGGTGCAGGCGTTCTTTGGGGACGGCGGCCTTTTGGTGCGGCTGCTGGATTCCCTGGGCCTTCCTCTGGGCAGCTGGATGGATTCGGAGCTGGCGTTTCCGCTGCTGATCGGGCTGTACATCTGGAAAAACTGCGGGTACAATATGATCCTGTTTCTGGCGGGCTTAAGCGCCATCCCGAAGGACTATGCCGATGCCGCCGCCTGTGAAGGGGCCTCGGCGGGCTATATTTTGCGCCATATCACCCTTCCAATGATGGTTCCCAATTTCTTTTTCGTGTTTGTCATCTCCGTCATCAACGCCTTCAAATCCTTCCGGGAGGCCTATCTGCTGGGAGGCAGTATGCCCCACGAGAGCATCTATATGCTCCAGCACTTTATGAACAACAACTTCCAGAACCTGAATTATCCCCGGCTCTGCACGGCGGCGCTGCTGATTTTCTCTGTGATTTTTCTCCTGGTTTTGCTGCTGTTTCGGGTAAAAAGAAAGGGTGAGGTGACATGATGAGAAAACGAACCTCCGTCACAAAGGGCATCGGTCTGTTTCTGCTGGCTGCCATTGCCCTTGGGCCCATGCTGTATACCTTTATAAATTCCTTCTCCGGCAGTACCGCTTATGGGCTGCTGCCCACAACCTGGTCCTTGCAGGGATGGAAAGAGGTGTTTTGGAATCGCCCCCACTACCTGGCCAAGTTCTGGAACTCCCTGGGGCTGGCTGTGGTGATTGCCCTGGGGCAAACCCTTTTGTCCTGCCTGGCGGGATACGGCTTCTCCAGGTTTTCCTTCCGGGGGAAGGAGGCCCTGTTTTTCCTGGTGATTCTCTTAATGATGATGCCCTATCAGGTGACGCTGGTGTCCAACTACCTGATGCTGGATCAGCTGGGGCTTGTGGGGAGCCGATGGGCGCTGATCCTTCCGGCGGTGTTTTCTCCCTTTGGGGTGTTCCTGCTCCGGCAGGTGTTTGACACCTGCCCCAATGACATTCTGGAGGCGGCCCGGCTGGACGGGGCGGGGAACTTCAGAATCCTCTTCGGCATTCTCGTCCCCCGATGCCGGGCGGGGGTGATCTCTCTGGGAATTCTGAGCTTCATCGACGCCTGGAACATGGTGGAGCAGCCCATTGTGTACCTCAGAAGCGAGTATGACTATCCTCTCTCCGTCTTTCTCACCCGGATGAATGGACAGAGCATTGGGGTGCTGTGTACCTGCGGCGTACTGGCTGCGCTGCCGGTGGTGCTGCTGTTTTTGTACTACGATCAGGAGCTGACCGAAGGGGTCACCCTGACACAGCTGTAGGAGGGCGTGGCTATGGTTCGGAAAAGAATCATTCGATGGATGGCGGGCGTGGTGCTGATTGCCCTACTGGCGTTCACAGTGATCTCCAATTCGGTATATCAGGCGTCATTACCAAGGGTGCGCACACAGATTTTTGAAGCCACAATTGGAGAACTGCTGGACGGCTACGGCTTGTGGGAGACGCTGAACTGGGTGCCAAAGGAGTGCGTTTTCCCCAGCGGCAGCGAGGGTAAGGTGTGCCTGTACCGAATCAATCAGAGGGCAGGCCAGTTCGCCAGGGTGGAATACTGTGTAGAGAAAATCGAGGCGCCGGTTCTGGAGGAACGGGAGGACGCCGTTTTGGTGGGTGATCTGTACCTGGGCCTGACAGAAACCCTGGTCTGTGAAACCAACCTGCCCCTTATGGACGGGCAAACCGTCATCTGGCTCAACGGGGATGAACCGGATACATGATTTGAACCGGTTCTGAAAATTGCCCCGGGAAACGCACACCGGACTGAAGCGGAATGCCCGTTTCAGTCCGGTGTGCTTATGAAGCAATAAAAATGGGAGAAGCGCCGCGGTATGCCGGATGACCGCCGGAGGCAGCTGTTTCGCCCGGGACGGCGTCAGCGGCCAGGGTATTTCCTGGTGGGCGGCTCCCTGGGCTACAGAATCCGCCGGAGCACGCTGTACTCGTCAAAGCGGGTGTCCCGGGTGTCCGTGAGGAAAACCAGCCGGGCAGAGTCACCCACGGCGGCGCCGGAAGCTGTGGCGGCGGCCTGCTCCGGGGCCACGTTTTCCAGGTACAGGCGGCACTGTCCCTCCGGCAGCTGGAAGCCGGAGGAGGCCTGGAAGGAGACGGTGAATTGGTCGCTGGCGCAGGCGGTCACCAGCTGGGCGGCGGCGTCCCGGATGATCTGATCCTTGGAGCTGGAGGCGGAATAAACAATAGAGCCGCTGTCCGGGATGCGGAAATCGGTGAAGACCACCTCGTCAAAGCCCAGGTTCCGCAGCTCCCGGCAAAGCTGAATCAGATTGCGCATCACCTGGGTGTTGGCCGGGTCCAGCCAATAGCACTGATCCTCGTCGGTCCAAAGCGCCCCGGAGGCCACGGCGAGGCCGCAGGAGAGATTGGCCTGGGCAAAGGCGGAGTCCCGGAAGGCCGGTACCCGGGCGATGAGATAGAGATCCTTTTGCCGCAGGGTGCGAATGAGGCTGTCCATGGCCCCGGCGTCCACGGCGGTGGACTGGCTGGCGCCTGTGAGGCCGGTGGTATAATAGAAGTTCCCAAATTTGCTTTTCACATCCAGAAGCACCGCCGTCCCGGGCTCCAGGGCCTCCAGCTGGGCCTGTAGGGCCTCAAACTCCTCCGAGAGAAGCTCGCTGTCCGCGTAGAAGCCTGTCAGGGGCTGCAGGCCGGTGGGGGTCTCCTCCACGGTCTCTGCCAGGGAAATGTCCAGGGCCACAGTCTCGCCCGGCTGCACCTGTCCCTCCTCCTTGCCGGACAGATTGGTGGTGGAGCGGTCAAAGTTGAAAACCACCCCGTCCCGGGTGTAGACAATGAACCGCTGGAGCCAGACCAACCAGCAAATCCACAGGAGAAGGGCCACAAGGGCCAGAATGCCCAGAACCGTGAACACCTTTCGCAGCCGCATTTTGGTGTGATAGGAGAGCATCCGCATATCAGTCTTCCTCCCGCCGGGCGACCACACAGCGCCAGTCCTCCTGGCTGCGTACCTCCAGAACCCGGAGCTTTTGGCAGGTGAGACCGGCCAGAACCTCCTCCAGCCGGGTGTCCAGGATGCCGGAGCAGATCACCAGCCCCTGGGGCCTCACGATTTCCGGCAGCACCGGGCTCAGGGCCAGAATCACATCTGCCACAATGTTCACCAGGGCCAGGTCAAAGCCCCCGCCCAGGGCGGCCAGATCCCGCCGGTCTCCCGCAACATTTCCCGTAAAGGCCCGGAACCGGTCCGGCCCCAGGTTGTTGTAGGCGGCATTCTCCCGGGCCATGTCTTCCGCCTTGGGGTCAATGTCCACCCCCACGGCGGTGGAGGCGCCCAGGCGCAGGGCGGCAATGGACAGAATTCCACTGCCGGAGCCCAGATCCACCACCCGGCTGCCGGGCGTGAGATGCTGCTCCAGAGCCGCCAGGCACATCTGGGTGGAGGGGTGCGCCCCGGTGCCGAAGGTGAGCCCCGGGTCCAGAATGATGGGAATCCGCCCCTGGGCGGCCTCGGCGGGCAGCCAGTAGGGGAGAACGCAGAGATTTTCTCCTACGAACTGGGGAGGGTAGTTTTTCTTCCAGCTGTTGGACCAGTCCTCCTCGTCCAAAGGTGCGGCGGAGACGGTGAGGGGGCCCAGATCCTTCCCCGGGTGGCGGGCCTTCAGGGCCTGGAGCCCGCTGCCCAGGGCTTCCAGACGCTCCCGGGCAGAGCCGTCATTTTCCAGATACAGCTTGATCTGGGAAAGCCCCTCCAGCCGCTTTGCCAGGGCTTCGTCAATATAATCCCAGCAGGCCCGGTTGGCCTCCAGAAAGGCCTGATACTCTGTCTGGTCGTCAATAACCAGACTGTCATAGCCCATGGCGGTGAGGGCGTCCGCCGTCAGCTGGATGCCCGCCGGGGTGGTTTTGATGGTTACTTCCAAATACTGCAATGTCCTTGCCTCCTGTGGAAAGTCTATGGCTATTCTACACGAAAAAGCACCGGTTGGCAAGGCCGCAGAAGTGTGGGTTGTTATTTTTCCGGGAAACTGCTATAATAATGAAAAATACCATCAGGGGAGAGAACCTATGATACCGTTTCGACGTCTGGAGCTTTCCATGCGGGAGGAAGTCAGCCAGTGCTTTTACCGTGCCCGCAAGCAGGGCTGTGAGTATTCCTTTACCAATCTGTACCTCTGGGGCAGGCAGCAGGCTGCCTGGCTGGATGGATATCTTGTGATGTTTTCCCATTTTTACGGCCACAGCATGTACCCCTTCCCGGCGGGGCAGGGGCCGCTGAAGCCGGTTCTGGAGGCCCTGGGGCAGGACGCCCGGGAGCGGGGCATTCCCTTCCGCCTCACCAGTATGAGCGGGGAGGACTGCCGGGTGGTGGAGGAGCTTTTTCCGGGGCAGTTCCAGTTCTGCCCGGATCGGGACAGCTTTGACTATATCTATGAGATTGACCACCTGGCGGATTTGAAGGGAAAGCAGAACCAGCAGAAGCGCAACCACATTAACCGCTTCCTGGAGGCCTGCCCCAACTGGCGGGCCGTGGATATTTCCCGGGAAAATCTGCCGGACTGCCAGGCTCTGGCGGAGCGGTGGTACCGCCTCCATATGGAAGCGGATCCCCACATGAACTATCACCTGGAGCAGCTGGCTCTGAGCCGGGCGCTGCGGCATTATGAGGCCCTGAATCTGGAGGGCATTCTCCTTCTGGACGGGGATCGGCCCATTGCCATGACCATAGGCTCCCGGCTGTCCGAGGACACCTTCGACGTCCATTTTGAAAAGGCCTTCGGGGATATCCCCGGGGACTATGCCATGGTCAACCGGACCTTTGCCCGAACCCTCCGGCAGCGCTATCCGGAGCTCCGGTACCTGAACCGGGAGGACGACATGGGACTGCCGGGCCTTAGGAAGGCCAAGGAATCCTACCATCCGGACAAGCTGCTGGAGCAGTATTGGTGCGTTTTGCGGGAGGATCTGGATGAAAACTGAGTATCGTTTGGCCGTGCAGGAGGACATCCCTGCCCTTCGGGAGCTGTGGAGAGAGGCCTTTGGGGACCCGGAGCCCTTTCTGGATCAATTTTTCAGCGTGGCCTTTTCGGAGAGCCGCTGCGCCGTGGCAGACAGCGGAGGTGTGCCGGTGGGGATGACCTTCTGGTTCCCCTGCACCTGCCGGGGGCAGCGAATGGCCTACCTCTATGCCGTCGCCACCAGAAAGGACCTTCGGGGGCAGGGAATCTGCACGGGGCTTCTGACATGGGTGCGGGATTGCCTGTCCGCCAGAGGCGTGGCGGGAATGCTGCTTGTGCCGGAGACCGGGGCTCTGGCCCGGTTTTATGGGGCCATGGGCTACCGCCCCTGCTGCCCCCAGGGGAGAATCCGTGCGTCCGCATCCGGGCCTGCGGTTCTTCTGAAGCCGGTGAGCCCCCGGCGGTATGGGGAGCTGCGTCCGGCCCTGCTGCCGGCCGGCGCGGTGCTCCAGGAGGGCTGCAGCCTGGAGTTCCAGGCCTCCTGCAGCAGGCTGTACTGCGGGAAGGAGCTGCTGCTCTCCGCCAGGGTGCAGGAGGACGGAACGCTTCTGGCCCAGGAGCTTTTGTGCCGGGACCCGGTGGCGGCGGCTCCGGGGATTCTGAAGGCCCTGAAGGTTCCCTCCGGCATCTTCCGGGTGCCCTATGGAAAGGGGAGGCCATTTGCCATGTTCCTGCCCCTGGAGGGGTGGAGCGGCCCTGCGCCGGCCTACTTTGCCTTTGCCTTCGACTGATTTTCACCAGGTTTTTCTTCCGTTTCGGTTGACTTCTGGTAAAATTCGGGGTACAATGACCCTGGTCAGCTTTTTGCGGCCGATGAAACCACCAGTTTGGAGGAAATGAAACATGAAAAAATGGATTGCGCTGCTTCTGGCAGTGGTCATGGTGCTTGCCCTGTCCGCCTGCGGCAACAAGGAGAATGAGGACGCCTCCACGGGGACGACCGACGCCTCCACCGGGACTTCCGCCTCCGGTGAGACTAGCGCTCAGACCAACGATTCCACCAGCCCTGCCGGCGGCAACGAGAGCAGCAGCGGTGACATGAACCAGGATCTGCCTGTGACCAACGCGGATATGGAAGTGGATCAGAGTGTTCCCGCCAGCGACGGGGATCTGACGGAAGGCTAAGTTTGTAAAACAATCGGGAGGAAGTTAAAATGAAGAAGGTATTTGCATTGCTCCTGACCTGTGTGCTGCTCTGCGGTGTCCTTGCAGGCTGCGCAGGCGACAACCAGAATCCTGCTCCCCAGGGGGAGGACAGCCTGACCATGGCTGTAGTGGTGGCCGGAACCTTTGGCGACCGGTCCTTCTACGACTCTTCCAAGGAGGGCGCTGACCGCCTGGCCGCCGATTTTGGCGTGCAGGTGAAGACCATTGAGTGCAACAATGTGGATCACACCCAGCAGATTCGCAACGCTGCCGACGCGGCGGAGCTTGTGGTTCTGGTGGGCTGGGAGTTCTACGACGTGGAGACCGTGGCCCCGGAGTATCCCGATGTGCATTTCATCTGGATTGACAATGCCACCTCCGCCCCTGTGGAAAACGTGCTGAACATTACATACGCTCAGAACGAGGGCTCCTTCCTGGCCGGCTACATTGCCGCCAAGATGTCCTCCACCGGCGTTGTGGGCGCCGTGGGCGGCGAGGATTCTGACACCATCAATGACTTCATCGTGGGCTACAAGCAGGGCGCCCAGTATGCCAACCCCGATGTGAAGGTGGAGGTTCAGTACGCCGGAACCTACGACGATCCCGCCGTGGGCAAGGAGTGTGCCCTGACCCTCAATGAGAAGGGCGCCGACGTGGTGTTCCAGATTGCCTCCAAGACCGGCGACGGCGTCTTCCAGGCCGCCCAGGAGAAGGGCTTCTACGCCATCGGCGTGGACTCCGACCAGAAGTACATTGCGGACGACGTGATCATCTGCTCCATGATGAAGCGGGTTAATGACTCCATCTACCAGGCGGTCTCCGACTACCTGGAAGGGGACACCTCCAAGTGGGGAACCACCTGGGTTGCCGACATGGCCTCCGGCTTTGTGGGCATCGGCTACGGCGACGAGGGCTCTACCCAGCAGATTTCCGACGAGCTGAAGGCTGAGGTGGAAGACCTGGCCCAGAAGATTGTCAGCAAGGAAATCGTGGTGAACACCACCCGGTAAATTCTCAGGCTGGAAGGGCAGTACTTTATACCAAATGTGAGGAGCTGCCTCACCTGCGACACAGTGCCGCCGGTGAGACAGCTCCTTCGGCTTTGTACGAATGACGGAGGTGTTTTGATTGCAGGAGCCAGTGGTTCGGTTTGAGCATATTTCCATGCAGTTCCCCGGGGTTCTGGCCAATGACGACGTGTCCCTGGAGGTGCGCAAGGGGGAGATCTTTGCCCTGGTGGGGGAGAACGGTGCGGGAAAGAGTACGCTCATGAATGTCCTGTACGGCATTCACACGCCCACAGGGGGGAGCCTCACCATTAAGGGGAAGAAAATGCAGCATTTCAGCCCCAAAAACGCCATTGACCTGGGGGTGGGCATGGTTCACCAGCACTTCATGCTGGTGCCCTCCTTCACGGTTGCGGAGAACATTGTCCTGAGCCGGGAGCCCCGGCGGGGGGGCCTTCTCTATGACCGGAAGGCTGCCCGGCAGAAGACGGAGGCCCTCTCCCGGGAGTACGGCCTCAAGGTGGACCCGGACGCGGTGGTGCGGGAGATCGGCGTTGGCCTCCAGCAGCGGGTGGAAATTCTGAAGACCCTGTACCGGGGGGCGGACATTCTGATTCTGGACGAGCCCACGGCGGTGCTCACCCCCCAGGAGACGGAGGAGCTCTTTGACATTCTCCGCCGGATGGTAAGGGAGAAGGGCATGACCGTGATTCTCATCACCCACAAGCTGGGCGAGGTGGTGAGCGTCTCCGACCGGGTGGGCGTCATGCGCCAGGGCCGTCTGGTGAGCCTGGAGGAGACGAAGAATGTGACGGAGCGGAGCCTGGCCGCCAAAATGGTGGGCAGGAATGTGCTTCACGATCCCTTCCTGAAAGAGTCCCAGGCCGGGGAGGTGCGCATCCGGGCAGAGAAGCTCTCGGTGCTGGACAACCGGGGCCTTCCGGCGGTGAAGGAGCTGTCCCTGGAGGTTCGCGCCGGGGAGGTGGTGGGCATTGCCGCCGTGGAGGGCAACGGGCAGAGTGAGCTCATCGAGGCCATCACCGGTATGCGGCCCATGTCCGGAGGGAACGTGGAGATCTGCGGCACCTCCATCCGGGGAATGTCCCCGGGCCGGATTCGCCGGCTGGGCCTGGCCCATGTGCCGGAGGACCGGCTGTCCACGGGAGTCAATCCCCAGGGAACCATCAGCGAAAACCTGATTATGGGAAAGCACCGGAGCCGGGAATTCACCCGCCTGGGCTTCCATGTGAACAAAGGCGCCCTGGAGCGCTATGTGGGAAAGATCTTCAGCCGCTTTGACGTCCGGGCCGCCGGCCTGGATACCACTGTGGGAAGCCTCTCCGGCGGCAATGTGCAGAAGGTGGTCATTGCGAGAGAGTTCTCCTTTGACACGCCGGTGTTGGTGATCTCCCAGCCCACCCGGGGGGTGGACATCGGAGCCATTGAGTTCATCCACCAGCACATTATGGACAAGCGGGCCCAGGGCTGCGCCATTTTGCTGTGCTCTGCGGATTTGGACGAGGTGTTCCGCCTGTCTGACCGGATTGTCACCATGTACGAGGGACGCATCACCGGCAGCTTCCCGGCGGAGAAGATTACCAAAGAGGAGATCGGCTACTATATGACCGGCGCCCGGAGTGAGGAGGGGACGAGCCATGGCTGAGAAAAAGCGTCGGATGGATTGGGGCTATCTGGGTTCGCTGGCCCTGTCCGTGTGCCTGGCCCTCCTGGTGGGGGCAGTGATTATGTGGGCTGCGGGGTACAACCCCGGAAAGGCCTATGGAGAGCTGCTCCGGGGCGCCACCGGCTGCAGCTCGGTGGGGGAGTTTTTCACCTCCGTCTTTACCAAGCGGCAGTTCGGCAACACCCTGGAGTACACCATGGTGCTGTGTATGACGGGCCTGGCCTGCGCCCTGGGCGCCCGGGTGGGCATCTTCAACGTGGGCGGCGAGGGCCAGCTGTATCTGGGGGCCATTGTGTCCGCCTACATCGGCGTGCTCCTGTCCGGGTGCTCTGCCTGGCTGGTGATTCCCGCTGCGGCCCTGGGCGCCATGGCCGTGGGCGGCTTCTATGCCTGGGTTCCCGGTGTTTTGAAGGTGAAGCTGAAGGTCAATGAGGTGATTACCACCATCATGCTCAACTCCATCGCCATCTACTTCTGCGCTTACCTCTCCACCGGTCCCTGGAAGACCACCCAGACCAACCGGGTCTCCGGCACGGAGACTCTGGCGGCCAATCTTCAGTTCACCCGCCTGATCAAGGGCTCCTCCCTGACGACGGCCATTCTGGCTGCGGCGGTGGTTGCCCTTCTGGTGTGGTACGTCATGAGCAAGACCACCACGGGCTATGAGATGAAGATGACCGGTCAGAACCGCCGCTTCGCCTTCTTCTCCGGCCTGAAGGTGGACACCATCACCATCGCCGCCATGACTGTCTCCGGCGCCATGTGCGGCCTTGTGGGCATGTTTGAGGTCTACGGCCTGAAGGGCAGCTATCAGGACGGCATCAGCAACGAGTTCTATTTTGACGGCCTTCTGGTCGCCATGATCATGCGGTACAACCCCGTGGGCATCATTGGTATGAGCATCTTGTTCGCGGTTCTGCGAATCGGCGCCTCGGGCATGGAGCTGAACGCCGGGGTGCCGGGAGAGCTGTATCGAATCATTCAGTCGGTGATCATCTTCTTTATGGCGGCTGAGAGCGGCATTTCTGCCGCGGTAGGAGCCAGAAGGGCCAGAAGAAAGGCCAGCCGGGAGGCAAAGGCCAGATTGGAGGAATGCAGCCGTGGGTAATTTGTTTACGGTGGGCCTGTTCCAGCAGATGCTCCGCAGCGCCACCCCCGTGGGTCTGGCCGCCATGGGCGGCCTCATGACGGAGCACGCCGGCATTATGAACATCGGCATGGACGGCATGATTCTCATGGGCGCCTTCACTGCCGTGTCCGTCAGCTGGCTCATGGGCTCTGCCTGGCTGGGGCTGCTGGCTGCAATCCTGGTGGGCATTCTGGTGGGCCTGTTTTTCGCGTTGTTTGTGGTAAAGTTCAAAAGCGACGAGTTTATCATCGGCACCGCCCTGAACATCCTGGCGGGGGGCCTCACGGTGTTTTTGCTCCGGTCCCTGTTCCAGGTGAAGGGCACCTTCCAGGGGACTCCGGACCGGCCTGTGGTGGGTCTGCCCAGGGTGAACCTGGGCATTCTGGCTAAAATCCCCGTGATTGGCCCCATTCTGGACGGGAGCTCCGTCTTTATCCTGCTCACCTGGCTTCTGGTGCTTGTCATGTGGGTGTTCGTGTACCGGACGCCCTGGGGCTTCTGGATTCGGGCCGCCGGAGAGAAGCCCGACACCCTGCGGACGGCGGGCATTAACCCCGAGCGGATGAAGTGGCTGTCCTCCGTCATTTGCGGCGGCTTCTGCGGCCTGGCAGGCGCCCAGCTGGCCCTGGGCAATGTGACGCTGTTTTCCGAGGGCATGAGCAACAGCCGGGGCTATGTGGCCTTCGCCTGTGTGATCTTCGGAGCCGCCAACCCGGGGAAGGCATATCTGGCCGCCCTGATGTTCGGCTTCTTTGACGCCCTGGGCTACCGGCTTCAGGACTACAACATCAACGCAAACCTGACCTCCACCATCCCCTATGTGATTACCGTGGTGATGATGGTCTATGTGGTGGTTCGCAGCCAGCGCCGGCAAAAACAGCGGTAAACCATTGCGTTTTTCCCTGGTGCTTGCTATAATAGAAACAAAACCCAGGGACCGGAGGAGTGGCTTCCACCCCCGGCCCTGGGGCGCTTTTCGGAAGAGGTGTGGTTCCTTTGCTGATAAAACTGATCTGCGCCCTGTCCCTCCTGGGCTCCCTGGGCCTTTCTCTGGGGCTGGACTATTTCGCCACATGGAATTGGCTGTGGCAGCTGCCCCTGACCTTTGGGGGGCTGTGGCTGGCGCTGACGCTGCTGGCGTTCCTGTTTCTGCTGCTCTGGTGTCTTCCCATCCGGCTGGATAAGCCTGTGGAGGAGGACAGCCCCAAGGACCGGCGGGTTCTGTCCCTGTATGTGGATCTGGCCCTGTCCATTCTGCGGGTGAAGCTCCATGTGACCGGCCTGGAGCAGCTTCCCACGGACAGCCGCTTTGTCCTGGTGTGCAATCACCTGAGCATCCTGGACCCGGTGGTGCTGCTGTCCTGCGCCAAGAAGAGCCAGCTGGCGTTTATCTCCAAGCGGGAGAATAACAGCCTGCTTGTGGTGAACAAGCTGATGCACAAGACCCTGTGCCAGCTCATCAACCGGGAGAACGACCGGGAGGCCCTGCTGACCATCCTCAAGTGCGTGGATATCATCAAGGAGGACAAGGCCAGCATCGCCGTCTTCCCCGAGGGCTATACCAGCAAGGACGGTCTCCTCCAGCCCTTCCGCAACGGCGTGTTCAAAATTGCCCAGCGGGCTAAGGTGCCCATCGCCGTGTGTACCCTCCAGGGTACGGCGGAGGTCTTCCGCAACTTCCTCCATCTCCGCCGCTCCCATGTGTACCTGAACCTGCTGGAGGTCATCCCGGCAGAGGACCTGAAGGGCACCACCAAGGAAATCGGCGACCGGGTTCACGCCGACATGTCCAAAATCCTGGGCACATCGGTTGACAATTCCTGAGCCGGTGTGCTAAAATAGCCCCAGGCAGCTTCCCCGCCTCCCTGAAACCGGATCGGTCTATGGCTTCGGGGTTCTGCCGCAGCGGCTCCTTCTCCCATTCGGAGTTGTCCTCTTGGGAAAATACGGCTTGCCGTAAAGCAAAAAACTGCCGGGAACCATTCCGGCAGTTCACATACGCGGGTATGGCGGAATTGGCAGACGTGCTGGATTTAGGTTCCAGTGCCGCAAGGCGTGTGGGTTCAAATCCCACTACCCGTACCAAAGCGACAGATTATTCCACTCTCATCTATCTCTTGCTTCAGTGTCTGTTTTTTGACGGCAAAATGTGGGCATTGAGGATTGGTTTCCTCAACGCCCACATTTTTTGCGTCTGGGTAGTGTCAAGAGTTATTCGCAAATTTGTAACGGCCACTGGTAGAAATCTATTACAGGGGGGCTTAACCGCCGCTTGTCTTTCCCTTGATGCCTTGCGGCATAGCTGCGCAGCAATGGTTTCCGTTTTGTCCTGCGCTTTATAGTTCGAGACATTGGGCGCGCCTCCGCCCAACCGCGTAACCTGAGGTTTGTGACATCATGATCCGTCCGCTTCCAAATTGGGGATAAGATTCCGTTTCAAAATGGCTGTGGATGTGCTATAATGGCTTTATGAGACGGCCTTTGGAATCCTGCGTGTTTGGCTGGCTGAGTTACGGGGCCGGAAGAAAGGAACAGATATGGAGCTTGAAACACTGAAACAGAAAATGGATGAGGCCCATTATATCTATGATGATACCCTGGCCACGGTGCTGGCTGTGGCTCTGGAGCTGGGGAGGCCTTTGCTCATTGAGGGCGCCGCCGGTGTGGGAAAGACGGAGGTGGCCAAGGTCATGGCCCATGCCCTGGACCGGGAGCTGGTCCGGCTGCAATGCTATGAGGGGCTGGATGAGAGCAAGGCCCTGTATGAGTGGAATTATCAGAAGCAGCTTTTGTCCATTCAGGTGAACATGGGGAGCACGGACCGGGAGAAGCTGACCCGGAGCCTGTTCAGCGATGAGTATCTGCTGGAGCGCCCCCTGCTGAAATCCATCCGGGCGGAAAGACCGGTGGTGCTGCTGATTGACGAAATCGACAAGGCTGACGAGGAGTTTGAGGCCTTTTTGCTGGAGCTTCTGTCGGAAATGCAGGTGACCATTCCGGAGGTCGGAACCGTCCGGGCCAGGTCCGTCCCCTTTGTGGTGCTGACCTCCAACCGGGCGCGGCCCCTTTCCGAGGCCCTCCGGCGGCGGTGCGCCTATCTCTACATCCAGTATCCGGACATGGAGAAGGAGCTGGCCATTTTGCGGGCGAAGCTGCCCCATGTGGACGACCGGCTCTGTGCTCAGGTGGCCCTGGCGGTGCAGAAGCTCCGCTCCAGCGAGGCCATTTTGAAAAAGCCCTCCATCGCGGAGACTCTGGACTGGGCGGCAGCTCTGGACGCTTTAGGAATACGGGAGCTGACCCCCGATGCCCTGCGGAAGACTGCGGGCTTTGTGCTGAAAAACAGCGAGGATCTGGCCCTGCTCCCGGAGCTGGAGGAGGGAAGGGAAGCCCATTGCGGCGGCTGCGGGGGTTGCCATGACTGATCCCGGGGTGTATCTGGAGAAGCTGTCCGGGTTTTCCAGAATCCTCCGCCTGGAGGGGCTCCCGGTGAGCCCCCAGGAGACTGCCGATGCCGCCCGGATTCTCATCCGCCTTGGGATGGATGACCGGGAGCGGGTCAGAACCGCCCTGCGGACGGTGTATGCCAAATCCCGGGAGGAGCAGTTGGTCTTTGACAGGGCCTTTGACGGCTTCTTCCTCCCGGAGGAGGCCATGCACCGCCAGGCCATGGAGCAGCAGAAGAAGGAGGCCCAGGAGCAGGAGGCCCGCCGTCAGGCGGAGGAGCATTTTCGGCAAAACGGCCAGCCCTCTTTGCTGAGTGAGGAACAGCTGGAGGCCTATGCCGCCATGCCGGAGGAGGAGCGGCAGCGGCTCCTGCAATTTGCGGACAAATACCGGGACAGCGCCCGGCGCAATCCCAAGCTCTACGGCAGCTTCATTCGCTCCGTATTTGCCAAGGCCCTTTTGGAGCAGCAGCTTCAGATGGAGGATGCGGCAGTGGGCTGCCAGGCCGCCGACCCGGAGCTGGGCCTTGCGTACCGGGATATCACCCAGTTCAAGGACACGGAAATTCCCAGGGCCATTTCCATGATTCAGGCCCTCTCCCGGCAGCTGAACGGCGAGCTGTCCGCCCGAAACAAGAGTGCTGGCCGGGGCGGTAAGCTGGACTTCCGCCGCACCATTCGCAAGGGGCTGGAGACCGGCGGGAGCCTCTACCGGCTGGAATACAAGAGAAAACCCATCCGCCGGCGGCATTTGACCATTCTGTGCGATGTGTCCGGCTCCATGATGCAGTTTTCGGAATTTGCTCTGCGGTTCATCCAGTCTCTGAACCAGGTGTCTGAGAACCCACGGGTATTTCTTTTCTCCGAGGGCCTCCATGAGGCCGACGTGTTCAGCCTTCAGAATATGAACCGGTTTCGGGACTATGTCCGGGAGTCCGGAATATACGGCAAGGGGACGGATCTGGGCACGGCGCTGCAGGGGCTTTGTGCTCTGCGTCCGCCTGCCCTGAGCGCATCCACAACCCTTTTGATTCTCTCTGACGCCAAGACCATTGACCGTCCAAGGGCCATGGAGGCCCTGCAGGCGGCCAAGCGTCAATCGGGCCGGATTCTCTGGCTGAATCCCATTCCCCAGCGGCACTGGAAGCACCTGAACAGTGTGCAAGCCTTTGAGGCCCTCTGTCCCATGGTCTCCTGCAGTACACTGGATGCCCTGGCGTCCGCGTGCAGAAGACTGGGGCGGTATTGATGCAGTTATGCCCCCCAGCGTGCTTCCGGGGGATACGATGTAAAACAACCACTTTGGGCACATTGCCTGTCCTGGACATTGGAGGAAAAGCGTGATGGCATTTCGGAAGCAAAATCGGGTGGAGAGAATCTGGAAGGCAAGTCTTCTGCTCCATGGTAAGCCATGCGGCAGTCTGGCTCTGGGCGTGCGGGTCTGCGATACGGTGCTCACCCGGTTGGGACTGGAGACGCCGGAGCCAAACCGGCTGGTCTGTGTGACCGAGAGCGACGGCTGCTGTGTGGATGCGCTCCAGGTCGGACTGGGCTGCACCATGGGAAAGGGCCATCTGCTGTTTTACAAGACCGGAATGCTGGTGTTTACCGTCTACGACCTGACCGGCGGCGGCTCTGTGCGCCTCAGAACCAGGGGAGAGGTTGCCGAACGAATTCATGAGATGAATCCCCGGGAGCTCCTGTCCATGCCGGAAAGCGCCCTGTTTACCCTGGAAGAGGCACGCCCCATGACCCCCAGGGTGCTGCGCCGGGTGACAACGGCCTGCAATGCCCGGGGCGAGCAGATTCCACCCAGAGTGCCGGGACTCCAGGACTGCCCGGATACCTTCCGCCAGTTCGATGAGCCGAAATAAGGCACGAAAGTTTTGCTTCAAAAAGCATACCCACCAATTTGGTGTATACGGGCGGGTGGCTCAAAACTCGTTTTGAGCCACCCCCCTGACGATTTCCCAAACCCCATCGGTTTGGAAAATCGGTTGATTGAAGGCGAAAGGGGCTCGTTTCCCTTTTCACACTTTCCGCACTACTCTATATCGCTAAATTTTTCTCCTATTTTTCCTGGTGCGGCAGTATGTGAGACAGCCCCTTCTCTTTTGAGGCCATGCAGTCTTCCGTCCATCCGCTGCAAAAAACAGGTGGCCCTGCCCATGAACAGGGCCACGCTGGAAAATCCCATCACCCAGGATAATCTTCCGGCGCCAGCCATTTACCTCTTTCTGTCAGGGAACGGGAGCGTTCCATACAGATTGCTCCTTGTTTCGCTGCTGCTTGCCGCCCGGGAAAAATGCTTAAAAGCTGCAATCCTGCAAAATTAGCAGCAATTCAAGATTGACAAGGCTTCCTTTCCCTGCTAAAATAGAAAAAGCTGATAAAGGGAGCGGAAGCCATATGATTATTTGTCAAAAGCCCGTTATTTTTTTGGAGACCATCTCCATGCTCTATAACTATGTGAATAAGATCAGCTATTCCGACATGCTCCGGCAAATTCAGCGGAGGTTTGCCCAGCACATTGTGGACCGGGACGGGAAATTTCTGGTGCAGCTGGCCGAAGCGCTGGAGCGTGTGTCAGGCCAGGTCTGTGGGGATCTGGATGGGCAGAATCCCCGCTTGAATTACTTTTTCCGTACCTTTTCCGGGATGAGCTCCTCTTCCTCCTGCTGCCTGGCCCATGTGATGCTGCTGGGGTACTATGTTTGCTCTGAGGACAATCTGGATCACTATAGGGAGGAACTGCGAAAGTACTATCTTGAGAGCAAAGATAAACGGCTGCGGATTGAGGGCATTGACAGCTTTGGATTGATATGGAGTGTTGCGGACCCGGGGGATGACCTGCCCCCTCTGAGCCAGCAGCTGCGGCGGCTGCCCTGTGCGCCGGAGAACCGGCGTCAGATCCAGGAGGTATTCTCCGGATATGAAGCGCTTCTGGAGGAATTGACCGAGCTGATCCGGCCTGTTGCGGAGCGGCTCCAGCAGAACCTCCAGGAGCTGCAGCGCCTGACGGCCCGATGCGTGTCGGAATGGGTGCTTTATTTTGGCAACCAAACGGTGGAGAGCTTTGTACGGGATATGTTTGACTCCACATTGCTCTTCCCTGCGGAGAGCGATGACATTCAGATTGGCATCTGGCTGTTCAACTGTAAATCCGTCCAGATACATCGGATTGAGGGGGAACGGGGTTCGGTTCAGAGCATCCTGATTGGTTCCATGGTTCTGCCGGAGATGTCCGCAAAAAACCGCAGCAAGCTGGATCGGGATATGATTTGCGGCATTCTGCGGACCATGGGCAGCCCGGATAAGCTGGAGGTGCTCCATCGCTGCGCCCAGGCTCCTACCTACGCCCAAAAGCTGGCCAAGGAAATGAACATGAATTCCGGCACCGTGTCCCGGATTCTCTATAATCTCAATGAATGGGGCTTTTTGGAGAAAGAACTGATGGATGGACGGATTCACTACCGAACCAAGCTGGACGCGGTGGAGGAGCTTTGGAAGTCACTGCTGGCCTATTTGGCTGAGCCGGAGCAGCAGTAATGCCTCTTTGCGGCTGAGATGCTGTGGTAGGAACCGATTAAAAACGCATAGTGCCCGTTGCCATAACGGTGAATACGCCACCCCCATGGGAGACAGATGAAAAGCTGTCTCCCATGGGGGTGGCGTTGTATTCAGACCGAAATTGACACGGTTCCTTTCGCCACAAGTTTTTACGGAATAAATCAGGAATTGATTATTGACACTCCGCTGTATCTATGTTACAATACCGATAACCTGCAATGCTGCTGTTTTGGCAGCATTGCACGAATACAAAGGAGTGATCCATTATGAAACGAGAGACCTGCAAAAAGCACACGCGTATCTTGTCCCTGCTTCTGGCTTTGGCGTTGCTGTGCAGCCTTGCTCCTCCTGCTGTGTATGCGGCAGAGCCGGCCTATGAGCTGGTGGAGAGCTGGACCGGTGCGGACCTGACGGATACTACCAAGTATGTGCCATCCAACTGTACCGTAACAGCTGGAACGGATGAGACCATTGGCGGGTATGTGGCTATCTTCCAAGTATTCTGTTAACGATAATTATAAAGTTGTCAATTCGGATATCGGTAATTACTCTGCCTATAATCCCGGTGACTCCGGCTATTTAAAATACGATAAGGATCTTCCTGCTGCTGATTATGAGACCCCTGCTGTTGCGTTCTGGGCCAAAGGCACCGAAGGAAAGACTTTGATGTTCTGGGGCGGCAGTCCCTTGGGCACTGTAACACTCCACGAGGAATGGACCTACTATGTGTTCACCAGCGGTTTGAAGAGCCTGATCGACGCTTCCGGCACCGGGTGTCTGGATTATATCCGCCTGTGGTCGGCGAAGGGCGTTGAGGTGTGGCTGGATCAGATCTACTTTGGTGAGGCTGAGGATCTGGCGGTCGCCCCGGATCAGGCAGAAGGCTATGATTTCTATCAGATCATTCCTGGCGAAGAGCCTGACCCCGAGTACGGCTCCTCCGATCAGGTGGTCATCTACGCTCAGGAGGGCTTCGAGTCCGGTGCCCTTCCCGAGGGAGCCGAAACCGCCATGCGGCAGGGTGCGCTCACATGGGAAATCTACACCAGCGAACGTTTGTTCCAAGAGTATTACAATATGCTGACCACGCCGTGGGACAACTACTGCCTGATGGTGCGTGAAGATCCCGAAAGCAAGACTTACAGCGCCAGCGGCAATATTGGCAGCTTGATCATGCCGGTATTTGAGATTCCTGAGGACACGGAGATTTCCCAGCTGGCCATCACCTTTATGTACATGACCACATATCAGCGGGATGAATCCGTCAATCACTGGCAGATCCTTCCGGGGCAGAAGCAGAACCTGACCCTGGAGATCAGCACGAATGGCAGCGCCTGGACGGAGGTTTGGAACCTGAACAAGGAAATGGGCAACGACCTTTACAACGGCTGCTGGTACTCTGTATCCGTTCCCATTGATGGAAAATACCTGAGCCAAGGAAAGCTGTATTACCGCTTTACCTATGAAAGCAAGGGCGGCAATGAGCTGGCGTTGGAGAATATCCTGGTGGAGGAGTACATTGCCCCATTGCAAAATGAGGAAGTGGACATCACCGCCTATCGGATTTACGACAAGAAGGAAGGCTCTGTAAAAGGCTTTTTTAATTTCAATAGCCGTGATACACACAGCCTGACGTATAGCAATGCTTCGGGAATCTACGCCGGAAACAGATTCTCTGCTATGGATTACTACAACGGAATGATTTACGCTGTGGTACAGAACAGCAATGCGTTGCTTGCTTTGGATCCTTACACCTTTGAGGTAAGCGAGATCGTGTCCGAACGGATCTGCAGCGAGTCCTCCAAGCTGGATGTTTACGGTTTAACCTACGATCCGTCCAGAGATGTATTCTTTGCGCTTCAGCAGATCCAGCCCTATGTACCGTCAGACTACGAGCTGTACGAGATTGATCCGGACACCGGCGAATCCACTCTGCTGTTCCATTGGAATACAGATGAGTATTCCGCTCTTTCTACCATTACCTGTGATAAGAACGGGAATCTGTACGGCATTGGTGGTGGCGGTTGGTTGTATCAGTATGACTTCCAGACCAATGGCTGGGAGGAACTAGGTCGTGCCAATGTGGGCGGCAGCGGTCCTTGGGTATTCAGCGCAGCTATGAACAAGGAAACCGGAATTCTGTATTATGCTCCATTCTGCGGCAACAACGCCTATCCCTTCAGTCACCTTTATGCAATCGACATGAAAACCTGCCGCTCTACCAAAATCGGTACGGTTGGCAATTGCACTGAACTGGCGGGCATTGTGATCCCCTATGACAACGGTGTAGTGGAGCGTGCCAGCTTCACCGCCGGTACCGGTGAGAATGGCACCATCTTGCCTGCCGGTGAGGTCAAGTGCCGTTTCGGTAAGAATAGGACATTTACCTGCGTTCCTGAAACGGGCTACGAAGTGGATCAGGTGCTGGTAGATGGTGTGGCCATCGACCTGGACAATGATCCCAACTGGGACAGCTTCAATAACAGATACACCTTCCAGAATGTGGATACCGACCACACCATTGAAGTCACCTTCAAAGAGGCCACCTTTACCGTCACCTTCACCGACTTCGACGGCAAGGTGCTGAGCACTCAGACCGTGGGCTACGGTAAGAGCGCCATTGCCCCGGCTGTACCCACCAGAGAGGGCTACACTTTCGCTGGCTGGGACAAGGATTTCTCTGAAGTATATAACAACCTGACCGTTCAGGCCACCTACGCGGTCAACACCTACCAGGTCATCTTCCTGGACTGGGACGGCACCATCCTGGATGTGCAGAAGGTGCGCTACCAGAAGGATGCTGAGGCCCCTGAGGAACCTACCCGGGAGGGCTACACCTTCACCGGCTGGGACAAGGACTTCACCAATGTCACCGCGGATCTGGTAGTCACGGCCCAGTACACTAAGGATGACGATCCTGTCCATGAGCATACCTATGAGGCCGGCGAGCCGGTCTACATCGGAAATCACACCGTGGCCGTCACCTACACCTGTCCCTGCGGCGCAAGCTACACTGAAACCCAGACCATCGAATGCCCCTCCACCAAGTTCGCGGATCTCACCGCCAAGTGGTATCACGAGGAAGTGGACGAGGCCCTGTGGCGCGGCCTGTTTGTGGGCGTCAGCGAAACCACCTTGCAGCCGGGCGGCAAGATGACCCGTGGCCAGTTCGTCACCGTCCTCTACCGCATGGCCGGTTCCCCCGCCGTGACCGGCACGACGCCCTTTACCGATGTGAAGGAAGGCAGCTATTATGCCAGCGCTGTAGCGTGGGCCTATACGGAAGGGTATGTCAAGGGTGTGACGGATACGACCTTCTGCCCCGACGCGGTGATGAGCCGGGAAATGGTGGTCACCGTTCTGTGGCGTATGGAAGGGGCGCAGGCCTCCGGCCAGAGCCTGGATGCGTTCGATGACGCGGATTCCGTCAGTGGCTACGCCAAAACCGCTATGGCCTGGGCTGTGGAACAGGGCCTCATCCGGGGCGTGTCCGACACCAGCCTGGCCCCCGGAGCCAGCATTACCAGAGCCCAGGGCGCGGTGCTGCTGATCCGCTATGCCCACGCCTTTGTGGACTAAGCCAACCATAAGCCGGTACCGCCCGGCAGCCCGGGCGGTACACCACCTATCATAAGGAGGTCAAATTACATGGCAAGCAAGAAAACCGGCGCAAAACTGTGGGCATGGCTGCTGGCAGCCATGATGCTGGTGCAGCTGTGCGCCATCCCCGCCCAGGCCGCAGGCCAAAATGACCGGACGGCAGGAAACTCCATCATCGGAGAGACCCAAATTGAAACCGTAGCGCCGCTGTATGAGGACGACGAGATCGTTACTGTCATTGTGCAGCTGGATAAAGAGCCCTTGCTTTCTTATGACGAAGACGCCTATACCTATGACCAGGGCCTCACCGTCACAGCAAAGGGCGAGGCAATTCTCCAGTCTATTGACCGGCAGCAGGAAGCCGTGATCCAGAGCGTGGAAGAGCTGTTCCCCACTGACGATGTCACCGTGCGGTACCAGTACAATCTGGCCACCAACGGCATCGCCATGGAGATTCCCTATAAGGACATGGAAGCCATCAGTCGGCTTCCCGGCGTGGAATGCGTGTATGTTGCCCCGGTCTACACTGTGGATCCCATGATGGATTCCGCCGCCGAAATGGAGCAGGTCCTGGCCGTATGGGAGGACCTGGGCTACCATGGGGAGGGCATGGTCATCGCCGTGCTGGACACCGGTATTGACACCGACCATCCCCTGTTTGCCGACGCCCCCGAGGGCGCCCGGCTCACCGCCCAGGACGTGCATAACCTGCGCGTCAACATGAACGCCCAGAAGGCCACCTACATCAGCGAAAAGATTCCCTTTGCCTATAACTATCCCGATGGCACCACTGACGTTAACCACGGCGGCGGCAGCGACCACGGCACCCATGTGTCCGGTATCTGCGCCGG
>JALETK010000016.1 GCA_022781505.1 Clostridiales bacterium | reverse complement strand
TAAAACCCCCGGGCTCCTTTTGGGAGTCCGGGGGTTAAAGCAGTCAAATTAGTACTTGGCGGTGCTGACCTTCACGCCGGGGCCCATGGTGGAGGCCACGACGCAGGAGCGGATATACTGGCCCTTGGCAGCGGCGGGCTTTGCCTTGACAACGGCTGCCAGCAGGGTGTCCATGTTCTCCTGGAGCTTCTCGACACCGAAGGAAACCTTGCCGATGGGGCAGTGGATGATGTTGGTCTTGTCCAGACGGTACTCCACCTTACCGGCTTTGATCTCCTTGACGGCAGCGGCCACGTTGGGGGTCACGGTGCCGGCCTTGGGAGAGGGCATCAAGCCCTTGGGGCCCAGGATCTTACCGAGACGGCCAACAATACCCATCATGTCGGGAGAGGCCACGACCACGTCAAAGTCGAACCAGTTTTCCTTGGTGATTTTCTCCACCAGCTCCATGCCGCCCACATAGTCGGCGCCGGCCGCCTTGGCCTCGTCCACCTTGGCGTCCTTGGCAAACACCAGAACCCGGCGGGTCTTGCCGGTGCCGTTGGGCAGAACCACGGCACCGCGGACCTGCTGGTCAGCGTGGCGGGAGTCAACGCCCAGCTTGATGTGGATTTCCACGGTCTCGTCGAACTTGGCGGGGGCGGTCTTCACAACCAGGCCCAGCGCATCAGTGGGCTCGTACTGCACAGCGCGATCAATCTGCTTGGCGCTGTCTCTGTATTTTTTACCTCTAAACAATGTATTATCCTCCTTAAAGTGGTGATGCGGAATAATCCTCCCACATTTTCGAGGTCAGGCTAATTCAGCCTGAAAACCTCGGCAAGCAAAATTCAGTCCACAACGGTAACGCCCATGGAACGGCAGGTGCCGGCCACCTGGCTCTCAGCGGCCTCGATGGTAGCAGCGTTCAGATCGGGCATCTTCTTCTCGGCGATCTCTCTGACCTGAGCCCGGGTGATGGTGCCAACCTTGGTCTTGTTGGGCACGCCGGAGCCGCTCTCGATGCCGATGGCCTTCATGATCAGCATGGGGGTCGGAGGAGTCTTGGTGATGAAGGTGAAGGAGCGGTCGGCGTACACGGTGATGACCACGGGGATCTTGAAGCCGGCCTGATCCTGGGTGCGGGCATTGAATTCCTTGATGAAGGCAGCGATGTTCACGCCGTGCTGGCCCAGAGCGGGACCAACAGGGGGAGAAGCAGTCGCCTTTGCTGCCGGGATTTGCAGTTTAATGATACCAGTTACTTTCTGTGCCATGATAAGCACCTCCTGAATAGATGTGGTTCATGCGCAAAGCGCATTTTTGTCGGGGCCATACGCCCCTCCCACGCGACCGCCGAAACGCGGCCCGATGCATTTTACTGGGGAATGACTTCCACCTGATCGAGCTCCAGCTCCACAGGGGTTTCGCGGCCGAACATAGACACGACCACGCGGACCTTGTTCTTCTCCAGGTCCAGGGCCTCCACAACACCATTGAAGGAGGTGAGGGGGCCGTCCGCAATGCGGACAGTGTCGCCCACCGCATAGTTGACGACAATTTCTTTTTTCTCCATGCCCAGCTGCAGAACCTCGTCCTCGGACAGAGGGGTGGGCTTGGTTCCGGAGCCCACGAAGCCGGTAACACCGCGGACATTGCGCACAATGTACCAGGACTCGTCGCTCATGACCATCTTCACCAGGACATAGCCAGGGAAGACCTTGCGCTCCACCGTTCTGCTCACACCGGCATCGTTGATCTCGGTGACGGTTTCCACGGGGATGGAGACGGCGTGGATGATCTCCTGCAGATGCCGGGACTCCACGGTTTTTTCAATGGTGGCCTTGACCGTATTCTCATAACCGGAATAGGTCTGAACCACATACCATTTTGCTACCTCTGCCATGGTTACGCCTTCAGGCTCAGCAGCAGCTGCACACCGTACTTGGAGACCAGGTCAAAAATCCAGATGAACACGCCCACAACGACCGTAACAGCCAGCACGGTCAGGGAGTTCTTCAGAACCTGGGCCCAGGTAGGCCACACAACCTTCTTCAGTTCGCTCTTCAGCTCGCGGAAATACTTGCTGATGCGCTTTCCGGTTCTCTTGAACCAGTTTTCCTTCTTTGTTTCAGCCATTGTTTTCACCCTTTCCGTTCGTAACCGCTTACTTGGTCTCGTTGTGGATGGTGTGCTTCTTGCAGAATCTGCAGTACTTCTTCATCTCGAGACGGTCAGGGTCATTCTTCTTGTTCTTCATGGTGTTGTAGTTTCTCTGCTTGCACTCGGAGCATCTCATCGTGACTTTCACGCGCATAACGGCACCTCCTTAAAAATTTGCCTCCCTGCATGGCTCCGGCTAGGTAAGAATTTAGAGGCGGCGAAACTACATCCCCGCCGCCCGGAGCTGAAAAAGGCGCACAAAAAAAGCCCTTTTCGCAGGTGGAATCATTCTAACACAGAAAATCTCCCAGGTCAATATATTTTTCTTCCTTTTTGAGAAAATCTTCTGTATAATGGTGAAAAAGGGAAACCCCCGGTTTTCCCCGGAAAGGAGCCTTTCCTATGCGAAACATGGTCATCGCCGCCCTCCGGAGCGCCAGCGAGCCGGAGTACGCCGCCTTTACCCGCAAGCTCTGCCCGGACACCGCCCGGCCCATTCTGGGCGTCCGGCTTCCCAAGCTCCGGACTGTGGCCAGGGATCTGGCCCGGGGCGACTGGCGGGCCTTCCTGGCCCAGGCCCGCCGGGAGACCTACGAGGAGACCATGGTGGAGGGTCTGGTCATCGCCTATGCCAAGGCCGGGCTGGAGGAAAAGCTGGGCCGGCTGGAGCCCCTGCTCTACTCCCTGGACTCCTGGGCCCTCACGGACTCCATTGCCTCCACCCTCCGTTTCTCCCCCCAGGAGCTGCCCCGGGTGTGGGACTTTGCCCAGAGCTGCCTGGCCGCCTCCCATACCTACGTCCGCCGCTTTGGCCTCATTCTCATGCTGGACCATTTCCTCACGCCGGAGTACCTGGAGCAGGTGGCCAAAACCCTGGAGGAGTTGCGGGACCAGCGCTATTATGTACGCATGGCCGCCGCCTGGCTCCTGGCGGAGCTGGCCATCCATGATTATGGCCGGGCCGTTCAGGTGCTGGCCTCGGGCCGTCTGGACGATTTCACCCAGAACAAGGCCATCCGAAAAATGCGGGAGTCCTATCGCCTCACCCCGGCCCAGAAGGAGGCCCTGCTCCCATACAGACGAAAGGAAGAAAAGCCATGAGCCGCGTCCTTGCCATTGATTACGGCGATGCCCGCACAGGCATCGCCATCTCCGACCTGCTGTGCTCCCTGGTGGGCTCCACCAGGGTGATCCACAGCCGCAGCCCCCAGAAAACCATAGAGGAAATCTGCCGCCTGATCCAGGAAAACCAGGTGGACGAGGTGGTTATGGGCTTTCCCCGGAACATGGACGGCACGGAAGGACCCCGGGCGGAGCTGTACCGGGACTTTGCCCGGCAGCTGGAGGAGGCCTCCGGCCTCCCTATTAAGCTCTGGGACGAGCGCCGCACCACCATTGAGGCCCACCAGATCCTCTCCGACCACAATTACCACGGCAAAAAGCGGAAAAACACCGTGGACGCCGTGGCCGCCTCCCTGATTCTGGAGGGCTACCTGTCCTTCCGCCGCCGGTGAGGGCCTAGGAGCTCCCACAGTCCCGTGACAATCAGAAGGCCCCCAAAGAGCTTTTTCAGCAGGGCCGTATCCAGGCCGGACGCCGCCCAGGCGCACAGCCCCGCTCCCACGGCTCCCGCCAGCACGGCGGGAACCGCCGCTTCCCGGTCCAGCCGCCCTGCCCGGTGATTCATCAGGCAGGAGATGACCGCCGCCGGGAGGAAGAACAGAAGGTTCACCCCCTGGGCCGTCCGCTGCTCCATGGACAAAACCGCCGTGAGCCAGAGAATCAGCAGGGAGCCGCCCCCCACGCCCAGCCCGGCGAGAAAGCCCAAAACCGTCCCCACCAGAATGCACACCGGTACCGATTCTATAGAAATGACCGGATCCCTCCCCACAGGATGAGCGCGCCCAGCACCCGGTGCAGCAGTCCCGTGGGGATTTTTCTCCCCCACAGCCCCGCCGCGCCCCCACCCAGGGCGCTGCCCACCAGGTACGGCCACGCCGCAGCCCAGGGAAGCCCGCCCCGAAGGCCGTACACCGTCAGCGACACCAGACAGATCGGAAGAATCACCGCCACAGAGGTGGGAAACAGCCGCTCCTCCTCCACCTTTGCCAGCTTCTGAAGCCCCGGCACCAGGAGCATTCCCCCTCCCGCGCCGAACAGCCCGTTGGCCGCCCCCGCCAGCCCACCGGCCAGGGCCGCGCCCCACTGTTTTTTGTGTTTCATACGCCGCCTCCTCCCATGGAAATTCTTCCCGCCCCGGGAGGGACTTATTCCTCCCTCCGGCGTGTTTCGGGGTTGCCTGGACGTTCTTCCTCTTTTTCGTTCATCATGTCATGACATTTTTATTTTTTCTTACAAAACTCAAAAATCTGTATTGACAAACTCAGGGAATGGCACTACTCTAGAGCCATCCGCACCATTTTCACCCGGTGCAAAAAAGGAGTCATATTATGTTACCTTATCAAGACCCCAGCCTCCCCCTGGAGGCGCGGCTGGACGATCTGATCTCCCGGATGACCCTGGAGGAGAAGATTCTCCAGACCGATCAATATTATTCCCACGATTTCACCACAGTGAATGAGCTGGGCGAGACCACGGAGGTCTCCATTCCGGAGCTGCACCGTCTGCTCAAGGGCAACAGTGTGGGAAGCGTCCAGACCCGGGGCATGACCGCCGCCCAGAACAATCTGGTTCAGCGCTACGCCGTGGAAAGCACTCGCCTGGGCATTCCCTTCCTCTTCAGCGAGGAGGCCCTTCACGGCATTTTCCACAATGACGCCACCTGCTTCCCCCAGCAAATCGGCCTGGCCGCCACCTTCAATCCGGCTCTGGGCCGGGCCATGGGTCACGCCATCGCCACGGAGGCCCGGTCTCTGGGCATCTGCGAGACCTACAGCCCTGTGATGGATCTCATCCGGGACCCCCGGTATGGCCGGGCGGAAGAGTCCTACGGCGAGGATGTGCACCTGTGCTCCGAGTTTGCCCGGGAGACGGTTCTGGGTATGCAGGGAGAGGATCTCACCGCCCCGGACGCCATTGCCGCCGAGCCCAAGCACTATGTGGGCTACGGCAACCCGGTGGGCGGCCTCAACTGCGCCCCGTCCACCATGGGCCGGCACGACGTGTTCTCCGACTGCCTGCCGGTGTTTGAGGCGGCCTTCGCCGAGGGCGGCGCCATGGACGCCATGTGCTCCTACAACTCCATCGACAGCATCCCCGTGTCCATGGACCACGAGCTTCTCACCGACGTGCTCCGGGGCCAGTACGGAATGCGGGGCTTCGTCCGCTCCGACCTCACCGCCATTGTCCGGCTGTATGACTGGCACTTCGTGGCCGAGAGCCGGAAGGAGGCCATGGCCATGGGCCTCACAGCCGGCGTAGACCTGCAGCTCTATGACTATCCCCACGAGGAGTGGCAGCAGGGCCTCAAGGAGCTGGTGGAGGAGGGCCGCCTGGATGAGGCGGTCATCGACCAGGCCTGCCGCCGGGTGCTGCGGGTGAAGTTCCTCCTGGGTCTTTTTGAGAACCCCTACACCGACGAGGGCCGCAGCGCGGAGGTACTCCGGTGCCCGGCCCATGTGGAGCTGGCCCGGGAGATCGCCCGGGAGAGCCTGTGCCTGCTGAAAAACCAGGGAAATCTCCTGCCCCTTCGGAAGAATCTGAAGACCGTGGCGGTGCTGGGCCCCGCAGCCGCCGTCCCCGCCCTGGGAGACTACACCACCGGCCATGTCATCGGGGGCGTGTCCGTGCTGGAGGGCATCCGCAGCCTGGTCTCTCCCCAGACCCGGGTGCTGTATGAGGCCGGATGCACCTTCCTGGGAGACAGCGCCACCCCCTTCGAGCCCGGTATGCTCCTGGACGAGGATGGAAACCCCGGCCTCACCGGCCGGTACTACAACGGCCCCCGGCCCGAGGGAACCCCCGTTTGCGTCCGCAACGATCCCAACATTAACTTCAACTGGATTCTGGCCAAGCCCCACCCCGACCTGGACGCAGGCTGCTTCAGCGTGGCCTGGACGGGCTTTGTGAAAATGCCCCACACCATGGACGGCTACATCGGCTTCAGCACCCAGGACAGTATGCGCCTGTACATCGACGGCCAGCTGGTTCTGGACGGCTGGGGCGAGGGCAAAAGCGCCAACCGAATGGTGGACTTCCACTTCGAGGCGAACCACCCCTACGCCGTCCGGGTGGAGTTCACCAACGACCAGCGGGCCGCCCGGGTGATCTTTGGCTACAGCGAGGGCCGGGAGGACTTCTCCAAAGCCCTGGAGGCCGCAAAGGAGGCGGAGGTGGCCATCGTCTGCGTTGGCGACAATCAGGAGACCTGCGGCGAGAACTTCGACCGGGTCAGCCTGGATCTGCCGGGCCGGCAGCTGGACTTCGTGAAAGCCGTCTACGCCACAGGCACCCCCGTGGTTCTGGTGCTCCAGACCGGCCGCCCCGTCACCGCCGTGTGGGAGGATGAGCACATCCCCGCCATTCTGGAGGGCTGGTTCCCCGGCCAGGAGGGCGGCTACGCCATCGCCGAGACCCTCTTTGGGGAGAGCAACCCCTCCGGCCGCCTCCCCATCTCCTTCCCCCGGCATGTGGGCCAGATCCCCTGCCACTACAGCCGCCGTCCCGGCGGCGGACGGCGGTATGTGGAGATGAACTGGCTGCCCCTGTATCCCTTCGGCCACGGCCTGTCCTACACCACCTTCTCCTTCTCCGGCCTCCGTCCCCTCCGGGAGACCATCGCCCCCGGAGAGAGCCTGGAGGTGCGCTTCACCGTGACCAACACCGGCTCCCGCCCGGGCGTGGCCGTGCCCCAGCTCTACCTCCGGGACGAGGTCAGCTCCACCGTAAAGCCCGAGTACACCCTGGCCGCCTTCACCCGGGTTTCCCTGGAGCCGGGTGAGCGCCGGGAGGTGACCCTCACCATCGGCCCCAAGGCCATGCGAACCCTGGATCCCAAGTACCACTGGTCCGTGGAGCCAGGCCATTTCCTGGTGGCCCTGGGCGACAATGCCCAAAACCTGCTGCTCCACACAGCCTTTACGGTAGTAGCATCCAATTCGTAGCTTAAAAACAGCAACCCGGCTTTCCACCACAGGAAACGGCCTTCACCGCCCCGCGGTGGAAAGCCGGGAAAACGCATCTGCTGCCCCTGTCAATGCAAACCCAATCCCCGCTCTCCCCCCTGCCCCACCCACCACAAAACCGGAATCTATCGCCTCTCAAAAATTTTTAAAAAAATGCTTGACATTTCCGGAATCTGTGGTATTATATGAGAGCAGTCCACGAGACACAGCGAACAAAACAAAATATGGGGGTATAGCTCAGCTGGGAGAGCGCTTGAATGGCATTCAAGAGGTCAGCGGTTCGATCCCGCTTATCTCCACCAAAAGTTCACTGGTTGAAGGGAAAAACCTTGAAATCGAAAGATTTCAAGGTTTTTTCTTATCCAAAAGTAGGGAAATCGCAG
>JALETK010000163.1 GCA_022781505.1 Clostridiales bacterium | reverse complement strand
ACCCGCTGGCGCGGCAGCGCCCAAAGGCTTCTCCCGGGGAGAAGCTGTCAGCCTGTGGCTGACGGATGAGGAACGGCGAAATGTTGCGGCTGGAAGGTACCTACGGGAATCGGGAAGGGGCTTTCCTTGATTGAGAAACTGCACTCCGACTTGGAGGCCGTCGCCGTTCCTCATCTGCCCCAGTGTGCGCACTGGGGCACCTTCCCCCCCGGGGGAAGGCGTAGGCGCTCCCGCGCCGGTGCAACTTTTGCAACCAATTTGTAACCACAATCAACACCCCTGGTCATAACCCCGCCCTGCGGTGAGGGCCGGGGGCGTTAGGGGTCAGGGGGTTGGCTGGGGGGATCTGGGGAGTTCTTTTTGCAGGATCTGGGCCAGGGGGGTGTGGCGGATGTTGGAGGAGGTGGGGCCGTGGGTGGTGACGGCGGTGCCGTCGGGGAGGAAGGAGAGGCGGCAGGGGTCAGAGGAGATGATCTCGTCAATGGCCAGAATGTCCCCCGGGAGGTTCACCAGGCCGAAGGGATAGGCGTGCTCCGTCCGGGCGGTCTGAACCCCCTGCTGCACCGCCTCCTGTACCCGGACGCTGGCCCCCTGGTTGTACAGCAGCACCAGGAGGCTCCGCAGCTCCGCTGCCTCCTGGAGCCGCTGGGGGAGGCGGCCCGCCGTCTCGTCCGTGTAGGCCAGGTGGACGGCATAGGGCATCCGCCGCTCCTCCAGAGCCCGGCAAAAGGCCAGAGCCAGGGGTTCCTCCCCCTGGACGGACATGAGAAGATTGTGAAACCGGGACAGCCCGGCCAGATCCCACTCCGGGCCCCGGCTGCCGGTGGTGAAGACCCCAAAGGCGCAGGTGGGATTGTCCGCCAGGAGCAGCTCCAGCTCCCCCTGGTCAATGCCCCGGTCCTCCAGGAGAAAGACGTGGATGCCCAGCTCCATGGCCTCGGAGACCGTCCGCTGGATGTAGACCCGGGACAGCCCCTGGCTCCCGGCGGCAATCTCCAGGGCCCAGGGGACGTTGAAGCCCTGGGTGGCCTCGATCTCCCGAATCCGCCGGGCTCCCCGGCTGCAGCCCTCGAAGCCCAGATTCATGCCCAGGGTGAGGAGGCTCTGCCGGTCAAACTGGGCCAGGGCCCGGTTGATAACCTGGTAATATGGGCTGGCCTCGTCCTCCAGAATATTCCGGCACAAAGTGAGAAACCGCTGCTCAAAGGGGCCCCGGGCAAAGAGCAGACCCATGTCCACCAGATTCCGGGCGCTTCTGTGGGAGTCCCGCTCCATATCCTGCAGCGCCCGGCTGACCGTGGCCTCCACCATGGCTCTGTTCAAATCGTGCTTCCGCATGGCAAAGTACCCCCAAGGTGTGATTTGATACTATCATACCCCGTGGGCCTCCCGGAATGTAGGGACAAAATTCCGGTTCTGTCCCAAAGGCCGCCGGAACTCCGGAAAGGCCCATGAGGGCAGGAGAAAAAAATAAAAAAACCGGGACTTTTTCCTTGACATTGGGAAAAACCAATGATAAAATGGACAAGCCGCATTGAAGGGGCCTTAAGTCGGCATGTTCCGCGCCCCAAGAGCGAGACTACAACAGAAAGTAGGTGCAACATTCATGAAAGCAGTTATCGTGACCGGTGGCAAGCAGTACACCGTAGCCGAGGGCGACGTGATCTATGTGGAGAAGCTGGGCGTGGAAGCCGACAGCACCGTCTCCTTCGATCAGGTTCTGGCCGTGGTGGATGGCGAGAACTCCAAGTTCGGCGCTCCCGTGGTGGCCGGCGCTACCGTGGAGGGCAAGGTCATCAAGAACGGCAAGGGCAAGAAGGTCGTGGTCTTCAAGTACCGCCCCAAGAAGGACTCCAAGTCCCTCCGTGGCCATCGTCAGCCTTACACCAAGGTGGAAATCACCAAGATTGCCCTGTAAGCCATGACAAAGGTTGAATTTTTTACCCAGGAGGACAGAATCACCGGATTCTGCTGCTCCGGGCACAGCGGTTACGGCGAGGAGGGCACGGACATCCTCTGTGCCGCCATTACCTCCGCCGTGAACCTTACCGAGTGCACCGTCAACGACGTTTGCGGTGCCCGGGCCAAGGTAAGGGTGGACGAGAAGAACGCGTCCATCACCCTGACCCTTCCCGCAGCCTGTGACGAGGAGGAGGCCGTCCAGGCCGCCCTCAGCGGCCTTATGGTGTACCTCATCGGTCTGCGGGATGAATATCCTGACTATCTCGAAGTTTTGGAGGTGTAACGTATGCTGAAAATTGGTCTTCAGTTTTTCGCCCACAAGAAAGGCGGCGGTTCCACCAAGAACGGCCGTGATTCCGAGTCCAAGCGCCTGGGCGTGAAGCGGGCAGACGGTCAGTTCGTGCTGGCCGGCAACATCCTGGTTCGTCAGAGAGGCACGCACATCCATCCCGGCACCAACGTGGGCATCGGCAGCGACGATACGCTGTTCGCCCTGGTGGACGGCACCGTTCGGTTCGAGCGGCTGGGCAAGGATCGGAAGCAGTGCTGCGTGTACGCGGAGCAGTAATAACGACAAGAGGTGTTGCATACAAGCTGCAACACCTCTTTTTGCCTACAGGGGCTACTCTCTCCTCAGCGCCGTGGGGCGCGGTCTTGACCAGGGGGCTGCTTGCGGCTAAAAAAGGTTTCAAAGGCTGCGCTGGCGCGGGACAATGTCATGAAACTTGTGCGGGCAGGGCAGGTTTGGCGGTGCGTCTGTAGGGGAGGGTCATGACCCTCCCGGGTAGCGGCAAGTCTGATTGGCAGCTCCGTTCTGATGTACCAGCCCTTGCAGGAGGGGGTGGAAGCGCCCGGGTTCCGGTAAGTGCCCGGGAGGGTCATGACCCTCCCCTACGGGCAGAATCGGGGGCTCCCGGGTTCCGGTGAGGGCCCGGTTTGTGCCTGCCCCGCCCTACATTGCGCATTGAAGTTCGCGCTCCGGTGCATCGGAGGGGCGCTTCCCATCGTGTATGACAATCTGTAACCCAAATCAACACCCCCTGGTTAAGACCGTTCCCTGCTGTGGGGAAATGGTGGCGCCGTGGGTTGCGGTTTTGCGGAGAGCATAAGCCCTTGTGTTCTGCGCAAAATTGGAACACAGCTGGTTTTTTGAAAGGAGGAAACTCCCATGTTTGTGGATAAAGTGAAAATTACCGTGGCCGCCGGGAAGGGCGGCGACGGAGCCGTGGCCTTTCACCGGGAGAAATATGTGGCCGCCGGTGGCCCCGACGGGGGCGACGGGGGGCACGGGGGAAGCGTCATCCTCCGGGTGAACGACAATCTCACCACCCTGATGGACTTCCGGTACAAGCGGAAATACACCGCCGCCCCCGGCGGCGACGGCCAGGGAGGCCTGCGCACCGGCAAGCGGGGGGAGAACCTGGTGATTCAGGTGCCCCGGGGCACCGTAGTCCGGGACGGGGCGACGGAGCAGATCATTGTGGACATGTCCGGCAGCGAGGACTTTGTCCTGGCCAAGGGCGGCCGGGGCGGCTGGGGCAACAAGCACTTCGCCACCCCCACAAGGCAGCTGCCCCGGTTTTCCAAGGCAGGGCTCCCGGGAGAGGCCCGGGAGGTGATTCTGGAGCTGAAGCTCCTGGCGGACGTGGGCCTGGTGGGCTTCCCCAACGTGGGAAAATCCACCCTCCTGTCCGTCACCTCCAATGCCCGGCCCAAAATCGCCAACTACCATTGCACCACCCTGTTCCCCAACCTGGGGGTCATCTAGGTGGACGAGGGGGTTTCCTTCGTCATGGCGGACATCCCCGGCAGCATTGAGGGAGCCGCCGAGGGGGCGGGCCTGGGCCACGACTTCCTGCGGCACATTGACCGGTGCCGCCTGCTGGTGCACATTGTGGATGTGTCCGGCAGCGAGGGCCGGGACCCGGTGGAGGACTTTGACAAGATCTGCGCCGAGCTGCACGAGTACTCCGTGGATCTTTCCAACCGGCCCATGGTGGTGGCCGCCAACAAGTGCGACCTCCTGCCCCCGGACTCCGACAACCTCCGGCGGCTCCGGGCCCATGTGGAGGAGCTGGGCTGCGAGCTGTTTGAAATCTCTGCCGCCACCACCCAGGGCACCCGGCAGCTGATGCAGGTCATCGCCCAGCGGCTCCGGGAGCTGCCGCCCATCACCGTCTATGAGCCGGAGTATGTGAAGCCCATGGCCCAGGCGGGAGACCCGGAGGAGCTGGAAATCGACCACTATGGGGACACCTGGGTGGTCTCCGGCCCCTGGATGGAGCGGCTTTTGGGAGACATCAACTTCGACGATTTCGAGTCCCGGAACTACTTCGACCGCCAGCTGCGCAAATGCGGCCTGTTCCAGCGGCTGGAGGAGATGGGCATCCGGGACGGGGACACCGTCAGCATCTACGACTGTGAATTCACCTACGAGAGATAGGGCCCCGGAATGGGAGGGAATTGCCCAATGGTTCAGAATTTAAACGTGCTGTCCTTTGCCCCCTACGGCAGGCTCCTGGCGGAGCGCTCCGACGGCGGGGGCCTGCCCCAGGGGGACACCTGGGAGCAGCGTTCCGTCACGGCCACGGCCCAGTCCGTGTGCCAGTATCTCCACACGGAGCCGGTGTATCTGGATTACGAGTCCGGCATGTCCATCCTGGCTGTGGCCAAGGGCCGGGGGGAGTTTGTGTATTTCTATCTGGACAAGCCCGTGTGCATCCAGCCGGGGGTGCGGTTCGCCGTCGCCCCCTATCAGGAGAGCTGCACCGTCCGCATGGCGGCAAAGGCCCCGGCCTGGCCCCAGGCGGAGGCCCTGACGGTGCCCCTGCGGCAGCTGGCCCTGTCCCGGCGCCTCCAGGTGGAGCGGGTGTACACCTTCTTCTATCACGAGAAGGAGCGGGGCTTCTTCTTCCGGGGGGAGGAGCACTCCATGCTGGAGCTCACCTATGTGGACAAGGGCTCCATCCACTCCGTGGCAGGGGGCCAGGATCTGCTGCTGGAGCAGGGGGACATGGCCATCTACGGCCCCCACCAGTGGCACATGCAGTACGCCGACGCGGACTGCGCCCCCAGCTACATCACCATCACCTTTGACCTGGAGGGCGACAGCCTGAAGCACCTCCTGAACCGGAAGTTCCGCACCCCCCAGAAGGCGGTGCTCCTCCTGCAGCAGATGCTCCGGGAGCGGGATCAGGAGGACCCGTACACCGGGGACATGCTCATCAGCCTCCTGGGCCAGGTGCTTCTCACGGTGCTCCGGGAGGACACCGGGGCCTCCGGCGCCCCCCTCCGGACGGCCAATGCCATCAACAGCGAGAATGAGGTGGTGGGCCACGCCCAGAAATTCATCGGGGAGAATGTGCGGCAGAAGCTCAGCGTCCCCATGGTGGCCCGGGAGGTGGGGGTCAGCCCCTCGTACCTCACGGCCCTGTTCCACCGGAACCTCCAGATTTCCCCGGGGGAGTACATCCGCCGCGCCAAGCTCCAGGAGAGCAAGCTCATGATCCGGGAGGGGAAGATGAACTTCACGGAGATCGCCCAGGTGCTCCAGTATTCCACGGTGCACCACTTTTCCCGGCAGTTCAAGGAGAAGTTCGGCATCACCCCCACGGAGTACGCCAGATCCATTCGATAATGAAAACCGCCGCAGTCCCAAAAACCACGGGATTGCGGCGGCTTTCATTATGGGATGGAGCTCCAGGGCGGGTTTGCAGGTGCCCCGGCGGGGGCGCAATGCAGGACTGGGTGCGTGACCGGCCTCACGGCCGGTGCAATGCTGCGCATTGCTTAGGATACGGATTGCCACGTCGCTGCGCTCCTCGCAATCATCACGTGTTTTCACACCACGATAAACGAAAGACCCCAATTGTCATCCTGAGGCGCAGCCGAAGGATCTCATACACCAGGGTCTCGTACCGGAACCCCCCTGCGCGAGATCCTTCGCCTTTGGCTCAGGATGACAGGGCGGGGGTGCGGCGGTTGTTTCATAACAATGACGGGTTCGGAGGCCGGGTGCGTTGGGATGGAGTTGCCAGGCAGATTTGCAGGTGCCCGGCGGGGGCAAGACCCCCGCCCTACCGGTGCGTGGCCGGGGGGCGGGTGCGTTGGGCCGGGGTGCCGGGCATGTTTGCGGTTGCCTGGGGTTACTCTGATTTTCTGGTGAAGGAGGTGCCCACGATTTTGGGGCCGGAGTTGGCGGCGATGACGGCGCCGATCTGGTACCGGGCTGTGGGGGGATAGCCCAGGGCCTGGGTCAGCTGGGAGGCTGCCTCCTCGGCGCAGGTGGGGTCGCTGCCGTAGATCACCTCGTAGGCAGAGCCCGGCTCCATCTCCGCCAGGGTCATCTCCACCACCTTGGAGATGAGCTTGTTCTCGCCCCGGCACTTGGCGGCGGTGACGATTTCGTTTTCATAAATCCGCATAATGGGCTTCAGATTCAGCTTGTCCCCCAGAAAGGCGGCGGCGCTGGGAATCCGGCCGGACTTGGCGGCGTACCGCAGGGAGTACATGCCGAAGAAAATCTCCCGCCGGGGAAGCTCCTCCTCCAGGTACCGGAGCACCTCCTCCAGAGGCTTCTCCGCCTCCAGCATCTGGGCGGCCTTGATCACGGGGGCGCCGTAGAGAGAGGAGTAGCCCCGGCCGTCGAAGATGTGAATGTTCATCTGAAGCTCCGGATGCTCCTGCCGGAACTGCTGGGCGGCAATGAGGGCGTTACCGTGGGTGGCGGAGCCGTGGGAGTTGATGAGCACCAGAATCAGCTCCGTGACCCCGGCCTTCGCCTCCTCCAGATAGAGCTCCTCAAACTGGAAGGGGTTCACCTGGGCGGTCTTGGGGATCTCGTCCACCTGCTCCATGAGGGCATAGAATCCCTCGTTGTCAAAATCCACCCGGCTGGTGTAGGACTTGTCCCCCAGGGAGACCTGGAAGGGAATGACCCGAATCCCATACCGGGCCTCGTCGCCATAGGAGATGTCGCTGGCGGCGTCCGTAATTAGCTTGATCATACCGGTACCTCTTTCCTTAGACTTTCTGCCATTATATCCGGAAGATGGTGACTTGTCAACAAATTTAAGGGGCCACGGGCGCTTTTT
>JALETK010000148.1 GCA_022781505.1 Clostridiales bacterium | reverse complement strand
GCAAAAAGTCCGCACCACAATCGCGGTGCGGACTTTGTCGACTTACTTCAGGCCGAATCTCTTGTTGAACCGATCAACGCGTCCACCGGTGTCAACCAGCTTCTGCTTGCCGGTGTAGAAGGGATGGCACTTGGAGCAGATTTCAACCTTAATGTCCTTCTTTGTGGAACCGGTTGTGAAAACGTTGCCACAGGCACAGCGGATCGTAGTCTGTTCGTACTTGGGATGGATACCTTCCTTCATGTCGTTTCACCTCTTTCTGCTCGTGTGTCATAAGGGCGTATTACACCCGTTCAATCAATCGCCCGATTATGATACCACAACTCCCTCCGGAATGCAAGTGTTTTTTTCGGTTTTTTCAGGGAAGAGGGAAAAATGGACGTGCTTGACCCATGGGCGTGTTTGGAGTATAATAAGCTCATCCAGGGGAAGGAGGGGTGTGTATGGCATTTCCCGCGAGCTTTTTGGATGAGCTGGTGGAGCGGAATCCCATTGAGGATGTGGTGGGCCAGTATGTGAATATGACCCGCCGGGGGGGCCGGCTGTTCGGCCTGTGCCCTTTCCACGGGGAGAAGACCGCCTCCTTCTCCGTGGTGCCGGATATGGGCTTTTACTACTGCTTCGGTTGCCACAAGGGGGGCGGCGTGATCAATTTCATTATGGAAATTGAGAGCCTGAGCTACCCTGACGCGGTGCGGTTTCTGGCAAAGCGGGCGGGGCTGGATGTGCCCGAGGACGAGCAGTACCAGAGCCAGTACCGCCGCCAGGAGCGGCTTTGGGGCCTTTGCAAGGAGGCCGCCCGGTATTTCCACGCCCAGCTCTACGGCCCCGCCGGGGCCGAGGGTCTGGCCTACGCCAGAAAGCGGGGGCTCAGCCAGGGAACCCTCACCCGCTTTGGGGTGGGCTTTGCGCCCAACGGCTGGACGGGCCTTTTGGACGCCATGAAGCAGAAGAATTACACCGAGGAGGAGCTTCTGGAGGCAGGCCTGGCCCTGCGGCACCAGACCAAGGGCACGGTGTACGACCGGTTCCGGAACCGGCTCATGTTCCCCATCATTGACGTCCGGGGCCATGTGATCGGCTTCGGAGGCCGGGTGATGGACGACTCCACTCCCAAGTATCTCAACTCCCCGGAGACCCTGATTTTCAACAAACGAAAAAATCTCTTCGCCATGAATCTGGCGAAAAAGAGCAAAATGGGTCGGATTATCCTGGTGGAGGGCTACATGGACGCCATTGCTCTGCACCAGTACGGCTTCGACTGCGCCGTGGCCTCCCTGGGCACCGCCCTCACGGAGGATCAGGTGAATCTTCTGTCCAAGTACACTGACCAGGTGGTGCTGATTTACGACGGGGACGAGGCCGGGCAGAACGCCACCCGCCGGGCCATGCCCATGCTGGAAAAGTCCGGCCTGCAGCTGCGGGTGCTGCGGATGCAGGGGGCCAAGGACCCGGATGAATTCCTGAAGAAGTACGGGGCCGACCGGTTCAAGCTCCTTTTGGAGGGGGCGGAGAACCAGATGGAGTATCAGCTCCAGGCCCTGGCCCGGAAGTATGACATCTCCCAGGACGACCAGAAGGTGGAATTCCTGAAGGCCACGGCAGAGCTGCTGGCCACCGTGGGCAACGCCGTGGAGCGGGAGGTCTACGGAACCCGGGCTGCGGAGGCGGCGGGGGTCAGCTATGAGGCCCTGAAGCTGGAGATTCAGAAGGCCGTGACCCGGCGGCAGCGCCGGGATCAGAAGAAGCAGGAGCGAATCGACCTGGCCCCTGCGGACAAGCTCCGGCCCAAGAGCCGGACCATCCGATATGACAACATCAAATCCGCCATGGCGGAGGAGGCTCTGCTGGGGCAGATTCTCCGGGAGCCGGCGCTTCTGGATCAGGTGGATCTGGCCCCGGAGGAGTTCTCCTGCGAGCTCCTGGGCCGGTGCTACGGTCAGCTGCGGGAGCAGCACCGCCAGGGGCTGCAGGTTCGCCTGGCCGCCCTGGAGAACCTGACCCCGGAGGAAATGGCCCACCTGGCCGGGATCGCCCAGAAGCAGCAGGGCCCCGTCAGCGAAGGGGCCATGAGAGATTATGTGGACACCATACGCGAAGAGCGCCGCCTGTCCCAGGCCAAGGGGCCGGAGGGACTGATGGCCATTCGGGATGCCATGCGGGCCAAAAAGGGCTACGGAGGATAGAGATCATATGCCAACAGAGACAAAGGAAGAGAAATGCATCCCTCAGAAGGCCGGGGATGACGGACTGGGGGCCTACCTCCAGGAGATTCGCCAGTATCCCCGGCTGACCCCGGAGGAGGAGCGGGAGCTGGCAAAGGCCTGCGCCCAGGGGGATCAGGAGGCCATCCGGCAGATGGTCAACTGCAACCTGCGGCTGGTGGTCTCCGTGGCCCGGGAGTACGCGGGCAGAGGGGTTCCCCTGATGGATTTGATTCAGGAGGGAAATATCGGCCTCATTGTGGCGGCCCGGAAGTTTGACTACCGTCTGGAGTACCGGTTTTCCACCTACGCCACCAAGTGGATTCGTCAGGGCATCACCCGGTGCCTGATGAACCACGCGGGCCTTATCCGGGTGCCGGTGCACACGGCAGAGCGGATGCGCAAGCTCATGGGGGCCAAAGCGGCCCTGATTCAGCAGGGGGGCCAGGAGCCGGATCGGGAGACCCTGGCCAGGACGGCGGGCATCCCCCCGGAGAAGGTGGACAAGCTCCTCCAGCTGATTCCCGAAACCTGCTCCCTGGACGCCCCGGCGGGAGAGGACGGGGAGGGAACCATCGGCCAGCTCCTGCCCGACGACCGGGCCAAGAGTCCCCAGGAGTCCCTGGTGCAGGCCCAGCTGCTGGAGGTGATGGACGGCCTTCTGACGCAGCTGAATGAACGGCAGCAGACCATCATCCGCCTCCACTTCGGAATGGACGACGGGGTTTGCCACTCCCTGGAGGAGATCGCCAAAACCCTGGGCGTCTCCAAGGAGCGGGTTCGCCAGATTGAGCGCCAGGCCTTTGAGGTCATCAAGACCAAGGGCGCGGAAATGGGCCTGGAGGACTTTTTGGAGGATTGAACACCTGCGGACATGCAGGTGCATCTGTAGGCGGGAGTATGCTCTGATTTTACGAATGAAAGGGATAAGCCTGTATCCTAAAATACCGCAGGGCTGGGGCAAGACCCAATGTCACGAACCTTGGCAAAAGGCTTCCTGACCGCTTGTAGGGGCGGACCCGCGTGTCCGCCCGCGGTAGGGGGAATAAATTTGTGTAAATGTTGGGCGAATTCGTATTCTTCCCGAATTTTGTGCGAATTTGCATTGGATTTTTGCGGAACGACATCTTTCCCTGCGGGCGGACACAGGTTTAAGCCCCTACGGACATGAAATGGAGTTTTTTCAAGATCAGAAAATGATGAATAATATTTCGTTTTTGCATAAGCTTTTTGGGGATTCAATTCTTTCCCGCTATTTTTTGTGTGGTTTCTGCCATGTCCTGCGCTTTTAAGTTTGCGACATTGGGCAAGACCCCGCCTTACATTTAAAATACATATGAGGAGGAATCGGCTTTGGAACTGGATCTGGAGTGGCAGGAGCCTGGCTGGCGCCGGGTTCTGGAGGGAATTCCCCGGGGAACAGAAATTCCCGTGGAGCGTTTTTTTGCAATCCTGGGCTCCGTGGATGAGGAGGAGGCCCGGGAAGCGGCCTTGTGCCTGGAGGAGCGGGGCGTGGGCTTGGATGTGTCCCATCTGCCCCAGAGCGGCAGCGGCGCCCTGCTCCAGCGCCTGACCCTGGAGGCGGAGCTGGTGCGGGAGGGGCGTCTCCCGGGTGGTCTGGAGGGGGGAGACCCTCTGCGGCTGTACTGGCAGGAGCTGGAGCAGCTTCCCCGGCTGACAGAGGCCCAGGCCCGGGAGAGCCTCAGCCGTGGGGAGAACCCAAACCGGCTGACCGAGGGCCTTTTGTGGCTGGTGGCCCAGGAGGCTCCGGCCTTTGCGGGGCAGGGGGTGCTGCTCCTGGATCTGATGCAGGAGGGCGCCATGGGCCTCATGGGTGCCATGGAGGACGCCGGGGAGAACGTGCTGGAGCGGGCCCGATGGCATGTGCGCCAGGCCATGGCCCGGGCGGTTGCCCTGCAGTACATGGTTTCCGGCGAGGCCCAGCGGCTTCTGGCCTCTGTCCGGGCCTATCAGCAGGCGGACCGGCGGCTTTTGGAGCGGCTGGGCCGGAACCCCGGCCCGGAGGAGCTGGCCCAGGAGCTGGGTATGACCGTGGAGGAGGCTCAGAGCCTGGGCAAGATGGTTCGGGACGCTGCCGCCGCCCTCCGCCGGGAGCCCAAGCCCGAGCCGGAGGCGGAACCGGAGAAGGTTGAGGATTCGGATTACTTCCAGCTTCGCAGTCAGGTGGAGGAGCTGCTGTCCTGCCTGGAGCCGGAGAACCGGAAGATTCTCATTCTCCGCTTCGGCCTGAACGGCAAGCCTCCCAAATCCCAGGAGGAGACCGCAAGCCTCATGGGCCTGAGCCTGACGGAGCTTCAGGGAAGAGAGCAGGCCGCCATGGCCCTGCTCCGCCGGGAGGGTAAGAGCCCCCTGTAACCAACACCCGCCGGTGAAGGGTAAAAAATGTAATGCCTCTGCAACCGACGCCCGTTTTTCCCGTCTATATAGATGAAAACAGAAAAAACGGGAGGTAATGAACATGAAACGGAACATCCTGATTTGCCTGCTGCTGGCGGCCCTGCTGCTCACCGGCTGCTCTCAGAACGGGAGCAAGAGCGCCGACGTCGTGGACGGCGGCTGGGAGTTCTATATGGAGGAGACCGCTGCCGCCAATGAGAAGTTTGAGGTGGCGTCCGACGGCTCTCTCTACGGTACCAATACCCTGACCACGGATCTGACCGTCACGGATCCCAACCGGAAGCTGATCCGCACCGTGAGTATGGACGCGGAGACGGAGGATTTTGAGACCCTCATGGCCGGAGTGTCGGAGCAGATCGCCCGGCTTTCAGGCTATGTGGAGGAGCAGTACATCTACGGAAACCGGACAAGCGACGCCAACGCCCTGCGCAGCGCCAGCCTGACCATCCGGATTCCCTCCCAGCAGCTGAGCGAGTTTGTGTCCCAGGTGGAGCGGCTTTCCAATGTGGTCAGCAGCTCCCAGACCGCCGAGGATGTCACCCTGAGCTATTCCGACACCGAGAGCCGGGTCAAGGCTCTGGAGGTGGAGCGGGACCGGCTGATGGAGCTTCTGGAGAAGGCGGAGACCACCCAGGATCTGCTGGAGATCGAGTCCCGGCTGACGGACGTGCGCTACCAGCTGGAGAGCGCCCAGTCCCAGCTGCGGCTGTATGACAATCTGGTGTCCTACAGCACCGTCCACCTGAGCATTCAGGAGGTGAAGGTTCTCACCCCCACCCAGGAGCCCACGGTCTGGGAGCGGATTTCCAGGGGCTTCCAGAGCAGCCTGGAGGGTCTGGCGGACTTCTTTATCAATCTGTTCGTCCTGGCGGCCTCCGCGCTTCCCATCTGGCTCCCGCTGGTGCTGATTGCGCTGCTGATCTGGTGCCTGGTGCGCCGCGCCGGAAAGAAGAGAGCCCGGAACCATCCGGAGGATTCCACCGGCGAGCCCAGTAAATGACCCTTCCGCAGAATTTCGGAAACCGCCTCCCGGCTTTGAGCCGGGAGGCGTCCTTGTTTTACGGGGCCAGCTTGGAGGCGGCCTGGGAGACCGCGTCCTCCACCCCTGCGGCTGCCTTTCGGGCCAGACGCCGGGCGGGATTCCGGGTGGGCATCATCATGACCGCCACCGCGCCTGCGGCGGCGCCGATGGCCATGGAGGAGACAATTGCAAAGCCTTTCATTGCGTTCACTTCCTTTCGCCCTTAGTATGCGCCGGCGGAAAAGAGAGAAACCAGGAATTTTTTGCGGAATCCGGCTTTTTCCTTTTCAGAAGCAAAAAAATATGTTACAATATTTATAGAATCAAAATGACGGAAAGGCTGGCCGGGCGGTTGGACGCCTCACGGGCATCGGCCGCTGCAGCCTTTCAAAAAACCAACCCTGGGGGGATCAAACATGTCCATTGATATTTTGCAGGAAAGAATCCGCACCATGAAAAACCCCACCGTTGTGGGCCTGGACCCCACGCCGGATGTGGTTCCGGCGTACCTTCTGGAGGAGGCCAGGCAGCGCCTGGGCCAGGGCCCGGAGGCCGTGGCCTCAGCCTATGAGACCTTCTGCCTGGCCATTCTGGACAGTCTCCGGGATCAGGTGGCCGGGGTGAAGGTGCAGAGCGCCTGCTTCGCCGTCCTGGGCGGCCCGGGCATCAGCGCCATGCAGCGGGTGCTGGCCCATGCCCGGGAATTGGGCTACTACACCATTCTGGACAGTATGCGGGGTGATATGCCCGAGACGGCGGAGGTTTACGCCTCCGGGGTCTTCGGCTCCGTGGAGGCCGCCGGCCCCGGCTTCGCCCCCTACGCCTGCGATGCCGTGACCCTGAACGGCTACCTGGGGGGAGACAGCATCCGTCCCTTCCTGCCCTACTGCCGCAGCGGCAAGAGCGTTTTCGTCCTGGTAAAGACCTCCAACCGCTCCAGCGTGGAGGTGCAGGATCTCCTCTCCGGAGGCCGCCTGGTGCACACGGCCATGGCGGATCTGGTGAGCCGCTGGGGCGCCGACCTGTACGGGAAGTATGGCTATTCCCAGGTGGCCGCCGTGGTGGGGGCCACCTATCCCGAGACCATCCGGAGCCTCCGGGCCAAGTATGACCGGATGTTCTTCCTGGTGCCCGGCTACGGGGCCCAGGGCGGCTCCGCCAAAAATGTCCAGTACGCCTTTGACCGCTTCGGCCACGGGGCGGCCATCTGCGCCTCCCGGTCCATTCTGGGGGCCTGGAAGAGCGGCGATTCCGACGGCCGGGACTTTGCCCAGCGGGCTGCGGAGGCGGCGGAGAAGATGAAAAAGAGCCTTGGAAAATACTGCGTGATAATGTGAGGAACGAACATGACCACAATTTATTTGGTGCGCCATGGGGAGGCCGAGGGCAACGCCTTTCGCCGGATCCATGGGCAATATGACTCCATCCTGACCCCCACGGGCTTTGCCCAGGTGGAGGCGGTGAAGGAGCGGTTCCGGGAAATTCCCGTGGACGCCTGCTTCTCCAGCGACCTCACCCGAACCAGCCTCACCGCCCGCTCCGTCTATGTGCCCAAGGGCCTGCCCCTTCAGCGGAGCCCTGCCTTTCGGGAGATCAACCTGGGCCGCTGGGAGGACGTGCCCTTCGGCTATCTGGAGACCTTCGAGGCCGAGGACATGCGCCGGTTCAACCGGGACCCGGCAGCCTGGCATGTGGAGGGCTCCGAGACCTTCCCGGAGTACACCGGCCGGTTCATCGCCGGCATGGAGGAGGCGGCAAACCGGTATCCCGGGGGAACCGTGGCCATCTTCTGCCACGGGGCGGTGCTCCGGGGGGTGCTCACCCGGCTCTTCTTTGACGGGGACTGCAGCCGGGTGCCCTATTGTGACAACACGGCGGTGTCTAAGCTGTTCTGGGACAGCGGCCGGTTTACATACGAGTTCCTGAACGACAACAGCCATGTCCCGCCCCAGTTGTCTACCTTCGCCCGGCAGAAATGGTGGCGGCAGGGGGAGAAGCGGGACTTTAACCTCTGGTACGCCCCTCTCACGGAGCTGCCCCTGGGCACCCCGGGGCTTGCCACCTTCGCCGCCATGCTGGGAAGCACCCCCGTTGGGCTCCTCAGCCTGGACCCCCGGCAGGGTCTCATCACGGAGCTCTACCTCCTGCCGGAGCACCGGGGCAAGTCCCTGGAGGATCAGTTCCTGGGCCAGGCCACCAGCTGCCTCAGAACCTGGGGCCACACCTCCATGCGGGCAGACAGAACCAAGATCACCCCACCGGAGGTCCTGGACCGCTACGGCTTCCACCGGGAGGGCGATTTCTGGGCGGTTAACATCGACCCTAAAATCTATCACTGGGAGACGGTTCCGG
>JALETK010000105.1 GCA_022781505.1 Clostridiales bacterium | reverse complement strand
GGTTCGCTATGCCAGGGTTGGGGGTGCGGCGGGTGTCGCGGGAGTGCCTTGGGTGCGGTGCGCGCGCGGGGGACGGATTGCCACACCAGGCTGCGGCCTGGTTCGCAATGACAGGCTTGGGGGTGCGGCGGGTGTAGCGGGAGTGTCTGGGTTGCGGTGAGCGAGCGGGGGGCGGCAGCAAAAAAGTGTCCCTGCGGGGGTGGATTGGGATTCCATCGTCCTGCAGGGACACCACAATTATGATCGATGATTGATTCACCCATTCACCGCGGCCAGCAGCGCATCCACCCGGTCGGTGCGTTCCCAGGGGCGGCCCTGGGTGATGCCGAAGTGGCCCTTGGCGGCGGTTTCGGCGTAGATTGGGCGGCGGAGGTCCAGGGTGCGGATGATGCCGGCGGGGGTCAGGTCGAACTCCCGGCGCAGAAGCTCCGTCAGCCGCTCATCGGGGACCTTGCCGGTGCCGTAGGTGTCCACCAGGACGCTCACAGGCTCCGCCACGCCGATGGCGTAGGCCAGCTCCACCTGCACCCGGTCGCACAGGCCGGCGGCCACCAGGTTCTTGGCCATGTACCGGGCCATGTAGGCGGCGCTCCGGTCCACCTTGGTGGGGTCCTTGCCGGAGAAGGCGCCGCCGCCGTGGCAGAAATAGCCGCCGTAGGTGTCCACAATGATCTTCCGGCCTGTGAGGCCCGTGTCACCGGCGGGGCCGCCCACCACGAACTTGCCTGTGGGGTTGATGAAAATGTTGCACACGTCCCGGATGTCAAAGCCGTAGCTGCTCAGCACCGGGGCGATGACCAGCTCCCGGATGTACTGCCGCAGCTGCTCAATCTCAAAGGCCGCGCTGTGCATGATGGACACCACCACGGTCTCCACCCCGATGGGGTTCCCTGCCTGGTCGAACTCCACCGTAACCTGTGCCTTGCCGTCGGGCCGGAGGAGGGGGTTTTCCGCCACCATCTGGGTCAGCCGGTTGGTGAGGGCCCGGGCCATGGCCCCGGCCAGGGGCATGAGCTCCGGGGTCTGGTTGCAGGCGCCGCCGAACATCATGCCCTGATCTCCCGCGCCGCCCACCTGGTCGTTGGTGCCCAGGGCGATGTCCGGGGACTGGGTGTGAATCCGGCAGAGGATTTCCACGGACTCGGCGTCGAAGCCGTCCCCGGGGTGGGTGTAGCCGATCTCCCGGATGGTCTGCCGGGCGATGGCCTCATAGTCCACAGAGGCGGTGGTGGTGATCTCTCCGGAGATGCAGCAGAAGTCCGTGGTCACCAGAGTCTCGCAGGCCACCCGGGCGTCCGGGTCCTGGGCCAGGCAGGCGTCCAGAATGCTGTCGGAAATGCGGTCCGCCACCTTGTCGGGATGGCCCGTGGTGACGCATTCAGAGGTAAAAAGTCTTTTTTCCATGGTATCTATCTCCTGTTATGGTTCCCCATCAAGAAAGGCCTGGGTATAAAAAATTCGCTCCGGCGATTCGGAGCGACAGATTGCTACCCCTCATCTTTCGTACAACGCCGGATTTGGCACCTTGAAAAAACAGGTTGCCGGGCTTCATCGGGCCGTTCCCTCCGCCACTCTTGATAAGGCTTTATGAAATTTCTCTTCTATTATATCCACCGCCGGGGAAATGTCAAGGCATATTTTCACACTTTCCGGAATTTGTCTGAACCACCCCGGTTTTGGGCATACTCCCCGGGAAAGTTTACAAAATGTTGTAGACATTTTATGGGAAATCCGCTAAAATGGTTCTCATGTCATGGAAGGAGTGAAGTCCCGTGAAGTCTCTGCGCAGCCGCTTTGAGCGCTTCTGCTTTCGCAACCGGAATAAGGGCATTCCCCACCTGATGGCCTGGGTTGTGCTCCTTAATGTGGTGGTTTACATTGTCAATATCATGGACCCCAGCCAAATCCTCTACCTGGCCCTCCGCTTTGACCGGGCGGCCATTTTGCGGGGGGAGGTCTGGCGGCTGTTCTCCTTCGCCTTCCTGGAGCTCAGCGGCGAGAGGCTCATCTGGGCGGCCATCGCGGCTCTGTTCTATTTCCAGCTGGGGGAGGCCGTGGAGAATTCCTGGGGCGCGCTCCGGTTCAACCTCTATTACCTCACGGGCATTTTATGCCTGGACGTGGCGGGCATGATCTGGGGCATCTGGGTGAGCCCCGCCACCCTCCACATGACCCTGTTCCTGGCCTACGCCACCATGTTCCCGGACACCCAGTTTTTGATCTTCTTCATCATTCCGGTGAAGGCCCGGTGGCTGGGAATTCTGGATTTGGCCATGTACCTGGTGCAGCTGCTGACCATCTCCGCGTTCCCCTATAACCTGATGCCCCTGTTCGCCCTGGCCAACTATTTCCTGTATTTTGGGAAGGATTTCCTGAATATCTTCCCCGTGAGCTGGCGGGCCAACGCCTCCCGCCTGGGTCGGCGTTCCAAGTCCCGGAGGGCCAAGACCATCCCCTTCCCCACAGCCGGCTCCTACCAGGCCACCACCACCCGCCCCGAGGCCCCCTACACCCACCGCTGCACCGTCTGCGGCAGAACCAACCTCACCGACCCGGACCTGGAGTTCCGGTATTGCTCCAAGTGCAATGGGTACTATTGCTATTGTATGGATCACATTAATAATCATGTGCATATCCAGTGAGCAGAAATGAATAGTCATTGTGGCGCCCCTGGGGGACGGATTGAAATTCAATCTGTCCCCCGGGGGCGCTTTTTTAGAAGGGGAGCGGGCTTCGGCGGCGCACCTGTAGGGCGGGGGCTCGCCCCCGCCGGGCACCTGCAAATCTGCCTGGCACCCTCGCCCCAACGGATCAGGCCCCCAAAACTGTCATTGCGAGGAGCGCAGCGACGTGGCAATCCGTTCCCCCGCAATGCGTCAGCATTGCACCGGCCGTGAGGCCGGTCATGCACCCGGGCCAATATTGCGCCCCTGACGGGGCGCGCAAGCCTTGCGGCTTGCGGGGAAACGGATTGCCACACCAGCGTGCGCGCTGGTTCGCAATGACAGACTTGGGAGTACGTGGGAGTGCGGTGGGTTTGATCGAAAGTGCCAGGGTTCCGGCAGGTGCCCGGGAGGGTCATGACCCTCCCCTACGGGCAGGTTCCGGGGTACATCTGTAGGGGAGGGTCATGACCCTCCCGCGCAGTTGCAGGTTTCCCTGGCAGCCCCGTCCCAAGGAACCGGCCTCCAAAACTGTCATTGCGAGGAGCGCAGCGACGTGGCAATCCGTTCCCCCGCAATGCGCAGCATTGCACCGGCCGTGAGGCCGGTCATGCACCCGGGCCAATATTGCGCCCCTGACGGGGCGCGCAAGCCTTGCGGCTTGCAGGGGAA